>CALFRR010000116.1 GCA_937919435.1 uncultured Alphaproteobacteria bacterium | reverse complement strand
GTTCGAGAACATGATCTTCCTCGGCGACGGCGACACCGACGTGCCGACCATGAAGGTACTGACCCTGCAGGGCGGCTACGCGATCGCCGTCTACGATCCCGTCGACGAGGCGCGGTCCTACGACAAGATCCACCGCCTGCTCGCCGCCGACCGGGTCAACTTCGTCTCGGTCGCCGACTATTCGGAGAACTCGCAGCTCGACATCATCGTCAAGGGCATCGTCGGCCGCATGGCCCGCCGGGCCCGCGACGAATAGGAAAGGCCGCGGGATCGCTCCCGCGGCCTTCCGTGTCTCGTGGCGGTTCGGCCGATCAGCCGTAGATCGGGAAGCGGCGGCAGAGGGCGATCGCCTCTTCCTTGACCCGCGCCTCGATCTGGCCGTCGCCTTCGGCACCGTTCTTCATGATGCCGTTGACGACGTCGGCGATCATCTTTCCGATCGACCGGAACTCCGCCTCGCCGAAGCCGCGGGTGGTGCCGGCCGGCGTGCCGACGCGGACGCCGGAGGTGACCATCGGCTTCTCCGGGTCGAACGGGATGCCGTTCTTGTTGCAGGTGATGTGGGCCCGCTTCAGCGCCTTCTCGGTGACGTTGCCGGTCGCCTTCTTCGGGCGCAGGTCGACGAGGATCAGGTGCGTGTCGGTGCCGCCGGAGACGAGGTCGAGACCCTCCTCCTTCAGCACCGCGGCGAGCGCATGGGCGTTCTTGACGATGTTCTCGGCGTAGACCTTGAACTCCGGCCGCAGTGCCTCGCCGAAGGCCACCGCCTTGGCGGCGATGACGTGCATCAGCGGGCCGCCCTGCAGGCCGGGGAACACCGCCGAGTTGATCTTCTTGCCGATGTCGAGGTCACGGCTGAGGATCATGCCGCCGCGGGGCCCGCGCAGCGTCTTGTGGGTGGTGGTGGTGACCACGTGGGCGTGGTCGAGCGGGTTCGGATGCACCCCGCCGGCGACCAGACCGGCGAAGTGGGCCATGTCGACCATGAAGATCGCCCCGACTTCGTCGGCGATCGCCCGGAAGGCGGCGAAGTCGATCACCCGCGGATAGCCGGAGCCGCCGGCGATGATCAGCTTCGGCTTCTCGGCGCGGGCGAGTGCCCGGACCTCGTCCATGTCGATCAGGTGGGTGTCCGGGGTGACCTTGTAGGGCACCGGGCGGAACCACTTGCCCGACTGGTTGACCGGCGAGCCGTGGGTCAGGTGTCCGCCGCAGGCGAGATCGAGACCCATGAAGGCGTCGCCCGGCTTCAGGAAGGTGAAGAACACCGCCTGATTGGCCTGGGCGCCCGAGTGGGGCTGGACGTTGGCGTATTCGGCGCCGAACAGCTTCTTCGCCCGTTCGATCGCCAGGTTTTCGGCGACGTCGACCCATTCGCAGCCGCCGTAGTAGCGCTTGCCCGGGTAGCCCTCGGCGTACTTGTTGGTCATCACCGAGCCCTGCGCCTCGAGCACGGCGCTGGAGACGATGTTCTCCGAGGCGATCAGTTCGATCTCGTCCTGCTGACGCAGCAGCTCGTCGGCGATCGCCTTGTGGAGTTCCGGATCGCTCTCGGCGAGACCTCGGCCGAAGAACCCCGGAAAGAGCGGAGCATTGGCACTGGCAAGGGTCATGGGGCACCTCTTCGGCTGGTGTTGACGACGCGGGAAGATCGACCGCGACGGGACCGCTCCTCTCTCCACGCGTGGAGAACGGAGCATGGGAACGGCGGACCCCGCCGCGGGAATTCCGCGGGCGGGGGCCGGATAGCACGAATCGCGACGGAATGCGCGCCCGGATCGCGGGCACACGAACACGAACGCCCGCTCCGCCGGGCGGCGGAACGGGCGGAACGGGCGGGACGCGCGGTCTTCGGGAAAAGGATGTCGTTCGAAGCGGTCAGTCCTGCGCGACGAGCATGCCGACACCGTCACGATCGTAGATGTCGTCACGGAAGTTGAGGATGCCCTCGCGGGTCACCCAGGCGGTGATGTAGTTGGTGTAGACCGGCACCTGCACCTTCAGCCGGGCATCGAGCCGGTTGCCGTTGGCGATCGCGTCGTCGACCGCCTGCGGCGTCCAGCCGGGGGTGTCGCGCAGCAGCCAGGCGACCATCGTCCGGATGTTCTGGATGCGCATGCAGCCCGACGAATAGAAGCGGCTCGAATCGCCGAACAGATCCTTGAACGGCGTGTCGTGCATGTAGACGTCGTGGCTGTTCGGGAAGGTCACCTTCACCGTCGACATCGCGTTGTCGCCGCCCGGATCCTGGCGGAACTGGTACTGCATCGCCTGCGCCGAGTTCCAGTCGATCGACTCGGCGGGGACTTCCTGGCCACGATTGTCGAAGATGCGGATGTGGTTCTTCGCCAGATAATCCGGCTCGGTCTGCATCTTCGGGATCAGGTCCTTCTTGATGATCGAGACCGGCACGTGCCAGTAGGGATGGAAGTTGATCTCGCGGATCTGCGAGGAGAGCACCGGCGTCTGACGGTCGATCTTGCCGACCACGGCGTTGTGGCGCTCGACCACCCGGCCCTGCTCGACCAGTTCGAGCTCGGCGGCCGGAATGTTCATGAACACGTAGCGCTCGCCGAGGAACCCCGACATCGAGCGGATGCGCACCAGATTGGTCTCGAGCTGACGCAGCCGGACCTCGGCGGGAACGTTCATCACGTCCATCACCGTCTGGTCGACGACGCCGTCGGCGCGCAGACCGTGGCGCATCTGGAACCGGCGGACCGCGGCGTCGACGTAGCTGTCGAAGGTGTCGCGGTTGCCGAGGTTCACGTGCTCGGGCGGCAGGTCGCCGCCGGTGGCGAGGCGGGCGCGCAGCATCTGGACGATCTGCGGATTGCGGGTGCCGACCTTCAGCACCGACGAGGACTCGACCCGCGGCCAGCCGCCGCGGGCGACCAGATCCTGCAGGCGCGGGATCATCGCCTCGATCGCGGAGACCGTGTCGGGCGACAGGAGCGGCGAATCGGAGCGCAGGTCGGTCGCCTGGACGGTGGTGCCGGCGTCGAACTTCTGGCGCCACTCGCGCACGCCCGGACCGCGCTGGAAGGCGTCGATCGGGCTCGCCGCCGGCTGGGCGGCGGCGACCGCCGGAGCGAGCGCCAGACCGGCGATGCCGGAGAGGAGCAGGCGCCGCGTCGGACGGCTGAAGTCGGAGGCGGAATGATCGTGCACCGTCGAAGTCTCCCAGGCAGTCGGGTCGGCCGACATCCGTCGAGCCGGACCCCGGCGGGCGCCGTCCACGCGGATGCCGAAGGCGGATCTTCCGCCGGCTTTCCGCGAGCCGTCCTCGGCTTCGGCGCAACAGGTATGGGTACTCGATACCCACCCCAATATGGCCGATTCATGTCGCCGACGCCCGTCACACGGGCGTGAGAGGCGCGTGTCGCCGCCGTGCATCGGTGTGCCATGGCGTCGCCACACGGGCCGCGCGACGCCTCCGGGCGGCGATCCGTGCGGTGGACCCGGCCCTCGACGCGAAGAAGCCGGGCGGGTGCCCGGCTTCCGTCCGTCTCGGGAAAGTGAAGTGCGGTGCCTCAGAGGCGGTAGAGGATCTGGTCGGTCCAGAAGCGCTCCAGGCGCTGCAGCGACTTGTTGATCGACTTGAACTCGCCGACCCCGACGCCGCCGACCTGTTCGATCGACCGGAGCTGACGATCGTAGAGGCGATCGACGATGCCGGCGATCTCACGGCCCTTGTCGGTCAGCGAGACGCGGACCGAGCGGCGGTCGATGCGCGAGCGCTCGTGCTTGACGTAGCCGCCCTCGACCAGCTTCTTCAGATTGTAGGAGACGTTCGACCCGAGGTAGTAGCCCCGGGTCCGCAGCTCACCCGCCGTCAGCTCGGCACCGCCGATGTTGAACAGCAGCAGCGCCTGGACCGAGTTGACATCGTCGCGACCGACCCGGTCGAACTCGTCCTTGATGACGTCGAGGAGCCGGCGATGCAGTCTCTCGACCAGGGTGAGCGCTTCCAGGTAGAGCGGGCGGATCGCCTCCTGCTCTTCGGTGCGAGTGCCGATCTCGACCACCTTCTTCGCGCTGTTCATCGTCGTCTGTTTCATAATACTTTCCCGAACTCGAACCATTCGCCTCATTCGTGAGCCGACCTTAGGCCCGGGACTCCAAAAATCACCTTAAATTGCATCATGAAGTTTCTGTAAAGCCGACCATCGAGAATCGATTGCTGAATCAATTACTATCGACGTTGCTTCAATTGGATTCAGAAATCGCCAACCATCGCGGTTGGTGGTTCGGAAACCATCGCGAGGTCACCGATCTCGCCCGTCGTCTCTGGTCTCCGTGGCGGTTCCGAGGAGCCCGGTGGGCCGGAAGATCAGCACCACGGCGAGCAGCGCCAGCACCGCGACGTCGCGCCAGCGGTCGCCGTACACCGACGACCACAGGGTCTCGCCGAGGCCGAGCAGCAGGCCGCCGAGCGCGGCGCCGGGGAGCGAGCCGACCCCGCCGAGCAGCGCCGCGACCACCGCCTCGAGCCCGTAGAGGGTGCCCATCGCGAAGGACGTGCCGCCGAAGGCCAGCGTCAGGATCGCCCCGCCGACCGCCGCCAGCCCGGCGGAGAGCGCGAAGGTGGCGACCAGCACCCGGGTCGGATCGATGCCCATCAGGCTCGCCATCCGCCGGTCGTCGGCGACCGCCCGCCACGCCCGGCCGAACCGGGTCTTCGGCCAGACCACCAGCACCAGCACGACCAGCGTCGCCGCGAGGCCGGCGATCACCAGCCGCATCGGCGTCACCGTGACCGTCAGGGGGCCGTCGGCGACGAGCCACGGCCGGTTCAGCATCGGCGGCAGGAAGCGTTCGCGCGCCCCCTGGCTGCGGGCGACGAACTCCTGGAGGGCGATCGACAGACCGACGGTGGCGACCAGCAACGGCCAGCCGGGGCGGAAGGCGATCGGCCGGTAGACGAGGCGGCCGAGCACCGCCCCCCACAGACCGGTGACCGCGACCGCGGCGACGATCGCCAGACCGACCACCGCACCGGGGCCGCCGATGCCGCCCGCCTGTACGCCGACCGCGGTGACCAGGGCTGTGAAGGCGCCGAGGGTGGCGATGTCGCCGAAGGCGAAGTTGACCCGGCCGAGGAGACCCCAGACCAGCGAACAGGCGAGGGCGAGCAGCGCGTAGAGCGCCGCCGGGACGGTCGCGTCGATCGCCCGCTGGAGGATCAGCGCCGGCCCCGCCGACAGGGTCACGAGCCCGCGCGGCCGCGCGCCGTCGGCGATCTCGACTCGGGCCGCTTCCTCGGCGAGGAGGCTCGGATCGCCGAGCCAGAAGCGTTTCAGGAAATAGAGCCGTGCCGGTCCGAGCGCCCCGTGGGCGTCGGCGACCGCCACCAACCCGCGCCGGTCGCCGGTCCGGGTGTCGTCGCCGAACGAGCAGACCACGTCGCCGACCCGGCTGGTCCCCGCGCGCTCGGCCCGATAGACGAGGCGCACGTCGTCGGGCCGCCCCTCCGGCGTCTCGATCGCCTCGACGATCAACCGGGCGTCCGCCGGTTCGAGCGCCGGCAGCACCGCCAGGCAGGTGTCGCGGGTCAGGAGGTCGACGTTCGCACAGCCCGACAACGCGAGGCCGGCGAGCGCGACGAGAACGAACCTCCCGCCGTGGCGCCGATCCGCGGATCGCGCCACGACCGGGGGAGGCGGCGGCGGAAGGGGCCGCCCTGCGTTCACCCCTGCGCCTTCAGCCGTTCGGCGACGAAGGGGGCGAAATAGGTCAGGATGCCGTCGGCACCGGCCCGTTTGAAGGCGAGGAGGCTCTCGATCATCGCGCGTTCGCCGTCGATCCAGCCGTTCGCCGCGGCGCCGCGGATCATCGCGTACTCGCCCGACACCTGATAGGCGAAGGTCGGCAGACCGAAGCTCGACTTCAGCCGCCACAGCACGTCGAGATAGGGCATGCCCGGCTTCACCATGATCATGTCGGCGCCCTCGTCGATGTCGAGAGCCGCCTCGCGGATCGCTTCCTCGGTGTTGGCCGGGTCCATCTGATAGGTGCGCTTGTCGCCGACCAGCGTCTTGCTGGTGCCGACCGCGTCGCGGAACGGGCCGTAGAAGGCGGAGGCGTACTTGGCCGAATAGGCCATGATCTGCACGTCGGTGCGGCCGGCTTCGTCGAGGCCGCGGCGGATCGCGCCGATCCGGCCGTCCATCATGTCGGAGGGGGCGATCACGTCGGCGCCGGCCTCCGCCTGGATCAGCGCCTGGGCGACCAGCCGCGCGACGGTCTCGTCGTTGACGATCTCCTCGCCGACCAGCAGGCCGTCGTGGCCGTGAGCGGTGTAGGGATCGAGTGCGACGTCGGTGACCAGACCGATTTCCGGCACCTCCGCCTTGATCGCCCGCACCGCCCGGCAGATCAGGTTCTCCGGGTTCAGCGCCTCGTTGCCCTCCCAGTCGCGCAGATCGGGGTCGGTGTAGGGAAACAGCGCCAGCGCCGGCACGCCGAGCTTCGCCGCCTTTTCCGCCGCCCGCACCGCGCGGTCGACCGACAGGCGCTCGACTCCGGGCATCGAGGCGATCGGCTGCGACAGATCATCGCCGTCGACCACGAAGATCGGCCAGATCAGGTCGTCGACGGTGAGATGCGTCTCGCGCACCAGACGCCGCGACCAGTCGGTGCGGCGATTGCGGCGCATCCGTCGACCGCCGAGGATGGCGGGCATGTCGGCGGCGGCGCGCCCGGCGTTCAAGTGCTTCTCGCTCATGTCGATCATCCTTCGGGCGGGTGAGCCGGCCGGGCCGGCCCGAGGCCGTCACGAGTAGCACGCGTCCGGGCGGCGGTCACTTCACGGGGCGCTGATGGGGCGTCTGTCGCAGAGCCGCTCTGCCGATGCCGACATGCCCTCGCGCCGGTGTCCCGGCGCCGCTAGAGTGCGGCCGGCCCGAACCCCGCCGCCATGGAGAGACGTGTGACCACCGATGCCGCGACCCCCGACATCCGCTTCGAGCTGCGCGGCCGCGCCGGCTTCGTCGTCCTCGATCGGCCGAAGGCGCTCAACGCGCTGACCCTGCCGGTGATTCGGGCGATGCGGGCACAGCTCGACCGGTGGGCGGTCGACCCGGCGGTCGCTCACGTGGTGCTGACCTCGACCAGCGAGAAGGCGTTCTGTGCCGGTGCCGACGTGCGCCGCCTGCGCGAGCAGATCCTCGCCGGCGACCCGGCGCTGACCGACTTCTTCTTCGAGGAGTATCACCTCGATCGGGTGATCCACCGCTTCCCCAAACCCTACACGTCGCTGATCGACGGCATCTGCATGGGCGGCGGCATGGGACTGTCGATGCACGCACCGCATCGGGTGGTCTCCGAGAAGGCGGTGTTCGCCATGCCGGAATCGACCATCGGCCTGTTCCCGGACGTCGGCTGCACCCGCACCCTGGCCGGGCTTCCCGGCGAGATCGGCGCCTACATGGCGGTGACCGGCGGCCGGGTGAACGCCACCGAGGCGGTGGCGATCGGGCTCGCCGGGCATTTCGTCCCGAGCGCGCGCTTCGCCGACCTCGCGGCGGCGCTGGCGCTCGCTTCCGATCCGGTTCCGGTGCTCGACCGGTTCGCCGGAACGCCGTCCGGTCCGACCCCGCTCCTCGACCGCCGGCCGGCGATCGATCGGATCTTCGCCGGCGGCGACGTCGCGGCGATCCTCGCCCGCCTCGACGCCGAGACCGGACCCGACGCCGAATGGGCGAAGGGTCTCGCCGCGGAGATCCGCACCAAGTCGCCGACTTCGATGGCGGTCGGGTTGAAGGAGATGCGGGTCGCCGCGCGGCTCGATCTCGAAGGCGCGCTCACCCTCGACTGGCGGATCGTCTGCCGGATCCTCGAGGGCACCGACTTCGTCGAAGGGGTGCGCGCCCAGTTGGTCGATCGCGACTTCCGCCCGGTCTGGAAGCCGGCGAGCGTCGCGGCGCTCGACCCGGCGGAGATCGATGCCCACTTGACGACGGTCCCCGCGCGCGGCGACATCGTGTTCCCCCCGCTGGGGTGAGGCGATCGGAAGAGGACGCGCGATGCCGCGGATCGAGACGACCCATGCCGCCGGCGCTCGGCGCGAGGAGCCGACGCGGCCGCGCCCGCGCCTGCTGCTCGACGTCTTCCTGCGCTGTCTGTCGGTCGCCCATCTCGGCTGGTCGCTGTGGGAATGGGCGGCGATTCTCGGACTGGTGCCGCCGATCTTCTCGCTGCACGAGAAGGCGCAGTTGCCGCGCATGGGCGCCACCTGGTTCTTCGCCACCCTCGATCCGATGGCCGCGGTCGGGCTGTGGTTCGGCTCGGTCTGGGGAACCGCGACCTGGCTGGTGGTCACCTTCGCCCGGATCATCATCCACACCGGCTACGCCGGTCTGTTCGGTTGGACCGGGCCGTGGACGATCGTCCAGGTCGCGACCATCCTGATCTACCTCACCCTGCATCTGCTCGCCGAGCGGGCGGAACGCCAGATCCGCAAGACCCGCCGACGGCCCGAAACCGTCTGATTCCGGCCGGCCGCCGATGGCGCCGGGCCGAGGGAGCCCCCGCGATGTCCGCGTCCGAACCGCCGCTGCCGACCCTCGACGACGTCCGCGATGCCGCCCGGATGATCGACGGCGCGGTGATGCGGACGCCCTGTCTGCCGGCGCCGCGGCTCTCCGCCCTGACCGGGGCCGAGGTCTGGGTCAAATACGAGAACCTGCAGGTCACCAACGCCTTCAAGGAACGCGGAGCGCTGACCAAGCTGCTGTCGCTCGACGCGGCGGCCCGGGCCCGCGGCGTCATCGCCATGTCGGCCGGCAATCACGCCCAGGCGGTCGCCTACCACGCCACCCGGCTCGGCATCCGCTCGATCATCGTCATGCCGGAGACCACGCCGCACGTGAAGGTCGCCGCCACCCGCGGTTTCGGCGCCGAAGTGGTGCTGTCCGGCGAGACCGTCGCCGAGGCCGAGGTCGAGGCCGACCGGATCCGCACCCGCGACGGCCTGACCTTCGTCCATCCCTACGACGACGTCGACGTGATCCGCGGCCAGGGGACGATCGCGCTCGAGATGCTCGAGGCGGCGCCGGATCTCGACGTGCTGGTGGTGCCGGTCGGCGGCGGTGGTCTCGTCGCCGGCATCGCCACCGCGGCCAAGGCGCTGAAGCCGGGGATCGAGATCGTCGGGGTGGAGACGAACCTCTATCCCTCGATGTGGGGCGAACTGCGCGACCAGCCGGTCGATGCCGGCGGCACCACGCTCGCCGAGGGCATCGCGGTGCGCCGGGTCGGGCGGCGGACGCTGGAGATCGCCCGCCGGCTGCTCGACGACCTGATCCTGGTCGAGGAGAGCGACATCGAGCGCGCCGTCTACGCCTATCTGACGCTCCAGAAGACGATGGCGGAAGGGGCGGCCGGCGCCGGCCTCGCCGCCCTGACCACCGCCCCGGAGCGGTTCCGGGGACGGAAGGTCGGGCTGGTGCTGTCCGGCGGCAACGTCGATCCGCGGATCCTGTCGTCGATCATGGTGCGTGAACTCGCCCGCGAGGAGAAGATCGTGGCGATCCGCCTGATCACCTCCGACCGCCCCGGGGTGCTCGGCGAGATCACCACGGTGCTGGGCCGGATGGGCGGCAACATCCTCGACGTCGAACATCACCGCACGGTGCTGAAGGTGCCGGCCAAGGGCGCGAGCCTCGACGTGGTCTTCGAGACCCGTGACGGCGCCC
This sequence comes from uncultured Alphaproteobacteria bacterium, assembly GCA_937919435.1. Classification (GTDB taxonomy): domain Bacteria; phylum Pseudomonadota; class Alphaproteobacteria; order Rhizobiales; family Ancalomicrobiaceae; genus Siculibacillus. Next base: position 3,935 of record CALFRR010000116.1, on the reverse strand, counting down.
ATGCACGCGAGATCATCGCGGCGCTCGAGGCGCTCGACTATTCGGTGGAACGGCTGGGGCGGTCGGACCGACAGGCGTGAGGCGAGGAGCCGGGCGGAGTCGGTGGCCCCTCAGGTCACCGGCGGCACGTCGTCGGCGGCGTCGCGGGCGGAGCGGTCGCGCAGTATCCGGACCATCGTCGACATGTTGATGAGCGCCATCAGGGTCTCGAGCGCGATGCCGCCGATCGAGCCGCTGATCCAGTTGTTGACCAGCCATGCCAGGGTGCAGCCGAGCAGCGCCAGCCGCATGGTGATGCCGCGCAGCAGGAACAGGGTGATCGTCGCCGCCCCGCCTGCCGCCACCGGCAGCCAGCCGAGTCCGGTCGCCCCGACCGCGAAACCGGCGGCGACGTTGGCGGCGACCATGACCGCGGCGACCAGCGGCGAACGGGTCCGCAGCGCGAGCAACGAGCGCACCGTCGAGATTCCCGCGGTGGCGCCGGCCGGCAGATTGCCGAGCATCACGAAGTGGATCGCGTAGCAGCAGCTCTGCATGGCGTTGAACGCCTTCAGGCGTCCGTCGCTCTTCTGCACGATCGAGGTCAGGCCGAGAGCGAAGGCGAAGTAGCCCACGATCTGTGCGGCCGAAAAGGGGTCCGTCATCGTCTTCCCGGTCTGCGGAGGCGTCACGGCCGCCTCGAGTCGAGATCAACGTCCGGGAGCCGCTTCTTCCATACTACAATGCTGGCTCTCCGGAGAAAACCGTCGAGCACACATCGCACGGGCCCGATTTCGGGTCCATGCTCGCCGCAGAACGCGATGTCGCGGCCGATCCGCGACCGTGATCGGGAGTCCGCCGCACCCCTCGGCGCGGCGAGGGCGCCTCATTCCCCCCACACCAGGGTCATCCCGACGTCGCCGGGGAAGCCGCCGGGGAACTCCAGGATCCGGGCGGAGAGGCCGAAGCCGCGCGGCTTCAGCTCGTCCTGCCAGCGCTCGTAGAGATCGGCGGCCTTGCCTCTGAGGCTGCTCGGCCAATCGGGATCGGGCACGTTGATCATCCGCCCGCCGTCGGAGCACAGCTTGGCGGGAAAGCGCATCAGCAGGAAGTCCTTCTCGCCGCGTTCCGCCGCCGCCTTGGCGAGGCCGAGCAGCGAATGCCACTCCTTGTCGGAGAGCCGTTCGCCGGCGAGCCGCCGCACCAGTTCGGTCTGCGCCCGGTTGCGGGCCCGCTTCTCTTCCTCCCGCGCCGCCTGTTCCGCCGCCTCGTGGGCTTCGACGAGGTGTCGGAACGCATCCGCCGAGACGCGGGAATCGCTCGCCCCGCCATCGGCGAGGGGAGGGAGCGGGGCGGGCGGCGGCGCCTCTTCGGCGTCCACCTCGGCCCGGTCGGGGTGATGCTCGTGGCCGTTCTCGGCGAGCACCCGGGTGAGGTCCGACCGACTGACCACCCCGACGAGGCGTCCGTCGGAGACCACGAACACCCGCTTCACCCGATGTTCGGTGAACACCCGGGCGATGTCGGCGATCTCCGCGTCTTCGCCGATCGTCACCACCGGGCTGCTCATCACCTCTTCGGCGGTCCGGGCGTTCGGCCGTGTGGTGTCGATGAACACCGTCGACAGCGACTGCCCCTCGGCAAGTCGCGACAGCCAGCGGTCGCGCCGCGCCTCGCGCTCGGGCGCGTGCTGACCGATCAGATCCCACTCGCTGACCACCCCCAACGGGTGCATCGCCTCGTCGACCACCGGGACCGCGCCGATCTTCGCGGTGAGCAGCGCGCGGGCGATCTCCTGCAGCCCGACCTTCGGACCGACCGAGACGATGTTCCGGGTCATGAAGTCGCGTGCGGGCATGGGGTGGCTCTCCTGATCGAGCGACCGCACGCGACTCGGCGAGCCGCGTTCGGCGGTGCTCGGCAAAGGATATCTGGGGATCGGACCCGCCCGCTGCAACGTCGTCGACCGGCCCGAGCGGTGGGGTGGCATCCCCGCGTTGCCGTTCCCCGTGCGATCGTCTATCCGGAACGCCGGGCCGGAGCCCGCCGGGTGGCGGCCGACCGGAAGCCGAGGAGAGAGCCGCGATGACCGGAGCGAACCGTCCGTCCGAGGACGATCTGATCGCCCGTTGGTTCCGGCCGTTGGCCACCGATCCGGCCGCGCTCGGGCTCGTCGACGACTGCGCCGCCCTGCCGGCACCGCCCGGCCACGACCTCGTCCTGAAGACCGATTCGGTCGCTTCCGGCGTCCACTTCTTCCCCGAGGATCCCTGGGATCTGGTGGCCCGCAAGGCGCTCCGGGTGAACCTGTCCGATCTCGCCGCCAAGGGGGCCCGGCCGATCGGCTATCTCCTGTCGCTGGCCCTGCCCGCCGACTGGCGGGAAGACGACGTCGCCCGCTTCTGCGCCGGCCTCGCCGAGGATCAGGCGACCTTCGCCGTCTCGCTGCTCGGCGGCGACACGATCCGCTCGCCGGCCGGTCTGGTGGTGACCATCACCGCGATCGGTGCGGTTCCGACGGGACGGATGGTGCGGCGTGCTGCCGCAGTGCCGGGCGATCGGCTCTACGTCTCGGGCACCCTGGGCGATGCGGCGCTCGGTCTTCTCGCCCGGCTCGATCCGGCCCGCGCCGGAAGCTGGGGGTTGAGCGCGGACGAACTCGACCATCTCGGCGAGCGCTATCTTCTGCCGCGGCCGCGGGTGGCGTTGGCGCCGGTGATCGCCGCCCATGCGCGTGCGGCGATGGACGTGTCCGACGGGCTCGGCATCGACCTCGCACGGATGTGCCGCGGGTCCGGCTGCGACGGCGCGATCGAGGCCGTCCGGCTGCCGCTGTCGGCCGCGGCGGAGCGGGCGTCGGGCGCGGATTCCGGCCTTTTCGGCACGATCGTCGGCGGTGGTGACGATTACGAGATCCTCGCCGCGGTGCCGCCCGAGGCGGCCCCCCGATTCGAGGCCGGAGCCGCCGACGCCGGCGTCCGGGTGACCGAGATCGGCGTCGTCCGCCCGGGAAATGGTATGGCAATCCTGTTGCGCGCCGAAGGCGAAGCCGTGCCGCTGACCTCCGGCTTCCTGCATTTCTGAACGGAACCCCGGTCCAACCGTGCCGAGCCGGCCTCGCACGGCCGTTTCGGCGCGCCCAATGCATTCTAGTATATGACAAAATGAGCCCGGTTCCCGCCTAAGTCCGGGTTGACGCGAGGGATGCCGCGTTTACGTTGACCGCTCGCTCCGACCGGGACTGTTCGGGTTCCGGCCCAAGGCTTTCCCGGGCGGCGGCAATACGAAAACCACAAACAACTCCGGTCGGCACGTCGAGCAGTTGGGGCTCGCGGAGCCGGGCGGGATCAGATGGGAGAAAACATGTCCCTCCTCCTCGTCATTCTCTGCGGGCTCGTCTCGATCGCCTATGGCGTCTGGGCGATCCGCTCCGTGATGGCGGCAGACGCCGGATCGGCGCGCATGCAGGAGATCGCAGGTGCGGTCGCCGAAGGTGCGCAGGCCTATCTGAAGCGGCAGTACACGACGATCGGCTTCGTCGGTGTCGTGATCCTGGTGGCTCTCGGGCTGCTGCTCGGCAAGGAGGTGGCGGCGGGATTCCTCGTCGGTGCCGTCCTCTCCGGGATCGCCGGCTTCATCGGGATGAACGTCTCTGTTCGCGCCAACGTCCGCACCGCCCAGGCCGCCACCCAGTCGCTCGCCGGCGGTCTCGACATCGCCTTCAAGGCGGGGGCCGTGACCGGCCTGTTCGTCGCCGGACTGGCGCTGCTCGGCGTCGCCGTCTACTTCTGGGTGCTGACCGGGCCGCTCGGCCTGAAGCCCGCCGACCGCACCGTGATCGACGCGCTGGTGGCGCTCGGCTTCGGCGCCTCGCTGATCTCGATCTTCGCCCGTCTCGGCGGCGGCATCTTCACCAAGGGCGCCGACGTCGGCGCCGACCTGGTGGGCAAGGTCGA
>CALFRR010000115.1 GCA_937919435.1 uncultured Alphaproteobacteria bacterium | reverse complement strand
GATCCCGTCGTCTGGAAGCCGTCGGAGAAGACCCCGCTGACCGCGCTCGCGGTGGCGGCGCTGTTCGGCCGGGCCGTCGCGCGCTATCGCGCCGCCGGCGGCGAGGCCCCCGACGGCCTGCTCGAACTGCTGATCGGCGGCCGGCCGATCGGCGAGATCCTGGTCGCCGACGAGCGCGTGCCCGTGGTCTCGGCGACCGGTTCGACCGCCATGGGGCGGGTCGTCGGGCCGAAGCTCGCCCGTCGCTTCGCCCGCGGCATCCTCGAACTCGGCGGCAACAACGCCGCGATCGTCGCCCCCTCGGCCGACCTCGATCTGGCGCTGCGCGCCATCGCCTTCGCCGCGATCGGCACCGCCGGCCAGCGCTGCACCTCGCTCCGCCGTCTGTTCGTCCACGATTCGATCTACGACACGCTGGTCACCCGGCTGCGCCGCGCCTATGGCTCGGTCACCATCGGCGACCCGTCGAAGCCCGACACGCTGGTCGGACCGCTGATCGACAAGGCCGCCTTCGATTCGATGCAGAAGGCGCTCGCCGCCGGCCGTGACGCGGGCGGTACCGTCACCGGTGGCGGACGGGTCAACGTCCCCGGACGCGAAGGCGGCTGGTACGTCTCCCCGGCGCTGGTCGAGATGCCCTCGCAGACCGGCCCGGTGGTCGACGAGACCTTTGCCCCGATCCTCTGGGTGATGCGCTACACCAAGTTCGAAGCCGCCGTGAAGCTCAACAACGCCGTGCCGCAGGGCCTGTCGTCGTCGGTCTTCACCACCGACCTCGCCGAAGCGGAGATCTTCGTCTCGGCGGTCGGTTCCGACTGCGGCATCGCCAACGTCAACATCGGCCCGTCGGGCGCCGAGATCGGCGGGGCCTTCGGCGGCGAGAAGGAGACCGGCGGCGGCCGCGAGGCCGGTTCCGACGCCTGGAAGGCCTACATGCGCCGGTCGACCAACACCATCAACTATTCGAAGTCGCTGCCGCTCGCCCAAGGGGTGAAGTTCGACGTCGAGAGCTGATCGGCCGGCTCGGCCAGGGCTGCGGAAGCGAACCGAGGCACCGGCGATCCCGGCGCCTCTTCTCGTCCGGAACGCCTTTCGGAGAATGGGAGCGAGGGCGCGTTCCGGATAAGGGAGAAACAACGACCGAAGAGACCCTTGGGAGGGGGAGACCATCATGGCCGGACATCTCGATCCGAACGGCGGCGGCCGGTTCCGTTGGGAGGACCCGTTCCTCCTCGACGATCAGCTGAGCGAAGAGGAGCGGCTGATCGCCGAGACCGCCCGCGGCTATGCCGAAGATCGGCTGGCCCCGCGCGTCGCCGCCGCCTACCTGGAAGAGAAGACCGACCGCGCGATCTTCGCCGAGATGGGCGCGCTCGGTCTGCTCGGCGTCACCGTCGCGGAGGAATGGGGCGGCGCCGGTGCCGGTTACGTCTCCTATGGCCTCGTCGCCCGCGAGATCGAACGGATCGACAGCGGCTACCGCTCGATGATGAGCGTCCAGTCGTCGCTGGTGATGTTCCCGATCGAGGCCTACGGCAGTCCCGAACAGAAGGCGAAGTATCTGCCGAAGCTCGCCTCCGGCGAATGGGTCGGCTGCTTCGGCCTGACCGAGCCGGATGCCGGTTCCGATCCGGCGGGCATGAAGACCCGCGCCGAGAAGGTCGCCGACGGCTACCGGCTCACCGGCACCAAGACCTGGATCTCCAATTCGCCGATCGCCGACGTCTTCGTCGTCTGGGCGAAGTCCGCCGCCCACGACGGCGAGATCCGCGGCTTCGTGCTCGAGAAGGGCATGAAGGGTCTCTCGGCTCCGAAGATCGACGGCAAGCTCTCCCTGCGCGCCTCGATCACCGGCGAGATCGTGATGGACGGCGTGGTGGTCGGCGAAGCGGCGATGCTGCCGAACGTCGGCGGCCTCAAAGGCCCGTTCGGCTGCCTCAACCGGGCCCGCTACGGCATCGCCTGGGGGGTGATGGGTGCCGCCGAGGACTGTTGGGTCGCCGCCCGCCGCTACGCCCTCGATCGTCGCCAGTTCGGCCGGCCGCTCGCCGCCACCCAGCTCGTCCAGAAGAAGCTCGCCGACATGCAGACCGAGATCGCCCTCGGCCTCCAGGCGGCGCTCCGGGTCGGCCGTCTGTTCGACGAAGGCCGCGCCGCCCCCGAGATGGTCAGTCTGATCAAGCGCAACAACTGCGGCAAGGCGCTCGACGTGGCCCGCGCCGCCCGCGACGTGCACGGCGGCAACGGCATCCAGATCGGCTACCGGGTGATGCGCCACGCCCAGAACCTGGAGACGGTCAACACCTACGAGGGCACCCACGACGTCCACGCCCTGATTCTCGGGCGTGCCCAGACCGGCATCCAGGCGTTCTTCTGATCGCTGCAGCCTCGTCCGGAGGGCGGCGCCCTCCGGACGAGGCGCGTCACTTGCTGATCCTGAGCTGCGAGATCTTCTTGCCGATCGAGGTGAAGACGGAATCGAGCTGGTCGGCGGTCGGCGAGTTGTAATAATAGCCGCTCCCCGACGAGCAGTCCGAGAGCAGCTGCTGGCCGGCACTGTCGTCGATCATCAGGCCGATCGCGTAGATCTTGATGCCCTTCGCCTTGATCGCGGCGCACACCGAGCGGGTCTTCGTGTCGAGACCGGTGCGCAGATTGGCGCCGGGGTTGGTGCCGAGCCGGCCGCTCACCGGATAGCCCCAGCTCGAATAGGCGCCGCCCAGCGCATTGGAGAAGGTGTTGATCGCGTTGGTGCCGTCGGTCAGCAGCACGATGATCTTGAGATTGGTGGTGTCCGAGTAGGCGACGCCCGAGGAGAACGGCCCGGAAGGCGACAGCGTCCGCCAGCCCCAGGCGAGCCCCTCCGGGATGTTGGTCGATCCCGCCGCGGTCATCGCCTGGATCTTGGCGTCGATGCTCGCGTAGTCGTTGGAAAGTGTCGTCAACGGCTGCACGTCGCACATGAACTGCGGTCCCTTGGGGACCTTGTAGTTCGAATAGAGCGTCGAGTTCGAGAAATCGATTCCGGTCGGAGACGTGTACTTCGGTGCATAGGTCGTCTTGGTCAGATCGTCCCAGCTGGTCGTCTTGTCGTTCAGATAATCGTTGGCGTAAGAGCTGTACGTGCCGGAATCGGGCTCGTCCGGATGGAACGACGGCACGAAGAGGGTCGGCGGATTGCCCACGGTCGGCGCGGTGTCGTCGATGTCGTAGGGAGCGGGCCGCGTCTCGACGCAACCCGGCCAGGACTTGCCGAGCTTCGTGTAGATCGCGAAGCGGTCGAGCGGGCTCGAGAAGTAGGTCGAATAGTAGGGCGAGGCGCCGGTCTGGTCGATCCACGCGGCCTTGGACCAGGTCGTGCCGACGTTGACGAAATTCGAGAACGGCACCACCGAGAACTTGATGAACTTCGAGGCGGTGGCCTTCGTCTTGAGGAAGTCGACGAGCCCGGTGGCGGCGGTGATCAGGTTCGAGAGTTTGTTGCTGTCGGCCATCGATCCGGTGTTGTCGAGGACCAGCGCCACTTCGATGGACCGATCGCCCCAGGTGACCGTCGCCGAGGCGGTGGCGGTGAGTTGATCGATGCCGATGATCTTCAGGAAGGCGGTCGGCAGAGTGGCGACGGCGGTCACCACGATGCCGTTCTCGATGTCGGTGGTGGTGACGCTCTTCAGCGCTCCGAACGACGAATCGTAGGTCTTGGTGAAATAGGTCTGGACCTGCGTGGCCGGCGGCGTCGTGTTGGTCAGATCGACCTTGTTGCCGGCGTAGAGCGCCGCCCGGTCGACCTCGTTCTGCAGGTTGCGCCGCGCCATCATGTAGTCGGTGAGGTCGACGGCGCCTCCGGCGGCGGTGAGCAGCGCCAACGAGGCACCGGCGAAACCCAGCGCGATGTTGCCCGACCGGTCACGCGACACTTTCCGGAACGCTCGTGCGAGCCGGCACGTCACCTCAACGATCGCCGAGCGATCCCTCACGCTCCGGCCTCCAGCCGATCGGTCGACGGCCCACCGCGTCGTCGATTGCTTCGAAGTTTACGTAACGTCGGTGAACACGAGGTTGACATTGGAAATTTCTGTCTCTCGGGGCGCCACATCGCCTCGAAATTTGCGCGAGACACCCGAAATGGAGGGAAGAACCGCTCCCCGGCCTCGCTCGACGCGGTTCGGCGCCTCGGATACAACGGAGACAGGGAGGGCGCCGCCGCGAGTCCGGTTTCGGCCGTGGACGGGGCGGTGCGGACGAATTCGGGGAGGTAGAGATGTCGAAGGCACCACTCGCCGGTCTGAAGGTTCTCGAGCTGGCCCGCGTGCTCGCCGGCCCCTGGGTCGGCCAGACGCTCGCCGATCTCGGCGCCGACGTGATCAAGGTCGAACGGCCCGGCGCCGGCGACGACACCCGCCACTGGGGCCCTCCCTTCGTTCGGGCGGCCGACGGCGGCGATCTCGGTGCCGCCTATTTCCACGCCTGCAACCGCGGCAAGCGCTCGATCGCCGTCGACTTCGAGGCACCGGAAGGGGCGTCCATCGTCAAGGCGCTCGCCGCCCGCGCCGATGTGGTCATCGAGAACTTCAAGGTCGGCGGTCTCGAGCGATACGGCCTCGACTGGGAGAGCCTGCGCGAGATCAACCCGCGGCTGATCTACTGTTCGATCACCGGTTTCGGCCAGACCGGCCCGCGCGCCACCCAGGCCGGCTACGATTTCATGATCCAGGGCCTCGGCGGCTACATGGACCTGACCGGCCCGGTCGACGGCGAGCCGACCAAGGTCGGCGTCGCCGTCGCCGACCTGTTCGCCGGCCTGCACGGGGTCATCGCCGTCCAGGCGGCGCTCGCCGAGCGCGAGAAGACCGGCCGCGGTCAGCGGATCGACCTCGCACTGCTCGACACGATGGTGGCGATGCTCGCCAACCAGGGCATGAACTGGCTGGTCTCCGGCCGGTCGCCGCGCCGGATGGGCAACCAGCATCCCAACATCGTGCCCTATCAGGTCTTCCCGGTCGCCGACGGCCACGTCGTGGTGGCCACCGGCAACGACCGCCAATGGCGCGACTTCTGCGCCATTCTCGATCTCGAGAACATCGCCTTCGATCCGCGCTTCGTCCACAACGCCGCCCGGGTCGCCGACCGGGCCGAGCTGGTGCCGATCCTGGAGGCCGCCACCCGGCGCTTCCACCGGGCCGACCTGCTGGCGAAGCTCGAAGCGGCGCACGTCCCGGCCGGGCCGATCAACTCGGTCGCCGAGGTCTTCGACGATCCGCAGGTGGTGGCCCGCGGGATGCACGTCGACCTGCCCGAACCCGCCGCGGCGGGCGGCAGCGTGCCGTCGATCCGCAATCCGATCCGCCTGTCGGAGAGCCCGGTCGGCGCCGACCGGCCGGCGCCGCGGCTCGGGGCCGACACCGAGGCGGTCCTCGCCGAGATCGGCCTGACCGCCGCCGACGTCGCCCGCCTGGCCGCCGCCGGAGTGGTCGGGCGGCCCGAACCGCAGCCGGTCGCCTGAGGGGCGGCCGTGCGGCGACCGACGAGCGTCCGGCCGCCGCTCGCGCTATACCGGATCTCCCGGCGGACTCGCGCCGGGCGATCGAGGGTGACCGACCGATGTCCGATCTCTTCGCCGCCGCCGGTCTCGAACGCGCCGCCCCGCGCCCGCTCGCCGATCGTCTGCGCCCGCAACATCTCGCCGACGTCGTCGGCCAGGACCATCTGGTCGGCCCGGACGGCACCATCTCGCGGATGCTGCGCTCCGGCAGCCTCGGTTCGCTGATCTTCTGGGGCCCGCCCGGCACCGGCAAGACCACCGTCGCCCGGCTGCTCGCCCACGAGACGGCGCTGGACTTCGAGCAGGTCTCGGCGATCTTCACCGGCGTCGCCGATCTGAAGAAGCTGTTCGACACCGCCCGGTCGCGCCGGGCGATCGGCCGGGGCACGCTGCTGTTCGTCGACGAGATCCATCGCTTCAACCGCGCCCAGCTCGACAGTTTTCTGCCGGTGGTCGAGGACGGCACCATCGCGCTGGTCGGCGCCACCACCGAGAACCCGTCGTTCGAGCTCAACGCGGCGCTGCTGTCGCGGACACACGTCCTCGTCTTCAAGTCGATCGACGAGGCCGGGCT
>CALFRR010000114.1 GCA_937919435.1 uncultured Alphaproteobacteria bacterium | reverse complement strand
AGGCGACGCCCGAATAGAGCACCTGGTCGGCCATCGCGAAGGCGTCGGCGAAGGTGGTGCGCTCGTTGGCGATCCGGAACAGGTTCTGGTTGGGGATGACGATCAGGGTGTCGACCGACTTCTGGAGCTCGCCGATGCCCGACTCGGCGGTCCGCATGCGCCGCTGTCCCTCGAACTGGAACGGCTTGGTGACCACGCCGACGGTGAGGATGCCCATCTCGCGCGCCGCCTTGGCGATCACCGGTGCCGCGCCGGTTCCGGTGCCGCCGCCCATGCCGGCGGTGATGAACACCATGTGCGCGCCGGTCAGGTGATCGTTGATCTCGTCGATCACCTCTTCGGCCGCCGCCCGGCCGACTTCCGGCATCGAGCCGGCGCCGAGACCCTCGGTGACCGAGACGCCCATCTGGATCAGCCGCTCGGCCTTCGACAGGGTCAGCGCCTGGGCATCGGTGTTGGCCACGACGAAGTCGACGCCCTTCAACCCCGCCTGGATCATGTTGTTGACGGCGTTGCCGCCGGCGCCACCGACGCCGAAGACGGTGATCCTGGGCTTCAGTTCCCGAATGTCGGGCATCTTCAGATTGAGCGTCATGGCATCCTCGCAAAGTCACCGCCCACGGCGCCGGGCGGAATTCCATCAACCCCCGATGACCCCCTCCGACCACGCCCGCGCGCGGTCGTCGGACTTCACCAACTCTCCTTCAGCCACTGACCGACCCGGGCGATGTAACCACCGCCCGTTCCGGTCATCGACCGACGCTGGTAGCGCATGTCGAACTGTTCGATCTGCGACACCTGCGGATAGATCAGCAGCCCGACGGCGGCCGAATAGGCCGCCCCCTTGGCCGCCTGCGGCAACCCGGCGATGCCGAGCGGCCGTCCGAGACGGACGTTCCGTCCGAGAATGCGTCTGGCCACCTCGACCATGCCGGTCAGCTGGCTCGCCCCGCCGGTCAGCACCACCCGCTTGCCGACCCGTCCGGCGAAGCCGGAGGCGGCGAGACGGTCGCGCACCAGTTCGAGGATCTCCTCGACCCGCGGCCGGATGATCCGGGTCAGCGCGCCCCGGGGCACGTTGACCACGTCGTGGCGATCGACGCCGACCGACGGCACCCCGATCACCTCATGGTCGTCCGACGAGGTGGCGAGCGCCGAGCCGTGCAGCGTCTTGATCCGTTCGGCATCGGCGAGCCGGGTCGACAGGCCCTGCGCGATGTCGGTGGTGACGTGGTGACCGCCGACCGGCAGCGTGTCGACGTGGCAGAAGGCGCCGTCGGCGAAGATCGCCATCGACGTCGTGCCGCCGCCCATGTCGACGCAGGCGACCCCGAGCTCGCCCTCGTCGTCGACCAGGGTCGACAGGCCCGAGGCGTAGGGCGTGGCGACGATCGTCTCGACCTCGAGGTGGCAGCGGTTGACCGCCAGTTCGAGGTTGCGGACCGGCGCGGTCTCGGCGGTGACCACGTGCATGTCGACCGACAGGCGCTGACCGAGCATGCCGCAGGGATCCTTGATCCCGCGCGACCCGTCGAGCGCATAGCCGATCGGCAGCGAATGGACGACCGAGCGATCCTCGGTGACCGAATGGGTGCCGCCCGCCGACAGCACCCGCTGGATGTCGGTCTCGTCGACCTCCTGGCCGGTCACGTCGACGTTGGCCCGGAACACCTCGCTCTTCGGCCGACCGGCGGTCAGATTGAGGATCAGGCTCTCGATGGTCAGCCCGGCCATCCGCTCGGCGGCGTCGACGGCGAGCCGGATCGACTGCTCGGCCTCGTCGAGATCGACCACCGCGCCGCACCGCATGCCGCGCGACCGCTGCATCCCGTAGCCGAGCACGGTGACGTCGTGGGTCCGGCCCGGCAGCACCTTGCCCGGCGCCCGCGGCGTCAGCTTGGCGATCAGGCAGGTGACCTTGGTCGAGCCGACGTCGAGCACCGAGACGACGGTCGCCCGGCGGGCCGACAACGGCCGCATCCGGGGCACCAGATGATCGATCGGAGGGGGCTGCCTCATGTGTCGGCCCCCTTCTTCTTCTGACCCGAGCGGATCCGCATCGTCTCGCGCCGCTGATCCGCCGCCGCGTCCGACAGGCGGACGAACAGGCGGTCGGGCACCCTGAGATCGACCGCGACCACGTCCCGGTCGAGGATCTTCTTCGTCGCCTGGAGATCGGCGACGCGGGCGAGCGCCGCCTTGGGATCCTCCTCGGGCAGCAGGATCTCGACCCCGTCGACGGTCATCAGGTTCCAGCGCCGGTCGGCGACCAGAACCGCGGCGCGGATCTTCGGACGCAGCGTCGACACCGCGTTCATCATGTCGACCGCTTCGCCGACCCGGGTGTTGGCCCCGGCCCCGACCACCAGCGGCAGCCCGGCATGGCGGGTCAGGATGACGTCGCTCATCACCGCCCCGGTCCGATCGACCACCGAGACCCGGCCGTCGTCCTGCCAGAGCGCGAACGGCTGGCGCTCGGTCAGATCGACCACCACCCGGTTCGGATAGATCTTGCGCACCGTGACGTCCGCGACCCACGGGATCTCGGCGATCCGCCTGCGGGCGAACTCGGCGTCGAGCATCACCAGGGATCCGGTGCGGGAGACGTCGATGCGATCGGAGATCTCGGTGGAATCCGCCTCGGCGAGGCCCCGGATCTCGATCGCGTTGATCGAAAAGCCGAAGCCGCAGGCCAGCGCATCGACGGTGGAGCGCCATTCGCCGTTGAGGACCAGACCGTAGGCGCCCCAGCCGCCGAGGAAGGCGAGCGCCGCGAGCGTCCCGCTCATCGGCCTGAGCGAGCCGACGAAGCCGTCGATGCGTTCACGGAAACGACGGAACGAACGGACCCACCGGCGCCACCGGAACCCCGCATCCTGCGGAAATTCCGGAGCAGCCGGAGCCCTGTCGCTCCAACGCCGTCCCGTCAACGATCGCAACTCGCGTCCTCCACCATCCAATCGACGAGATCCTCGAAGGGGATGCCCGAGTGAGCCGCCATGTCCGGAACGAGCGACGTGCCCGTCATTCCCGGTTGGGTGTTCACTTCGAGACAGACCAGTTCGCCGGACCCTTCGGCGTCGTATCGGAAGTCGGCCCGCGACACGCCGCGGCAGCCGAGCGACCGATGCGCCCTGACCGCCAGCATTTGGACCTGATGGTAAACATCTGGTAAAAGTCGGGCCGGAAGGATGTGGACCGACCCCCCTTTCCGGTACTTGGCATCGAAGTCGTAGAACGCCAGTGACTCGGAAGGCACGATCTCGATGATCCCCAGCGCCCGCTCCTCGCCGGGGGCGCCCATCACCGCGCAGGTCAGCTCGAGCCCGTCGACATAGCTCTCCACCAACACCCGGTCGCCGTGCGGCCAGTCCTCGCGCAGCAGTTCCTGCGGCGGATGCGAGCGGCCGTGGGCGACGATGATCACCCCGAACGACGACCCTTCCGCGATCGGCTTGACCACGTAGGGCGGCGGCAGCACGTGCTCCCGGCCCGCGGTGAAGCGATCGACGACGACGCCCCTGGCGACGGGAACGTCGACCTGGGCGAAGATCATCTTCGCCTTGTCCTTGTTCATCGCCAGCGCCGAGGCGAGGACGCCGGAATGGGTGTAGGGGATCCTGAGCGTCTCCAGCATGCCCTGGACCGCGCCGCCCTCCCCCCACGGCCCGTGCAGCGCGTTGAAGGCGACGTCCGGCTTCAGCTCGCCGAGCCGGACGTAGATGTCGCGACCGACGTCGACCCGGGTGACCCGATGGCCCTTGCTCTCGAGCGCCGCGGCGCAGGCTTCGCCCGACCACAGGCTCACCTGGCGCTCCGAGTCCCAACCGCCCATCAGGACGGCGACGTGCTTTCCGGTCATCTCGACGTTTCCTCTCTGTCGCGGTCCGTCCGACGCGCGCCGGGGCTCCGACGGGCAGCCTCGCGTCCCCCCGCCCGCGGCGAGGTGACGGCCCCCGCCGGACGGCGGTCCGCGGTTACGCTCACGCTCGAACTTCCCGCACGATCGGGGCGAAACCCCGTCCGCCGTGCGGCCTCACGCCCCCAGGAAGGGGGCGATTTCGCGGCCCGGGGCATGCACGCCGAGCCGCTTGATCTCCCACTCGAGCCGGATGCCGGAACTCGCGAGAACCCGGGACCTGACCGTCTCGCCGAGCAGCTCGATGTCGTGGGCCGAGGCGTCGCCTTCGTTGATCAGGAAGTTGCAGTGGAGCTCCGAGACGTGGGCCCCACCGATCTTCAGGCCGCGGCAGCCGGCCGCGTCGATCACCGACCAGGCCGATCCGCCGGGCGGGTTCTTGAAGGTCGAACCGCCGGTCTTCGAGCGGATCGGCTGGGCGGTCTCGCGATGCTCGACCACCCGATCCATCTCCGCCTTGATCTCCTCCGGATCGCCCGGCTCGCCTTCCATCACCACCGACAGGAAGATCAGGTCGTCGGGCGCCCCGCAGTGGCGGTAGGCGTAGTGCATGTCGGGATTCGACAGGGTCGAGATCTCGCCGGCCCGGTTCATCGCCCGGACCTCGACCACCCGCGCCGAGGTCTCGCCGCCGTTCGCCCCGGCGTTCATCCGGAGCGCGCCGCCGATCCCGCCGGGGATCCCGAAATAGAAGGCGAAACCCGCGATCGAGGCGTCGAGCGCGGCACGCGCCACCTGTTTGTCGGCGATCGCCGCGCCGATCTCCAGCCGCGCCCCGCCGATCGGCCTGACCCGGCCGAAGCCTTTCTGCGACAGACGGATGGTGACGCCGGGCACCCCGCCCTCGCGCACCAGCAGGTTCGAGCCGAGCCCGACCAGGGTGATCGGCACCTCCGCCGGCAGACGCTGCAGGAACAGCGCCAGATCCGCTTCGTCGGCCGGCTGGAAATAGAGCTCCGCCGCGCCGCCGACCCGGAACCAGGTGGTGTCGCCGAGCTGGAAGCCCGGCAGCAGCGCCCCGCGCAGATCGCGCGTGTCGAGCCGCGAGAGGAGGTCGGACGGGACCATCGGGACGCTCCGGACTTTCTCAGTCGCGCTCGGCGAGCTGCTTGGGAAGGGCGTAGGCCCATTGAGTGATGTTGCCGGCACCGAGGAACACGACGTAGTCGCCGTCCTTGGCCCGCGCCCGGATGATCTCGGGGATCTGGTCCGGCCGCTCCAGCGGCGTGACGTTGCGGTGGCCGCGGCCCCTGAGGCCGCCGACCAGCGCATCGCGGCTCGCCCCGACGATCGGCGCCTCGCCGGCCGGATAGACGTCGGCGACCACCACCTCGTCGGCGTCGTTGAACGCCTGACAGAACTCCTCGAACAGCGAGGCGAGACGCGAGTAGCGGTGCGGCTGCATCACCGCGATCACCCGGCCGCCCCGGCCCTCGCCGGCGACCGCCGCCCGCGCCGCGGCGAGCACCGCCATGATCTCCACCGGATGGTGGCCGTAGTCGTCGAAGATCTGGACGCCGTTCCACGAGCCGACCGGCGTGAACCGCCGCTTGACCCCGGTGAAGCCTGCGAGCCCCTTGCGGATCGCCTCCGGCGCGATCCCGAGCTGGTCGGCGACAGCCACCGCCGCGGTGGCGTTGGCGATGTTGTGGATGCCCGGCATGTTGACGACGAGGTCGGCGATCACCTTCTCGGTGCCGGCGATCCGGTCGCGGATCTCGACGTCGAAGGTCGACTGCCGCCCGACCGGACGGACGTTCAGATAGCGCACGTCGGCCTGCCGGTTCGACCCGTAGGTGAGGATCCGCCGATCCTCGATCTTGCCGACCAGCGCCTGCACTTCCGGATGGTCGAGGCACATCACCGCGAAGCCGTAGAACGGCACGTTCTCGACGAAGTGCTTGAAGGCGTCCTTGACCTTGTCGAAGGTGACGTAGTGGTCGAGGTGCTCGGGATCGATGTTGGTCACGACCGCGATGTCGGCCGGCAGCTTGACGAAGGAGCCGTCGCTCTCGTCGCTCTCCACCACCATCCACTGGCCCGCGCCGAGCCGGGCGTTGGTGCCGTAGGCATTGATGATGCCGCCGTTGATCACCGTCGGGTCGAGCCCGCCGGCATCGAGCAGCGCCGCGACCATCGAGGTCGTGGTGGTCTTGCCGTGGGTGCCGCCGACCGCGATCGCCGACTTGAAGCGCATCAGCTCGGCCAGCATCTCGGCCCGCCGCACCACCGGCAGCAGCCGCTCCCGCGCCGCCGCGAGCTCCGGATTGTCCGGCTTGATCGCCGACGACACCACCACCACCCGCGCTTCGCCGAGGTTGGCCGCGTCGTGGCCGACCGCCACCGCGATCCCCTTCTCGCGGAGCCGCTGGACGTTGGCGTTGTCGGCGACGTCGGAGCCCTGGACCTTGAAGCCGAGGGTGTGCAGCACCTCGGCGATGCCGCTCATGCCGATGCCGCCGATCCCGACGAAATGCACCGGGCCGATGGTGGAAGGCATCTTCATCCGGATCGTCCTCGCTGGCGCCGTCGATCGTCGCGATCGCGGGCGCGCTTCCTCGTCTCGTCCCGATTCGCCGTCGTGCGACTCGGAGTCCCGACGAGGTTTTTCAGGATTTCGTCGGGACCGCAACACCTCGGCCGGCATCGCCGCCGGCCGGTTCCGTCATCGGCCGGCGCGCGACGCGACCTCTTCGACCAGATCGGCGAGCCGGGCGACCGCATCCGGCCGACCGGCGGCGCGCGCCGCCTCCGCCGCCTGCGCGAGCTGTTCGGGGTCGGCCATCGCCTTGTCGATCTCGTCGGCGAGCCGCACCGGGGTGAGTTCCGCCTGCCGGATCGGCCAGGCGCCGCCGGCATCGGCCAGCACCCGGGCGTTCGCCGCCTGATCCTGATCGAGGGCGCCGGGCAGCGGCACCAGGATCGACGGCCGGCCGATCACCGACAGTTCGCCGACGCTCGACGCCCCCGACCGGCAGACCACCAGATGGGCACCGGCGATCCGCGCCGGCAGATCGATGAAGAACGGCGCCACCTCCGCCGCGACGCCGAGCCGCTCGTAGGTCGCAGCGACCGCTTCCGCATCCTCCGCCCGGGCCTGTTGGACGATCTCGAGCCGCGCCCGCGAGGCTTCCGGCAGGAGGCCGATCGCCGGCGGAACGCAGTCGGAGAAGAACCGCGCGCCCTGACTGCCGCCGAACACCAGCAGCCGGAACCGTCCGTCCGGCGTCGGCGCCGCATAGGGGACGCGGGCCGCCGAGATCACCATGTCGCGCACCGGATTGCCGGTGTGGACCGACTTGGCGGCGAGCCGCGGGCTCATCAGCCCGGTCGCCGGGAAGGAGAGCGCGATCCGGCTCGCCCCGAAGGCGAGCGCCCGGTTGGCCCGGCCCATCACCGCGTTCTGCTCGTGCAGGATGGTCGGGATCCGCAGCAGCTGCGCCGCGATCATCGGCGGAAACGTCGGATAGCCGCCGAAGCCGACCACCGCCGCCGGCCGGATCCGCCGGAACAGACCGATCGCCTGGAGCGTGCCGCGGCCGAGGGTGGCGACCGTTCTGGCCACCGAGAGCGGATCGCGGCCGCGGAAGGTGGCGGAGGCGACGATGTCGATCGCCCGGGCGGGAAAGGCGCGGCCGTATCGGTCGGCGCGCTCGTCGGTGACCAGTTCGACCTCGCGGCCGCGCCGGCCGAGTTCGGCGGAGAGCGCCTCCGCCGGGAACAGATGGCCGCCGGTCCCTCCGGCGGCGACGACGATCGGTCGGGTCATCGCTGTCGCGTCCTTCATGCCGCCGCGGTCTCGCCGACCGGCTCGATCTGGATCGGCGGCGCGAAGCGGGTCTGCTGCGGCCGCCGTCGGGTGAGCGCGATCAGGCACCCCATCTCGAAGGCGATGGCGAGGAGCGACGAGCCGCCGTAGGAGATGAACGGCAGCGTCATCCCCTTGGCCGGCATCAGTTGCAGGTTGACCGCCATGTTGATCCCCGACTGGACGCCGATCAGCACGACCAGCCCGACGATCGCATGGCGGATGAAGGCGTCTTCCTCGCGCATCGCATGGGTGAGGCCGCGGAAGACGATCCAGGCGAAGACCCCGGCGAGCAGCGCGCAGACGACGAGTCCGTATTCCTCGCCGACCACCGCGTAGATGTAGTCGGTGTGGCTGTCCGGCAGCAGCCGCTTGACCGTGCCTTCGCCCGGCCCCCGGCCGAACCAGCCGCCGTTGAGGAAACTGTCGTGCGCCTGCTGGGCCTGATAGCCGTCGGCGGTCATCGGTCCGCCGCGCCCGCCCCCGGCGCCCGACTTGTCGAGGAAGCGGTTGATCCGCGCGTGGACGTGCGGAACGAAGGTGTAGGCGGCGAAGGCGCCGCCGACGCCGAGCCCGCCGAGCCCGACGATCCACCAGATCGACATGCCGGCGACGAAGAACACCGCGCCCCAGGCGGCGCCGGTGAGCAGCGTCTGACCGATGTCCGGCTGGGCGATCAGCAGCGCCTCGACCACGATGAACAGCAGGATCGCGAAGAAGTTGCCGGGGATCTCCGGCCGTTTCTGCTGTTCGGCGAACAGCCAGGCGGTGATCACCACGAAGGCCGGTTTGACGAACTCCGAAGGCTGTACCGAGACGCCGAGGAGAGTGATCCAGCGCCGCGCGCCCTTCACTTCCGGACCGAAGAACAGCACCGCGACCAGCAGCACCACCGCTCCGGCGAAGACCACCAGCGCCGAGCGCCGGACCATCTTCGGCGAGAAGAACGAGACGGTGAACAGCACCGGCAGCGCCAGTACGAAGTAGAAGGCGTGGCGCTTGACGAAATAGAAGCTGTCGGAGGCGCCGATCCGCTCTGCGACCGCCGGCGAGGCGGCGAAGGAGAGGACCAGCCCGCCGACCAGCAGCACCAGCGCCGCCGCGATCAGGGTCCGGTCGACCGTCCACCACCAGGATGCGAAGATCGAGCGATCGGTTCGGTTCATCGGCCTCCGCCTCCTCTGGTGACGACGCCCGGCAAAGCTTCGACCAGGGCGCGGAACCGGTCGCCGCGCACCTCGAAGTTCTTGAACTGGTCGTAGGAGGCGCAGGCCGGCGACAGCAGCACCACCGGCTCCGGCGCAGGATCGGCCGCCGCCGCGGCGGTGGCGAGTTCCAGCGCCCGCTCCATCGTCTCGGCGCGGACGAAGTCGACGCGGCCTTCGAGCGTGGCGGCGAAGGCGTCGGAGCTCTCGCCGATCAGATAGGCCCGGGCGACCTTGCCGAAGAACCCTTCGAGCGAAGTGATCCCACCGGCCTTCGGCCGTCCGCCGACGATCCAGTGGATCCGGTCGAAGCTGGCCAGCGCCTGGGCGGTGGAATCGGCGTTGGTCGCCTTGCTGTCGTTGACGAAGATCGCCCGGCCGATCCGGCCGACCTCCTCCATCCGATGGGCGAGACCGGGGAAGGTCGAAAGCCCCGCCGCGATCTCCCGCACCTCGAGCCCCAGCGCCACCGCGCAGGCGACCGCCGCACAGGCGTTCTGGGCGTTGTGGCGACCGCGCAGCGAACCGATGCCGGCGAGATCGGCGATCGGCCGCACCACTCCGCCCTTCGCCTCGACGATGGTGCTCCCGTCGGCGAAGACACCGTCGGCGAGCGTCCGGCTCGCCGAGATCCGCACCACCGTATGGCCCTCGCCCTCGATCAGATCGGCGATCTTCGCCGAGGTGTCGTCGTCGACTCCGATCACCGCGAGGCTCGCCGCCTCGACCATCCGTTCCTTGATCTTGGCATAGGCCTCGAAGGTGCCGTGCCGATCGATGTGGTCGGGCGACAGGTTGGTCAGCACCCCGATGGTCGGATCGATGCCCTGTGCCAGATCGATCTGGAACGACGAACACTCGACCACATAGGCGCGCTCGGGCGCGAATTCGGCGAGCGACAGGACGGGACGGCCGATGTTGCCGCCCATCTCGACCGGCCGGCCGGCGCTCGCCAGGAGATGGGTGACCAGCGCCGTGGTGGTCGATTTGCCGTTGGTCCCGGTGATCGCCACGAACGGCGACTTCGGCGAGCGCACCCGCCGTTCGGCCGCGAACAGTTCGATGTCGCCGAGGATCGGAATGTGCGCCCGTTCGGCGAGCTCGACCGTCCAGTGCGGTTTCGGATGGGTCAGCGGCACGCCCGGCGCCAGGATCAGCGCGTCGAGCTGGCGCCAGTCGACGCCGTGCAGTTCGGTCACTTCGAGACCGGCGGCGAGCGCCTTGTCGCGCGCCGCTTCGGCGTCGTCCCAGGCCATCACCCGGGCGCCGGCGGCGAGGAGCGCCTCGGCCGTCGCCAGCCCCGAGCCGCCGAGCCCGAACAGCGCCACCGTCCTGTCGCGATACCCTTCGACCGAAATCATCCGCTCACCTCAGCTTCAGCGTCGACAGCCCGATCAGCGCCAGCACCACCGCGACGATCCAGAAGCGGATCACCACCTGGGCCTCCTTCCAACCGAGCTGTTCGAAATGATGGTGGATCGGCGCCATCTTGAAGACGCGCTTGCCGGTGAGCTTGAAGCTCGCCACCTGGATGACGACCGAGGCCGCCTCGAGCACGAACAGACCGCCGACGATCGCCAGCACCATCTCGTGCTTGATCGCCACCGACACCGAGCCGAGCAGGCCGCCGAGCGCCAGCGATCCGGTGTCGCCCATGAAGATCGCCGCCGGCGGCGCGTTGAACCACAGGAAGCCGAGTCCGGCGCCGACCACCGCCCCCAGCACCACCGACAGTTCGCCCGCGCCGGGCACGTGGTTGATGGCGAGATAGGTGGCGTAGTCGATGCGGCCGGAGAGATAGGCGATGGCGGCGAAGGTCGCCGCGGCGATCATCACCGGCACGATGGCGAGACCGTCGAGCCCGTCGGTGAGGTTCACCGCATTGCCGAACGAGACGATCACGAAGGCGCCGAAGACCACGAAGAACCAACCGAGATTGACGAAGAAGTCCTTGAAGAACGGGAAGGCCAGAGCCATCGGATGGGCCGAACGGCCGAACGACACCATCACGATCACCGCGATGCCGGCGATGACGAATTCGAAGGCCAGCCGCTGGCGCCCGGAGAAGCCCTTGTGGCTCTGTTTGGTGACCTTCAGATAGTCGTCCCAGAAGCCGATCGCACCGAAGCCCAGCGTCACCCCGAGCACCGTCAGCACGTAGAGGTTGGCGAGGTTCGCCCACATCAGCGTCGAGCCGACCAGACCCGACAGGATCATCAGGCCACCCATCGTCGGCGTGCCCTTCTTGGTGAGAAGGTGCGAGGCCGGCCCGTCCTCGCGGATCGGCTGGCCCTTGCCCTGTTTCACCTTCAGGGTGGCGATGATCGCCGGCCCGAAGAAGAACACGAACATCAGCGCGGTGAGCAGCGAGCCGATCGTCCGGAAGCTCTGGTAGCGGAACAGATTGAAGAGGATGAACCGGTCGGAGAGTTCTCCGAGGACGTAGAGCATGTGGTCGGTTCCTTCCCCTTCACAGGTCGTCGGACTTGGCGCGGGTGCAGTCCCACCGCCGCTTCAACGCCTCGACGATCGGGCCCATCCGGCTGCCGTTCGAGCCCTTGACCATGATCGCGTCGCCCGGCTGGACCGCGGCGAGCACCGCCGCTTCGATCTCGCGGGAGGTGTCGGCGTGCGCGCCCTGCATCTCCGGCGGCAGTTCGCGCCACAGCGCGTACATCAGCGGACCGGCGAGGTAGCAGCGGTCGATCCGCGCCTCGACCAGCGCCGACGCCAGCTCCGCGTGCAGCTTCTCGCCGCGCGAGCCGAGCTCCAGCATGTCGCCGAGCACCGCGATGCGGCGCCCCTTCAGCCCGACGTCGGCGTGGCCGAGCAGGTCGATCGCCGCCCGCATCGACGCCGGATTGGCGTTGTAGCTCTCGTCGATCAGCATCGCCTCGCCGTGCCCGAGATGCAGCACGTGCCGGAGCCCGCGGCCCTTCGGCGGGGTCATGCCGGCGAGCGCCAGCCCGGCCCGGGCGAGATCGGCGCCGACCAGATCGGCCGCCGCGAGCACCGCGAGCGAGTTCTTGACCACGTGGCGACCGGGCGCGCCGATCTTGTAGGTGAGCGTCCGACCGTCGATCGAGGCGATCACCGTCGAGCATTCCGGCTGCAAGTGCTGTTGCACGAGCCGCGCCTCGCAGGCCGCGTCGCGACCGAAGCGCACCACCCGGGCGCCGACCGCCCGCGCCCGCTCGACCAGCAGCGCCGTCTGCTCGACGTCGCCGTCGATCACCGCGGCGCCACCCGGTTCGAGCCCGGAGAAGATCTCCGCCTTGGCCTCGGCGATCGCGTCGACGTCGGCGAAGAACTCAAGATGGACCGGCGCGACGGTGGTGACGATCGCCACGTGCGGCCGCACCAGCGAGACCAGCGGGGTGATCTCTCCCGCATGGTTCATGCCGATCTCGAAGATCCCGTAACGGGCGTCGGCCGGCAGCCGGGCCAGCGTCAGCGGAACGCCCCAATGGTTGTTGTAGGAGGCGAAGGAGGCGTGGGTCGCTCCCTGCTCGGCGAGCACGTGGCGCAGCGCTTCCTTGGTCGAGGTCTTGCCGACCGACCCGGTCACTGCGACGATCCGCGCCGACGACCGGGCACGGGCGGCACGGGCGACGTCGCAGAGTGCCCCGAGCACGTCGGCGACCACCAGCCAACGGCCGTCGGCCGGCAGTTCGGCGAGCTTCTCCTCGGCGACCACACAGACCGCGGCGCCGCGCCCGAGCGCCCCGGCGACGAATTCGTGACCGTCGCGGGCATCGCCCCTGATGGCGAAGAAGGCGTCGCCGGGCTCCACCGTCCGGCTGTCGATCGAGACGCCGCCGACCTCCGGTCCGACGGAGCCGACGAGGCGGCCGCCGGTCGCGGCGACGAGGGCGTCGATGGTCCAGAGAGGGGCGGTCATGAGCCGAGATCCCGCAGCGCGTCGACCACGCAGTCGTGGTCGGAGAAGGGCAGCACCGTCTGGCCGACGATCTGGCCGGTTTCGTGACCCTTGCCGGCGACCATCGCCACGTCGTCGGGGCCGAGCAGCGACACCGCATGGCGGATCGCCGCACCACGGTCGCCGATTTCGGTCGCTCCCGGTGCGGCGGCGAGGATCGCCCGACGAATCGTCGCAGGATCTTCGGAACGGGGATTGTCGTCGGTGACGATCACCACGTCGGCGGCCCGGGTGGCGATCTCGCCCATGATCGGGCGCTTGCCGGGATCGCGGTCGCCGCCGCAGCCGAACACCACCACCAGCCGGCCGCGGGTGGTCGGGCGCAGCGCCGCCAGCGCCTTGTCGAGCGCGTCGGGCTTGTGGGAATAGTCGACGAACACCGGCGCCCCCGCCGCCGTCCGCCCGACCAGTTCGAGCCGCCCCGGCGCCCCCTTCAGCCCCTCGAGCGCCTTCAGCACGTCGCCCGACGGCGATCCGGTCGAGATCGCCAGCCCCGCCGCGACCAGCGCGTTGGAGACCTGGAAGGTGCCGATCAACGGCAGCTTCACACTGCGGGCGTAGCCCTCGGCGGTGACGACGAGCCGCTGGCCGTCGGCCTCCGGCGTCGAGGAGACCAGCCACAGACCGGTCCCGTCCGCTCCGACGGTCACCGGCGTGCGGTTGGCGAGCCGGGTCCGGGTGACGACGCGGGCCGCGTCGGGACCGTCGGCGGCGATCACCATCGGTCCGCCGACCGGCACCAACGCCTCGGGCAGACGCATCTTCGCGTCGAAATAGGCTTCCAGCGTGGGATGATAGTCGAGATGGTCGCGCGACAGGTTGGTGAAGGCGCCGGCGGCGATCCGCACCCCGTCGAGCCGGAACTGGTCGAGCCCGTGCGAGGAGGCCTCCAGCGCCACGTGGGTGACCCCGTCGGCGGCGAGCTTCGCCAGATCGCGGGCGAGATCGACCGGATCGGGGGTGGTCAGGCTGCCGTAACGGGCGCCGTCCGGACCGACCACCCCGATCGTGCCGATCGAGGCGGCACGATGGCCGAGCGCCGTCCAGATCTGGCGGGTGAAGTCGGCGACCGAGGTCTTGCCCGAGGTCCCGGTCACCGCGACGATGGTCTCCGGTTGCGGCCCGAAGAACCGCGCGGCGGCGATCGCCAGGGTGCGGCGCGGTTCCGGCGAGACGATCACCGGAACGTCGAGGCCGGCGAGTTCGACGCCCGGACCGACCAGCACCGCCACCGCGCCGGCCGCCACCGCCTGTGCGGCGAAGCGGGCGCCGTCGGTCTTGGCTCCGGCGAGCGCGGCGAAGAGGAATCCGGGACCGGCCCTGCGGCTGTCCGCGGTGACGCCGAGGATTTCGGGATCCGGCCCGGAAGCGGCTTCGCTGCGGTCGGCGATGAGTTGGCTGAGGCGCATGCTCGGTTCCCGTTGGCGTGTCGCCCGGGAACGGCGGGAGGCCGGCCCGGTCGGACGATCAGTTCGAGGCGACGGCCGGAGCCGGCGTGTCGTAACGCGGCATCACGCCGAGCATCGGCGCGATTCGGCGGATGATGTTGCCCGCCGCCGCGGCGGCATTGAGGCCGGCGGTGGCGGGACCGCCGTCACCGGCTTCCGATTTCGGTTCGTCGAGGACGGTCAGCACCAGATAGCGCGGATCGTCCATCGGGAAGGCGGCGAGGAAGGAGTTGAACCGCTTGCCGGCGTTGTAGCGGCCGTGCTCGATCTTTTCCGCGGTTCCGGTCTTGCCGCCGACCCGATAGCCGGAGACCGCCGCCTTGCTGCCCGAACCGCCGGTCCCGGAGGTGGCGTTCTGCAGGAACAGGTAGCGCATCTTGTCGCTGGTCTCGGACCGGATCACCTGCCTGGCGACCTCGGCGGCGGCGGTGCGGTCGCGCGGGAAGAAGGTCGGCGAGATCAGCCGTCCACCGTTGATCATCGCCGCGCCGGCGACCGCGGTGTGCATCGGCGTCACCGAGATGCCGTGGCCGAACGACATGGTGGCGGCGGAGACGTCGGAGACGTTCTTCGGATAGAGCGGCAGGGCGACCTCCGGCAGTTCGGTGTCGATCCGCTTGAGGAAGCCGAGCCGCTCGAAGAAGGCACGCTGAGCGGTCGGGCCGACCTTCAGGGCCATCCGGGCCGAACCGTTGTTCGACGAATAGAGGAAGATCTCGGTGACCGACAGCGGTCGCCCCTTCGAATGGAATTCGCCGATCCGCTGAGACCCGAACTGCAGCGGGGTGACGTCGAAGGTGTCGGTGAGCCGAATCTTGCCGGAATCGAGGCTGAGGCCGGAGTTGAAGGTCTTGAACACCGAGCCCATCTCGAACACGCCGGCGGTCGCCCGGTTCATGTTCTGCTTCTCGAGCGCCTGCTCGGGATGGTTGGGGTCGAAGTCCGGCACCGACGACATCGCCACCACCTCGCCGGTGTTGACGTCGAGGACGATGCCGATCGCCGCCACCGCCCGGAACCGCTCCATCGCATCGATGATCTCGTCGCGCACCACGTGCTGGACCCGCAGGTCGATCGACAGTCTGCGGGGCTTCAGGTTGCGGTCGGTGACCAGCCCGAGTTCCTGGAGGTCCTTCAGGCCCATCTCCTGATCGATCGCCTTCTCGATCCCGGAGATGCCCTGATTGTCGATGTTGACCGTGCCGAGCACGTGCGAGGCGATCGGCCCGCCCGGATAGAACCGCCGG
This sequence comes from uncultured Alphaproteobacteria bacterium, assembly GCA_937919435.1. Lineage (GTDB taxonomy): Bacteria > Pseudomonadota > Alphaproteobacteria > Rhizobiales > Ancalomicrobiaceae > Siculibacillus. The sequence continues at coordinate 4,019 of CALFRR010000114.1, read as the reverse complement.
TTCTCTTCCATGAAGCCGATGCCGGGGATGCCGAGGCGGAAGATCTTCTGCCGCTCGCCGGGCTTCAACTCGCGCTTCAGCCAGACGAAACCGGCCTTGCTGGACAGCTTGCGGCGGACGCTCTCGTCGCCGCGCATCTCCGGCAGCACCGAGGCGAGCGCCTCCATCGCCTCGTCGACGTCGATGATCCGCTTCGGTTCGGCATAGAGCGAGGCGGTCTTGATGTCGGTGGCCAGCACTTCGCCGTTGCGGTCGACGATGTCCGGCCGCGCGGTGGAGACCTGGGTGCGGGCGCTGTTCAGCGCCTCGGTGTGGTCGTCGCTGGCCATGCCGAGCCCGACCAGCTTCAGCGCGATCGCCGCATAGAGACCGGCGAAGGCGAGGCCGGCACAGAAGATGCGGCCGCGCGAGGCCCCCGCCCCGCGCACCACCTTCGTCTCCGCCGCGTCGCCCGTCTGGGGCCCGGTCTCGCTCATCTCGTCACCCTGTCCTGGACCCCGCCCACCGGGACCACGCTCCGCGGCACCAGTTGCATCGGCGCCGCCGGATTGGCCGGCGCGGCCGTCTTCGCCGCCCCCGTCGTCGGGGTCGTCGGCTTGCCCTGCTGCGGCAGCCGATCCATCAGTTTGCCGATCGAACCGGTGCGGTCGATCGGGCCGAGCTTCTCGATCGGCTTGCCCGGCTGGGCGAGGCGGACCGAGCCCTTGGCCGGAACCGGTTGGCCCTCGCCCGGCACCGCCGGCTTGAACGGGATGTCGTCGATGGTGCCGATCTGGGTCGGGTCGAGCGGATCGAGTTCGAGATACGACCGGTACTTGACGGCCAGATCCTGCAACCGCTTGGGCTGATTGAGCAGGCTCCATTCGGCCTTCAGCGTCGCCGTGGCGTCGCGTTCGGCGTCGATCTGCCGGGCGATCCGGGTCAGCTTGGCCGCCGCCCGCTCCGCCTCGTACTTGAAGTCGTAGACGACGCCGGCACCGATCAGCATCAGCGCGACCAGGAGGATGTTGATGGTCCGGAGCATCAACGGCCTCCCTTTCTCGACCGGTCGACCGTCGGCAGGCCGAGCGCGGCGGGATCGACCGGCCGTGCCGCACCGTCGATGCGCAGCCCCGCCCGGAGTTTCGCCGAACGGGCGCGCGGGTTGACCGCGATCTCCGCTTCGCCGGCACCGACCGCACCGTGCGACAGCTCCCGGAAGGTCGGTTCGGCGACCGCCACCCGCGGCGCATGGCGCGATCCACCGGCCTCGGTGCGGCTGCGGTCGGCGAGGAACCGTTTGACGATCCGGTCCTCGAGCGAATGGAAGGTGACCACCACCAGCCGGCCGCCCGGTGCGAGGCGCTTCTCCGCGGCTTCGAGCGCCCGGACCAGTTCGCCGAGTTCGTCGTTGACCAGGATCCTGAGCGCCTGGAACGCCCGGGTCGCCGGATGGATCTCGCCGAACCGGCTGCCGACCGTCGTCTCGATCAGACGGGCGAGCTGCCGGGTGGTCTCGAACGGTGCCGTCTCGCGCGCCGCGCAGATCGCCTTGGCGATCGAGCCGGCCCGCTTCTCCTCGCCGTAGACCCGGAAGACGTGGGCGAGGGTGCCGAAGTCGGCGGTGTTGACCACATCGGCCGCGGTCTCGCCGGTGGCGCCCATGCGCATGTCGAGCGGCCCGTCGGCGCGGAACGAGAAGCCGCGCTCGGCCCGGTCGAGCTGCATCGAGGAGACGCCGATGTCGAGCACCACGCCGTCGACGCTCTGAAGCCCCAACCCGTCGAGATGGGCGTCGAGATCTCCGAAGGTCCCTTCGACGAGGCGCAGCCTGCCGGCCGACGCCGCCACCAGGGCACGCCCCGCCTCGATCGCGGTCGGGTCGCGGTCGACCGCCACAACCGCGGCGCCGCGCTCCAGAATCGCGCGCGTGTAACCGCCCGCGCCGAAGGTGCCGTCGACGTGGGTCTCGCCGGCGACCGGCGCGAGATGATCGAGGACCTCGGCGAGCATCACCGGGACGTGCGGACGATCGGCGTCGGTGGCGCTCACGACACCCTCCCCTCGCCCGAGAGCAGCCGTTCGGCGAGCGCCCGCGCCTCCCGCTCGTGGGTCGCGAAGCGCTCCGGCTCCCAGATCCGGAAACGGTCGCCGAGCCCGACGAACACCACTTCGCGGTCGATTCCGGTCGTGGTCCTGATCCAGTCGGGCAGGCTCACCCGCCCTTCCGAATCGATCGACAGGGCTTCGGACCGGCCGAGCAGCATGGTCGCCAGCGCCGTGTGTTCCGTCGAGAACGGGGGATAGATGGAGAGACGCGCGTCGATCGCCGCGATCAGGGCGTTGCCGCCGGCCTCCACCGTCGGCTGGCCGAGCGCGGAGACGACGAACGGGCCGTCGAGCCGGTCGGCGGCGAGGACCGCACGGAACGGCGCCGGAATCGAGACGCGGCCCTTCGCGTCGATCCGTTTGGCGTGGGTCCCGAGAAACCGTTCCATCATCATCCCCGGCCAGCGCCGCGCCACGCTCCGTCCCGGCCGCGAGTGGGCTCGCACACGCACCGCCGCGACGCCGGCATTCGGCGTTCCGACGGTCCGTCGACGGTGTGAAACACGGGATGGCTTGGGATAACATGGGATCTCATGGGACGTCAACGAACCGTCGACGTCGGGAGCCCCGCGTCGAACCGTGCCCCCATTGAAACTCTCTTAGGGTTAATCGGGCGTATACGGAGAGCCCGCGGTGAGTGGTCCGTTCACGACTTTCCACACGCGCAGGTGGTGCGCCCTCCCCCCCCTTCCGCAGGGGATCCGCATTCGTCCCGAGGGCGGTGAAAAGTGCCAGTCGGCCTGTAAGCCGGGTTCTGTACGGCGGGGTTTCCCCCGCGTGGCGGCCATTCGTCTGGGACGCCCGTCGCCGGACGCCTCGCGCAACCAACCCGGGCGACTGGTCCGGAAAAGACCGGAACTCTTTCGAGCCCGCGCCGCCCCTATTCGGTCTTGCTCCCGGTGGGGTTTGCCGTGCCGGCCCCGTTGCCGGGTCCGCGGTGGGCTCTTACCCCACCTTTTCACCCTTACCCGGAGACCCGACCTCCCGAAGGACGCCGGATCCGATCCCCTTTCGGGGAACCGGGCGGTCCGTTCTCTGTGGCACTTTCCCTGAGGTCGCCCTCGCCGGATGTTGTCCGGCACCGTCTTTCCGTGGAGCCCGGACTTTCCTCCCCGAGGTCTGTCGACATCGGAGCGGCCGCCCGGCCGACTGGCCGGGCACTTCTGGGCCACCGGCGCGGAGAGGTCAAGCTTCGCCCGCCCGATCGCATGTGGACGAGCGCGCGACCGGACGACCGATCAGCCGAGCCGGTTCATCCCGGTCACCTCGCGCACCGTCCGGCAGTAGTCGGCGGCCGAGGACGACACCGAGGTGGTCATGATCCCACCCTTGTACTTGGCCACCGTCAGACAGACGTCGCCGCCCGAGCGCTTCCACGCCCAGCCGAGTTCGCGCATCCCCCAGACGATGTTGGTCTCCGCGTCGAGCAGCCCCTCGGTGGTCCCACGGTAGCCCTGGAAACGAGCGGTCGCCGGCATCACCTGCATCAGCCCGAGCACCCCGTGGCTGCCCTTCAGCTTCGGCTGATAGCGGCTCTCCACCCAGCCGACCCCGACGGCGAGCCACAGCGGCACCCCGTTGGCCTTGGCCTCGCGCCGCAGGATGTGGATGTAGGGCATCGCCTGCGACGGGATCCGCTTCGGCTCGCCGAGGGTGCGCGGTCCGGCCGGCGCGACGCCTTCCGCTTCGGCCGCCACCCCGACGTCGGCCTCGACCTCCGCATCGGTGGCCAGGGACGCATCCGGCTGCCGGCCGAGCGAGGCGACCCGGGTCGGCGGCAGGCTCGGACGCGGTCGCGGCAGCACGATCGGCAGCGGCGCCGGCAGATCCGCCGCCTCGCTCTCCTCGACCTCGGCCGGCGCCAGTGGCGGCAGCGGCCGGATCTTCGGCAGTGGCACGTGGATCGCGATCCGCCCCGGTGCCGGGATCGG
>CALFRR010000113.1 GCA_937919435.1 uncultured Alphaproteobacteria bacterium | reverse complement strand
CCGATCGCGGTCTTGAACAGCACTTCGGGATCGTCGGGGGAGCCTTCGACGCCGGAGTAGAGCTGCAACACGTCGAGCCGCAGGACGTCCTCGCTGCCTTCGGCGATCGTCGTGTGGTAGCGACGCTCCAGCGTGTGCATGTGCTCCTCTTCCATCTCCGCGAAACGGAAGAACAGGTCGGCCAGCACCGGATCCTTCGATCGCGCCGCCGCCCGGCGGTAGAACGCCCGCCCGCCCAGCTCGATCTCGAAGGCGGTCCGGATCGCCTCCAGCGCCTCGGCGTTCTCCACCGGCGTGGCGCCGACCACCTCGAGCTCGCCGCCGCAGTGCGGACACGCCCCGTAGGGGAAGGCGAAGCCCTCCGACACCTTGGCGCAGGACGTGCACCGCCACTTCAGCGTCTCGCCGGCACAGCAGATGAAGCTCTCGTCGCCGTCCAGCGGACGGTGACACTTCGGACAGAGCGCCGGACCGCCGGCGGCCGCCTCGCTGGGGGACTCCGTCATCTCCTCTTCCTCCTCCTCGTCCTCGACCGTCTCGCCGAACTTCGCCGCGACGTCCTCCGCCCGCACCGGCCACATCGCCTTGCCGGCGCCGAGCCAGGTGGCGATCGCCTTCGCCGCCCGCCGACCGGCGCCCATCGCCAGGATCACCGTCGCTCCGCCGGTGACGATGTCGCCGCCGGCGAACACGCCGGGCAGGTTGGTCGCCTGGGTCGTCTCGTCGGCGACGATGTAGCCCCACTTGTTCAAGGACAGCCCCGGCGTCGCCTGACCGACGATCGGGTTGGCGTTGGTGCCGAGCGCGTAGATCACCGTGTCGCAGTCGAGCTCGATGATCTCGCCGGTCCCGACCGGCTTGCGCCGGCCCTTTTCGTCGGGCGCGCCGAGCTCCATCCGCTCGACCTTCATGCCGCGGATCGCCCCGTCCGGCTCCAGCAGGATCTCCTTCGGGCCGTGCAGGAAGAAGAACTCGATCCCCTCCTCCTCGGCGTGGCGCAGTTCCTCGATCCGGGCCGGCGCCTCCGCCTTCGAGCGGCGGTAGACGCACCTGACCTTCGGCACCCCGATCCGCTTGGACACCCGGAGGCAGTCCATCGCGGTGTTGCCGGCGCCGATCACCACCACGCTCTTGCCGAGCGACACCGGCGTGTCGAGGAACGGGAACCGGTCGCCGCCCATCAGGTTGACCCGGGTCAGGAACTCGTTGGCCGAATAGACCCGGCCGGCGTTCTCGCCGGGGATGCCGAGGAACGACGGCGCGCCCGCGCCGGCGGCGACGAACACCGCGTCGAAGCCCTTCTCCTGCATCAGCTGCGGGATCGTGAAGGTCTTGCCGACCACCTTGTTGGTCTCGAACCTCACGCCGACGTCCTTCAGCCGCTCGACTTCGCGGTCGATGATGTCGCGCGGCAGGCGGAACGACGGGATCCCGTAGCGCAGCACCCCGCCGACCACGTGCAGCGCCTCGTAGACCGTGACCTCGGCGCCGAAGCGGGCGAGATCGGCCGCCGCCCCGAGCCCGCCGGGGCCCGAGCCGACGATCGCCACCTTGCCGAGACGTCCCGCGCCGAGCGGCGGACGGGCCTTCGGCGGACGGGCGTGGTCGCCGACGAAGCGTTCCAGCCGGCCGATCGCCACCGGCTCCAGCCGCTTGCCGATCACGCACTGGCTCTCGCACTGGGTCTCCTGCGGGCACACCCGGCCGCAGATCGACGGGAAGATCGACGACTCGTAGATCCGCTCGATCGCGCCTTCGAGGTCGCGCACCAGGACGTGGCGGATGAAGCCGGGGATGTCGATGCCGACCGGGCAGCCGGAGACGCAGGTCGGATTGCGGCACTGCAGGCAGCGCTCGGCCTCGGCGAAGGCGGCCTCCGCCGAATAGCCGAGGTTGACCTCCTCGAAGTTGGTGGCGCGGATCCCGGCGTCGCGCTCCGGCATCGGATGCTGGTGCGGCTCGACCTGGGTGATCTTCTTGATCGGCTTCCGGCCCTCGCCGACGAGCAGCTTCTCGAGGTTGCAGACGTGGTCGTGGTCGGCCGCCGCGCGCTCCTCCTCCGGCTTGAAGCGGCGCTGGCGGGCCTTCAGCTCGTCGAAGTCGACGAGATGGCCGTCGAAGTCGGGGCCGTCGACGCAGGCGAACTTCACCTTGCCGTCGACGGTGACCCGGCACGAGCCGCACATGCCGGTGCCGTCGACCATGATCGTGTTGAGCGACACCATGGTCGGCACGCCGTAGGGTCTCGTCACCTCGACGCAGGCGTGCATCATCGGCAGGGGGCCGATGGCGATCACCAGATCGGGCCGATCGGTCTCGATGACGTGGCGCAGCGCGTCGGTGACGAAGCCGGGCCGGCCGTAGGAGCCGTCGTCGGTGCAGATCAGCAGTTCGTCGCTCGCCGCGCGGAACCTGTCCTCCCAGAAGATCAGGCTCTTCGAGCGGAAGCCCATGATCGAGGTGGTGCGGTTGCCGGCGTCGCGGAAGGCGCGGAGCTGGGGATAGACCGGGGCGACGCCGAGGCCGCCGCCGACCAGCACGACGTGGCCGACCTTGGAGACGTGCTGGGGCAGGCCGAGCGGGCCGACGAAATCGGAGAAGGCGTCGCCCTCGGCGAAGTCGTCGCGCATCTGGCGGGTGGTCTTGCCGAGTGCCTGGACGACGATGGTGACGGTGCCCTTGTCGCGATCGAAGTCGGCGACCGTCAGCGGGATGCGTTCGCCGCCCTCGCCGAGCCGCACCATCACGAAGTGACCGGCCTCTGCCGACCGCGCCACGTCCGGCGCCAGAACCTCCCACAGAAACGACGTCTCGGAAAACTGCTCTCGACGTAAGATCGGATACATCGCTCGGGTCCTGTCGGTGGTG
>CALFRR010000112.1 GCA_937919435.1 uncultured Alphaproteobacteria bacterium | reverse complement strand
CCGGCGACGCCGGCGCCCATGACGAAGACGCGCGCCGCCGGCACCGTGCCGGCCGCCGTCATCATCATCGGGAAGGCGCGGTGGAACACCGCCGCACCCTCGATCACCGCCTGATATCCGGCGAGGTTGGCCTGGCTCGACAGGACGTCCATGACCTGGGCGCGGGTGATGCGCGGCATGAACTCCATGGCGAAGGCGGTCAGTCCGGCCTCGGCGATGGCGGAGATCTCGGCCTTGGCGCCCCACGGCTCCAGGATGCCGATCAGCACGGCTCCCTTGGGCATCTGGGCGAGCTCGTCGGCGCCCGGCCGACGGACCTTCAGGATGACGTCGGCACCGGCGTAGGCCGAGGCCGCATCCGGTACGATCGTCGCACCGGCCGCGGCGTAGTCGGCATCGAGATGGCTCGACGCCACGCCCGCACCCGCTTCCACCGCCACCTCGAATCCGAGGCTCTTGAACTTCTTCACCGTCTCGGGCGTTGCCGCCACCCGTCGCTCTTGCCCGAGGCGTTCGACGGGAATCGCGATCTTCATGGACTTCTCCCTGACTGCCTGACCACGCCGGTTCGCGTGCCGACGTGTCCGCCGCCCGCTCCCGACCGGCGGAACCCTCTCCGGGACCGCATCGGCCGCCGCACCGTCCGTGGCGGAAGCCGACCCTCCCCTCGTCGACACGAGACCCGACACCGAGAGTGCCGTACCGCGCGCCGTGCTCTCGATCCGCTCCTCGACGGAGCGGTCGCTCGCCCTCGATGCGTCACGTCGGATCGAATCGATTCGACGGCCGTATCCGCCCTCGTCGACGGAACCGGATGAGTTCCGTCGGGGCGAGCAACACCACCGAGCCCAGAGCGTCGCGGCGAGCTTCGGAGAGAAACATCCCCCCGCCTCGCCGGTCTTCGGCGAGGTCATCGCCGTCGACACCCGTCATGGTTCCCCCTCGGCGACCACCACCCTTCCGGTGGTCATGGTGCCGGAGCATTAAGACGCCGCTCGCGACTGGAAGCAACGATCAAAAATCTCATGCACCCATGCGCGACACACCGCCGCCATCCGATCAACGACGGGTCAACCGGCCGGGGACGACACCAATCCCGCCGCGGCAAGCGCTTTCTCTTGGCGCGCCGCGAGCCTGTCGCGATCGAACTCTTCGATCGCCGCTTCGAACAGGCGGTGGAAGTTGAGTTCGGCGTCGAGATGCAGGAAGACGCCGCCGAGTCCGATCGCGGCACGGTCGAGGAAGGGGAACTCCTTCGGCGGCCGGACCGACCCGAGCCGCCGCAGTTCGCTCGCCACCCGCTCCGCCTCCTGCCGGCCGAATTCGATCGGCGAGACGCCCTCGGCGATCCGCCGCTTGCGGTCGATCAGCAGCGGGCCGAACAGGAACCTCGCCCAGATGTCGAGCACTTCGATCATCTCGCGGGTGAGGTTTCGGAACCCCCAGGCCTCGTAGGCGGCGACCACCCGGTCGCGGTCGCCGTGGAGCAGGCCGCGGTAGTGTTCGATCACCGCATCGACGAAGCGCGGCGGGAAGATCCGGATGCAGCCGTAGTCGAGCAGGTTGATCGCCGCGAAGCGTCCGTCCTCCTCGGCCACCGCGTAGTTGCCGAGATGCGGATCGCCGTGGATCACTCCGAACCGGCAGAACGGATGCCACCAGGCGCGGAACATCGCCGCCCCGATCGCGTCGCGTTCGTCCTGCGGCGCCGTCTTCGAGGCGAGCAGCGAGCGTCCGTCGAGCCAGGTCATGGCGAGCAGCCGGCCGGTCGACAGCTCGTCGACCGGATCCGGCACCCGGACCTCCGGATCGTCGGCATGGATCGCCGCATAGAGCCGCATCGCCCGGCGTTCGCGGCCGTAGTCGAGCTCCTCGCGGATCCGCTCGCCGATCTCCGCCGCGATCTCGGTGGTGTCGAGCTGCGGCCGCATCCGCCGGACCAGGGCGAACAGCACCGACAACTGATCGAGATCGGCCTCGACCGCCGACGCCATGTCCGGATACTGGAGCTTGACCGCCAGCCGCCGCCCGTCGGGATGGACCGCCCGATGCACCTGACCGAGCGAGGCGGCATGCGCCGGCTCGAGCTCGAAGTCGGAAAACCGCGTCTTCCAGTCGGGGCCGAGTTCGGCCGCCATCCGCCGCGCCACGAACGACCGGCCCATCGCCGGGGCGTGCGCCTGGAGCTTCTGCAGCTCCGCCGCCCATTCGGCGGGGATCGCGTCGGGGATGGTCGCCAGGAACTGGGCGACCTTCATCAGCGGCCCCTTCAGCCCGCCGAGCGCTTCGGCGAGCACCCGGCCTTCGGCGGCGAGATCGCCGGAGCCGAACACCCGTCCGCCGGCGATGCGGGCAGCGGCCCCGCCGACGTCGAGCCCGATCCGGGCATGCCGCAACATCCGTCCACCGAGGGAATTCCGTTCGTCGTCGGCCATGCCTGCTCCTCGTCTCCCGTCGCACGACGATACGCGGGATCGTGGCGGCCGGATCGCATCCGCGTTCACTTCGGCGGGAAGACCGCGGGCAGCCGATCGCGGATCCAGCGGGCGAGCCCGGCCTCGGAGACGTCGCCCGCGGCGAGGCCCAGCATCGCCACCACCGCCTCGGGTTCCGGCACCAGGAAGTCGATCCCGTTCACACCGAGGAAGACGATCAGCGCGAGAAGCGCCGTCCGCTTGTTGCCGTCGACGAAGGGGTGGTTGCGGGCGATACCGAAGGCGTAGGCGGCCACGAGATCGGCGAGGTCGGCGTCGTCCTCGTAAGCGTGCCGGTTGATCGGTCGCCCGAGGGCGGATTCGAGCAGCCCCGCGTCGCGTAGGCCCGGCGGACCACCGAATCGCGCCAGTTGTTCGTCGTGGAAGGCGATCACCAGTTCGGTGGTCAGCCAGACCGGGTCGGTCATTTCGACAACTCGCGCAACGCGTTCTCGTAGGTCTTCATCGCCTTGCGGGCGATTTCCATTCCCTTCTCGAACTGATCGTCACACTTGGACAGGACCACCCGCCCATCCGGCTGCCGGGTCACGTACAGCCAATCGCCCTGAGCGAGATCGAGATCCCGGACCAGCTCCTTCGGCAGGATCAGCCCGGTCGAATTGCCGATCTTCTTGACTTCGAGCTTCATCGCCGCCTCTCCGTGTTCAACGAAACGTATAACACGGCGCAACGCGGCGATCCATTCCGGCGGACGGCCGAGCAGCGGATCGCGCGACGTCGCCGCGCGCCCCGCCGTCGTCCCCGGCGGCGCGCGAGCGCCGGGAAGGGGACCCACGGGCGTCGCAACCCATTGAAACTCGAACGGATCCCCTTCCCCTCCGCCCCTGCGGGGCTCCGGCCGGGGATGACGGGCCGTGGTGGGCGACGTCCGGAGCCGATCACGGCTGCCGTGGCGCGGGCTTCGTATCGCGCACGACCTCCCTCGCAGCGAGGCAGATTCTCCTGCGAGGTCAGAAGCAGACGGAACGCCCCGCGGCTGCCGACACGGCTCCGGTCGCCTCGGTCCGATCGCCCGAGGCGGCCCCGGCCGCCTCAGCCCTCCATCGCCTCCAACTCGTCGATCAGCCCCTCGATCACCTCGAGCCCGATCGACCAGAAGGCGGGGTCCGAGGCGTCGAGCCCGAACGGCGCCAGCAGCTCCTTGTGGTGCTTGGTGCCACCGGCCTCGAGCAACGCGAAATACTTCTCCGGGAAACCCTTCGGTTCCTTCTGATAGGCGCCGTAGAGCGAGTTCACCAGACAGTCGCCGAAGGCATAGGCATAGACGTAGAACGGCGAGTGGACGAAGTGGGAGATGTAGACCCACCACGCCTCGTAGCCCTCGCCGAGCCGGATCGACGGGCCCAGGCTCTCGCTCTGGACCTCCATCCAGAACCGGCCGAGATCTTCGGCGGTCAGTTCGCCCGCCCGCCGCGCCTCGTGCACCTTCCGCTCGAAACCGTAGAAGGCGATCTGGCGGACCACCGTGTTGATCATGTCCTCGACCTTCGAGGCGAGCATCGCCCGCTTCTCGGCGGCGCTCGGCGCGTCGGCGAGCAGCGCCCGGAAGGTCAGCATCTCGCCGAACACCGAGGCCGTCTCTGCCAGCGTCAGCGGAGTCGGCGCCATCAGCGGCCCCTGGGCCGCGGCCAGCACCTGATGCACCCCGTGGCCGAGCTCGTGGGCGAGCGTCATCACGTCCCGCACCTTGCCCTGGTAGTTGAGGAGCAGATAGGGGTGGCTCGACGGCACCGTCGGATGGGCGAAGGCGCCCGGCGCCTTGCCCGGACGGGTCGGCGCATCGATCCAGGCATTGTCGAAGAACCGCTTGCCGAGCCCCGCCAGATCCGGCGAGAACCGGCCGTAGGCGGAGAGCACCGTGTCGCGCGCCTCGTCCCAGCCGATCACCCGCGACGGCGTCCCCGAAATCGGCGCGTTGCGGTCCCAGTGGTCGAGCGCCGCCTTGCCCATCCACTTCGCCTTCAGCGCGTAGTAGCGGTGCGACAGCTTCGGATAGGCGGCCCGCGCCGCGGCGACCAGCGCCTCCACCACCTCGCGCTCTACTCGGTTGGAGAGATGCCGGGCATCCGCCGGATCCTCGAACCGGTGCCACGTGTCGGAGATCTCCTTGTCCTTGGCCAGCACGTTGGTGATCAGCGTGAAGGTCCGCAGATTCGCCTTGAAGCCGACCGACAGCGCCTCCGCCGCCGCCTTGCGCACGCTCTCGTCGGCGTCCTGCAGGCGCACCAGGGTCGGCTCCAGCGTCAGCTCCTCGTCGCCGATGCGGAACCGCATCGCCGACACCGTCTCGTCGAACAGCCGGTTCCAGGCGGCCGCGCCGGTCAGGTACTTCTCGTGGAACAGCCGCTCGATCTCGTCGGAGAGCTGGTGCGGCTTCTCCTTGCGGATGTCCTCGAGCCACGGCCGATACCGGGCGAGCCCGGCGTCCTTGGCGATCAGCGCATCGATCGCCGCATCCTCGATCCGGTTGAGCTCCAGTTCGAAGAACAGCAGATGGGTGCTCGCCCGGGTCAGCCGATCCTGGACGTCGCCGTAGAACTTGGCCCGCGCCGTGTCGGTGGTGTCGCCGGCATAGACCAGACCGGCATAGGAGCCGACCCGGCCGAGCAGATCCTGGATCGCCTCGTAGTCGCGGACGAAGCCGAGCAGCGCGCCCGCATCGCCGGCCGCCGCGATCTCCGCGAGCCGGCCCTTGGCGCGGGTCTCGAGATCGAGCGACAGCGCCGTCCCGCGGTCGAGATCGGCGGCGACCTCCGGTCCGTCGATCGACGGATAGAGATCGGAGAGATCCCATTCCGGCAGACGGCCGAAGGGCGAAGCGCCGGTCCGGCTCTGATCGGCGACGGCGACGGAAGGAGAGATGTGAAGGGTCACGGGCGATCGATCCTGATCTGGCGGGCGAACATGGTGAACGACCTGGAAGGCTCCACTCTTCCATATCGGGTCGCCGGGCCGAGCTTCAACCGTCTCTCCGACGATCTCCGTCCACCGGCGTTAACCTTCGGTCAACCTCCGACGCCGACCATCGACCCGATTCGGGACGAACCTCTGAACGGCGAACAACGACCCATGGCCGAACGCATTCTCGTCGTCGACGACGATCCGATCCAACGCCGCCTGCTCGAAGAAGCGGTCCGCCGTTTCGGCCATCGGCCGATCGTCGTCACCGGCGGCTCCGAGGCCGTGGCGATGATGACCTCGCCGGAAGGCCGCGGCATCGCCCTGGTGGTGCTCGATCTGGTGATGCCCGATCTCGACGGCATGGCCGTGCTGTTGCGCCTGCGCGAAGCCGGCATCGCGGTTCCGGTGATCGTCCAGACCAGCCAGGGCGGCATCGACACCATCGTCTCGGCGATGCGGGCCGGCGCCTTCGACTTCGTGGTGAAGCCGGTCTCGCCGGAGCGCCTGCAGGTGTCGATCGCCAACGCCCTGAAGCTCGCCACCCTCGAAGGCGAAGTGGTGCGCGCGCGGCGTGCCGCCTCCGGTACTCTGACCTTCGACGATCTCGCCTCGGTCTCTCCGGCGATGGAACGGGTGATCCGGCTCGGCCGCCGCGCCGCAGTCTCCAACATTCCGATCCTGATCGAAGGCGAGAGCGGCGTCGGCAAGGAGCTGATCGCCCGCGCCATCCAGGGTTCGTCCGACCGCCGCGCCAAGCCCTTCGTCACCGTGAACTGCGGCGCGATCCCCGAACACCTCGTCGAATCGATCCTGTTCGGCCACGAGAAGGGCGCCTTCACCGGCGCCGTCGACCGCCACGTCGGCAAGTTCCAGGAGGCCCACGGCGGCACCCTGTTCCTCGACGAGGTCGGCGAACTCTCTCCCGACATCCAGGTGAAGCTGCTCCGGGCGATCCAGGAGGGCGAGATCGATCCGGTCGGCGGACGTCGTCCGGTCAAGGTCGATTTCCGCCTGATCTCGGCGACCAATCGGTCGCTGCTCGATCTGACCAAGGAAGGCCGGTTCCGCGAGGACCTCTACTACCGGCTCAACGTCTTCCCGATCTTCGTGCCGCCGCTGCGCGACCGCAAGGAGGACATCCCGAAGCTGGTCGAGACCTTCGTCACCCGGTTCGCCGCCGAAGAGGGGCGCCGTCGGGTGGTCGGTGCCGACCGCTCGGCGATGGCGTTGCTCGAGGCCTACGACTGGCCGGGCAACGTCCGCCAGCTGGAGAACGCGGTGTTCCGCGCCGTGGTGCTCAGCGACGGCGACCTTCTCGGCCCCGACGAGTTCCCGCAGATCGTCCGCGAAGTCGGCCAGGTCGCGGTGCTCGACCGCCATCGGGTGGTGCTGACCGACGAGGGCCGGCGCGAACGCGCCGCGGCGGAGGTGGCACCGGTCCGGATCGAACCGCGGCCGCGGACCGCCGAAGCCGGCATGTCCGGTTGGTCGCCGAGCGCCTCCGGTCTGACCCTCGGTTCGGGCCCGACGCCCTTCGGTTTCCTGCGCTCGCTCGACGCCGACGGTCACGTCCGCGATCTCGCCGGGATCGAGGAGGAGATGATCCGGATCGCCATCGAGCACTACGGCGGTCGGATGACCGAGGTGGCGCGGCGGCTCGGAATCGGGCGCTCGACGCTCTATCGCAAGCTCAAGGAATATGGTTTGGAAGAAGGGTCCGACATCGTCGCGGCGGAATGAGCCGATTCGGGCGTGCACCGAGCCGGTTTCGCAACCCCTGTCACGACTTCGGACGGGTCTCCGGACCACCGTTCAGCGCAACGACGGACCTCGACGGCGGAGCCTCACGAGAAAATGAAGACGATCGGTTGGTCATCCCTGTTCCTCGGAACGGTCCTGGCGACCGGACTGATCGGCGCTCGCGCCGAAGAGCTCGGCGAACGTCCGATCGGCTCGGCCGAGACGAACCGAGCCGCACGGTCGGCCGACGACGAGGCCGCCACCCGCTTCTACACCAACTCGATCCGTGCGCTCGAGGCGCCGGCCCGGAGCGGTCTCACCGCCCCCGGCGCGCCCTCCGGCTCGCTGCGCGAACTGAGCACCCCGTCGCAGGCCCGCCCGACCGCCGAACCGGCCGTGCCGCCCGCCGGCCGCTCCGCGACGCCGATCGCCACCCCCCCGGCCGAGGCGAAGCCCGAACCCGCCCCGATCGTCGCCGCACCCGCGACCCCGGATACGCACGCGCCGACCGTCGCCGCACCGGCGACCGTGCCCGCAGCGGCGGCCGCCGCCGAAGTGCCGGCCACGCCCGCGGTCGCAACCGAGACCCCGGCGGTCGCCACTCTTCCGGTCGAAGCCGCTCCCGCCGCCGAGCCGAAGTCCGAGCCCGCCGCGACCGCGGCGGCTGTCGAGCCGAAGTCCGAACCTGCGGCAGTGGCCGCCGAGCCCGCGACCGCTCCTGCGCCCACCATCGCCGCGGAGACCCCGGCCGTCGCCGGCGTTCCGGTCGATGCCGCGCCCGTCGAGGCGAAGGCCGAGCCGGCCCCGATCGTCGCCGAACCCGCGGTCGCCGCCGAAACCCCGGCCGAGACCCCCGCGGTCGCCACCCGTCCGGTCGACGCCGCTCCCGCCACCGAGCCGAAGTCCGAACCCGCCACGGCGGCCGCCGAACCCGCGACCGCTCCGATGCCCGCCGCCGCTGCGGAGACGCCGGCCGAGGCCCCTGCCGTCGCCGCCGTGCCGGTCGAGACCGCTCCCGCCGAAGCGAAGGCCGAACCCGCCCCGATCGCGCCCGTGCCCTCGATCACGACCGCGCCGGTCGCCGCCGCGGCCAGCGCGGCCGACGA
>CALFRR010000111.1 GCA_937919435.1 uncultured Alphaproteobacteria bacterium | reverse complement strand
ACCAAATACGGGCCGGTGAAGACCGACCACGTGCTGTTCATCGCCTCGGGCGCCTTCCACGTCGCCACCCCGGCCGACCTGCTGCCGGAGCTGCAGGGCCGTCTGCCGATCCGGGTGGAGCTGAAGGCACTCGACCGGGCCGACTTCGAGCGGATCCTGGAATCGACCGAGGCGAGCCTGACCAAGCAGTACGTGGCGCTGATGGCGACCGAAGGGGTGAAGCTGGAGATCACCCGCGACGCGATCTCCGAGATCGCCCAGATCGCCGTCGACATCAATTCGACGGTCGAGAACATCGGGGCGCGGCGGCTGCAGACGGTGATGGAACGGATCCTCGACGAGATCTCGTTCACCGCACCGGATCGCTCGGGCGAGACGATCGTCATCGACGCGGCGCTGGTGCGCACCAACATCGGCGATCTCGCCAAGAACGCCGACCTCAGCCGGTTCATCCTTTGACCCGGCCGAGGCTTCCGGTCGCTCCCGTGGAGCGGCCGGATCCCGGCGTCAGTTCCCGTCGCGCACCGAAGCGGTCCTGAGGTGCATGACCAGATCCTTCAGCGAATTGCGCGACAGGCCGCGGATCCGCTGGGCGAGCAGGTTGGCGAGTTCGGTCGCCTCCGGCTCGAGCCCGCCGGTGTCGACCACCACCCGCGGGTCCGACACTTCGGCGAGCCGCTGCAGCTCCTCCGCTTCGTCCCAGATGACGTTGAAGTGGGCGATGATCCGCTGGACCATGAACCAGGTCGGCACCCCCCGCTTGCCGTGTTCGAGCGCCGAGAGATAGGCCGGGGAGACTCCGAGAGCGGCGGCCATGTCCTTCAGGGTCTCGCCGCGGTCCTGCCGGAGCTGTCTGAGCTTGGCACCGAAGGGGGTCACGAGGGGGATCTCCCGGAGCGGGAACGGCGGAGGCGGACGTAGATCGCACCGGCCCCGCCATGGGCGAGATGGGCTTCTTCGAATCCGATCACCACGTCGCGCAGGTCCGTGTCGGAGAGCCAGTGCGGCACCGCCCGGCGCAGCACGCCGCGGTCCCACACGGTTTCGCCGGGGCCGCCGCGACCCTTGCCGGTGATCACCAGGACGATACGCGATCCCGCCGCCCGTTCGCGATGGAGAAAATGGCGCAGGGCCGAATGTGCCGCATCCTGGGTCATGCCGTGCAGATCGAGGCGACCGTCGATCGGCACGACGCCGCGGACCAGCCGGCGGCGGGTCTTGTCGTCGATGCGGGCGAGCGACGGCGGGGCGGCGACCGGCGGGGCGAGGCCCTCGGCGGTCGGACGATGTTTCACGTGAATCGCCGCCTCGCCGAGCCGCACCCTGATCCGCCGGGTCGGGCCGGTCGGACGCAGGACCCGCGGCTTCGCGGGCGGCGGCGGCGCGACGGCCAACGGATCCGGATTCGGGGACGGGGCGACCGGAACGTCGGGCCGGACGACCGGGAGGTCGTCTTCGGGTTCGGGCGGACGTCGGCCGGGGTCGAGCGGATCGACGCTCTCGGTGACCTTG
This sequence comes from uncultured Alphaproteobacteria bacterium, assembly GCA_937919435.1. Lineage (GTDB taxonomy): Bacteria > Pseudomonadota > Alphaproteobacteria > Rhizobiales > Ancalomicrobiaceae > Siculibacillus. Next base: position 9,318 of record CALFRR010000111.1, on the reverse strand, counting down.
GCCCACAGGCGTCGTTCCTCGTCGGCGAGAACCCGGCGGCGCGGACGGGGGCGGATCGGCTTCATGCGCCCTCCCCTCGCATCGGTTCCGGCACCAGCACGACGAAGAGATCGGCGGCGTGGCGGAACCGTCCGGCGACCCGGGCTGCGGCATCGCCGAGCCCGACGAAGACGTCGCCGCGGGCCGGCCCGACGATCGCCGAGCCGGTGTCGTCGGCCGACATCAGCCGACGGAACGGTTCGACCGCTCCGCCCTCCCCGGTCGGAAGATCGGCGGCGAGGAAGATCGGCGTGCCGAAGGTGTGGAGCCCGCGGTCGACGGCGAGCGACACGCCCGGGGTCAGCGGCAGTCCGGCGGCGGCGACCGCTCCACGGTCGGGCGGCAGATCGGCCTGTTCGCGGAAGAAGACATAGGAGCGGTTCTCGCGCATCAGCGCGCGACCGGTCTCGGGATCGGCGCGCAGCCGATCGGCGAGCACCGCCGCCGACATCGCTTCGGCCGGGATCAGACCGCGCGCGATCGCCAGCCGGCCGATCGACGTGTAGGGGTGCCCGGCCTTGCCGGCATAGGCCAGCCGCATCACCCCGCCGTCGACGAGCCGAACGCGGACCGAACCCTGGACGTGGACGAAATAGGCGTCGACCGAATCCTCCAGGAAGACCAGTTCGAGCCCACGTCCGGCGAGAGCGCCGTCCTCGATCGCGGCGCGATCGGGGTAGGGCGCGAAACCATCGGCGGTCCGACGGGCGAAGGCGTAGCCCTCCGGCAGACCGGGCGGCGGCGCTTCGGGATCGATCTCGACGAGATCGTCGGGCCGGGCGAGGAGCGGATGGCGGAAACGATCGGTCGGCGTCCGGCTGCCGGGAAGTTCCGGTTCCCAGTAGCCGGTCAGAAAGGGGCCGTCGTGCCGCGGGACGACGCGATGCGGCACGAAGTGCGCCTCGAAGAAGGCCCGCGCGGTGGTGGCATCGGGAGGTGGCGGCAGGCCGGCGGCTTCGATCGCGATCGCCCGCAGGGCGGCACCGTCGATGCCGAGCGCGCCGGTCGGCGGCGGTGGCAGGGATGTGCCGCCGCGCTCGGCGAGTATCGCGACCACCGGCGTCGGATCGAGGGTGGCCCAACCGGGGAGGTCGGCAAAGCGCATCGGCACGAGATCGGCGCTCGGATCGTTCATGCCTCTCCGGCGCTCCACTCGCTTCCGTCCTCGGACATCGGTTCAGACGACCGACCGGGTCTCGACGAGACGCCAGTTCGGATCGGCCGAACCGACTTCGCGGGCGAAGGTCCAGACGTCGACGAGATCGGTGAGCCGTGCCGGATCGCCGTCGACCACGGTGCCGTCCGACGCTCGGGTGACCGAGATCACCTTGGCGGCGAAGCGCACGGTGATCCGGGCGAAGCCCTCGGCGACCGCGGCTTCGACGATGTCGGCCTTGTCGAGACCGACGAAGGTGAACTCGACCCGCTCGCCCTTCTTCTCGCGTTCGTCGATACCGCCGGCGAAGGCGTCCATGACCTCCTTGGAAAGGAGGTTGCGCAGCGTGCGGCGATCGCCCTGGGCATAGGCGGTGACGATCATCTCGTAGGCGGCCTTGGCCCCGTCGACGAAGTGCGCGGGCTCGAAACCACGATCGACGGCGATCACCGTGCGCAGCGCCGCGGCGAGCGACGAACCCGGCGCGGTCGCCTCCATCGGCTCGGTGGCCTCGATCGGTTCGCGGCGGGCCGCCGCCTCGTTCGGGCGGGCGAGGGTGACGACGTTGTCGTTGCCGGCGGATCCGTCGTCGACCCGCTCGCGGCGGTTCTCGGGCAGGAAGGGCGGCTGTTCGGTTCCGGTCTTCTTGCCGAGCACGCCGTAGAGGCGGACGAAGATCACCACCGCAATGGCGAAGAAGACGATGGTGTAGAAATCGAGTGTCATCCCCGGTCGATCCCGTGTCTCTCCACGCCGCCGTCGAACGATCGCCAGGGATCTCGGAGGGCGGGCGGGAAGGGTCGAATCTGATCCGGCCCGAGGCCGGTGTTCGCTTCTCACCCTATGTAGCAACTCCGCCCCGCCGGTGCGAGGGTCCGGCGGCATGTCGGCTGCTTGTGCCCCCCCGGGAAACCGTGATAGCCAAGCCCGCGTGCCGTCGCTCGCGCGACGCGCGAGCACCCGGAGACCCTTTCGATGACCGACGCCACCACCGAGACGCCTCAGGCCGAGGCTCCTTCGCTCAACGTCCTCGCCCAGTACGTCAAGGACCTCTCGTTCGAGAACCCGAACGCGCCGAACTCGCTGGCGCCTCAGGAAGAGGCCCCGCAGATCGCGATCAACGTCAACGTCGGCGCGCAGCCGCTGTCGGCGACCGAGTTCGAGGTCGAACTGAAGCTCAATGCCCAGGCGAAGAGCGGCGAGACCATCCTGTTCAACGCCGAACTGCTCTATGCCGGCATCTTCCGGATCCAGAACGTGCCGGAACAGCACCTGCACCCCTTCGTGCTGATCGAGTGCCCGCGTCTGCTGTTCCCGTTCGCCCGGGCGATCCTGGCGGACGCCACCCGCAACGGCGGCTTCCCGCCCCTGATGCTCGATCCGATCGATTTCGTCGCGCTCTATCAGCAGAACGCCGCGCAGGCCTCGGTCAACTGATCGGCCGCCGTCCTTCTCGAAGAGACACCGAACCCCGCTCCGGCAGCTCGCCCGAGCGGGGTTCTGCGTTTCGGAGGGTGCCGGCTAGTCGTCGGACCATTTCTGCCAGAGCGCCTTGTCCTTCATCTCGGCGACGAAGGCGCGATGGGCCGCGAGCTCTTCGGGCCGGATCCGCGAGCCGAGCGGCTTCGGCCGCACCCGAGCGACGCGACGGCCCCCCGGAGCATCGACCGTGGCGGCGGCCGACGCGACGGCTTCGGCCTCGCTGACCAGGGTCAGCGCCGCCTGACGTCCGCCGAGCAGCTCGACATAGACCTCGGCGAGCAATTCGCTGTCGAGCAGAGCGCCGTGGAAATCGCGGCGCGAGTTGTCGATGCCGTAGCGCGAGCAGAGCGCATCGAGCGAATTGGGGCCGGCGGGATGGCGGCGCCGGGCGAGCATCAGCGTGTCGACCACCCGATCGGGCGAGATCGGCGGCAGGCCGACGCGGGCGAACTCGGCATTGAGGAAGCGCACGTCGAACTCGGCGTTGTGGGCGACCAGCCGGGCGTCCTCGACGAAGCCGGCGAAATCGGCGGCGATCTCGGCGAACTTCGGTTTGTCGGCGAGGAACTCGTCGGACAGACCGTGGACGTCGAAGGCGGCCCGCGGCATCGACCGTTCCGGGTTGATGTAGACGTGGAAGGTCCGACCGCTCGGGATGTGGTTGACCAGTTCGACGCAGCCGATCTCGACCACCCGATCGCCCTGTTTGGGATCGAGGCCGGTGGTCTCGGTGTCGAAGACGATCTCGCGCACGGTGGTTCTCCGGATCGGTTCCGCGTCCGCCGATCGAATCAGCCGACGGCGCGCGACGCAAGCCGGGCCGGTGGATTGCTCACCGTGCCGGACGGATCATCCCCCGGAAAGCACGCAGCAGCCCCTCCACCTGGCGGCGGGCCGGCTCGAAGCCGAAGGAGGTGTCGACGATCGCATGGGCGCGGCGACGCTTCTCGGCATCGGGCAACTGGCGGGCGAGGATCCGGGCGAAGGTTTCCTCGGTCATGCCCGGGCGGGCGAGGACCCGGTTCCGCTGGATCTCGGCGGATGCGGTGACCACCACCGACAGGTCGGTCCGGGCATCGCCGCCGGTCTCGAACAAGAGTGGCACGTCGAGGACGACGATCGGCGCACCGGCCCGTGCCGCGGCATCGCGGAAGTCCGCTTCGGCGGCGCGGACCAGCGGATGGACGATCCGCTCCAGCCGGGCGACGGCGGCGGGATCGCCGAGGACCACGGCGGCGAGACGGGTGCGGTCGACGACGCCGTCCGTGGTGGCGCCGGGGAAGGCGGCCTCGATCGGGGCGACGGCGGCACCGCGATAGAGCGCATGCACCGTGGCGTCGGCGTCGTGGACCGGAACCCCGGCGGCGCGGAAGAAGCCGGCGGTGGTCGACTTGCCCATGCCGATCGATCCGGTGAGGCCGACGACGATCATCTCACCCCCATGTCGGCGAGGATCAGATCGCGGAGTTCCGGCGTCACCTCCGGCCGGACCCCGAACCAGCGTTCGAACCCCGGGACCGCCTGATGGAGCAGCATGCCGAGTCCGTCGACCGTGGCGAGCCCGCGGGCTCGGGCGGCGGCGAGCAGCGGCGTCTCCAGCGGGACATAGACGATGTCGGTGACCAGCGCGTCGGCGGAGAGGGGGGCGAGATCGAGATCGAGCGGATCCTTGCCGACCATCCCGAGCGAGGTGGTGTTGACCAGCAACCGCGCCTCGGCGAGGAGGCGTTCGACCTCGCTCCATGGGTGGGCGGTGACCGACCTTCCGAGGCGTGCGGCGAGGGCTACGGCGCGCGCCAGCGTGCGGTTGACCAGCCGCACCGCGAATCCGCGCGACGCCAGTCCCCAGGCGACGGCACTGGCCGCACCGCCCGCCCCCAGGACGACGGCGGTTCCGCCGGACCGGTCCCAACCTTCGGCCGAAGCATCGAGATTGGCGAGAAAGCCGGGGCCGTCGGTGTTGGCACCGCAGATCCGTCCCCCGTCGATCCACAGGGTGTTCACCGCTCCGGTGGCCCGGGCGACCGCATCCGTTTCGGCGACGATGCGGAACGCCGCCTCCTTGTGCGGAACGGTGACGTTGCCGCCGACGAAGCCGGACACGGGCAGACGAGCGAGGAAATCCTCGATCGCCTCGGGTGGCACCGCGATCTTCTCGTAGGAGCCGGCGAGGCGACGGGTCTCGAGCCAGTGGCCGTGGATCAGCGGCGACCGGGAATGGGCGATCGGCCAGCCGACGACGAAGGCGCGGGGAGGGGAGGCGGGGTCGGTCATGAGGGCAGATGTCCGATACGGCGCAGCTCGGCGAGGAGCGGCAGGAGCGGCAGACCGAGGATGGTGAAGTAGTCGCCGTCGATCCGCTCGAACAGGGTGATCCCCGGCCCTTCGAGCTGATAGCAGCCGACGCTGCCGAGCACCGCATCGCCGATACGGTCGAGGTAGGCATCGAGGAAGGTCTCGGAGAAATCGCGGACGCTCATCCGTGCGGTCTCGACGGTGGTCCAGACGATGTCTCCACCCCTCGCCAGGACCAGCGCCGAATGGAGCGCGTGGGTACGGCCGCGCAGTCGTTCGAGCTGGCGGCGGGCATCGGCCCGGCTCTCCGCCTTGACGAAGCGCTCGCCGTCGAGACCGAGGGTCTGGTCGCAGCCGAGCACCAGAGCCTCCGGGAACCGAGCGGCGACCGCCGCCGCCTTGGCCTCGGCGAGACGCAACGCCAGAGTGGCCGGATCGACGCCGGCGGCGAGCAGCGGTTCTTCGACGGCACGTTCGTCGACGCCGGAGGGTTCGAGATCGAAATCGAGACCGGCAACGGCGAGCAGGCTCGCCCGCGACGGGCTCTTGGACGCGAGGATCAGAGGCGGCATTCGGTCGGGCTCTTCGAGAAACGGGAACTCAGCGGTGACGGCGGCGTTCGAGGGCGATGATGGCGGCGGCGGTCTCTTCGATCGACCTGCGGCCGACGTCGATCATCGGCCAGTCGTGCTCGGCGCAGAGCCGGCGCATCAGACCGAGTTCGGCGGCGATCGACGGACGATCGACATAGGCATGGTCGAAGCTCTTCGAGCCGAGAGCGAGAACCCGATTCTCGCGGATCTCGGCGATCCGATCGGGACTGGCGATCAGAGCGACGACCAACGGACGCCGCAGATCGAAGACGGTCGGCGGAACCGGAATGTCGGGGACGATCGGTACGTTGGCGACCTTGTAGCCGCGATGGGCGAGGTAGATCGAGGTCGGCGTCTTCGAGGTGCGGGAGATGCCGAGAATCACCACGTCGGCCTCGTCGAGATCGCCGGGCATCTGGCCGTCGTCGTGGGCGAGGGTGAAGTTCATCGCCTCGATCCGGCTGAAATAGTCGGCGTCGAGCGCATGCTGGGCACCGACCCGGCGGGTCCGGGTCAGGTTCAGGTAGGAGTGGAAGACGTCGAGCACCGGGGCGAGCACCGAGACGCAGGGCAGGCCCTGATCGTGGCAGAAGGCCTCGAGCCGGCGGGCGAGATCGGGCGACACGAGAGTGTAGAGAACGATGCCGGGAAACTGCTCGATCTCGGCCATCGCCTTGTCGAGATGGCGGTCGGTGCGGACCAGCGGATGGACGTGTTCGATCGGCTCGATCTGGTCGTACTGGACCGCGGCGGCGCGTGCGACGGTGATCAGCGTCTCGCCGGTCGAATCCGAAATCAGATGGAGATGAAAGAAGTTGGCCGAAGTGTTCACCGAGTCGTCCCCAGCCTGCCGGGCGACCGGGGACAAATCCGCGATCGAGAGGGCCCGGCCGCACTGTGTCCCCTACGCGCAGAACGATCAACAGGTCCGATCGTCGGGCGCCGAATCGTCGAGTTCGTGAGGATCGATGCCACGATGTTGAGAAATCGGTAACCATCCCGGCTCCGTCCACAGCCGGGGGTCCCGGGTCGGGGTCGTAAACCCTTTGGTAACCTTCGTTAAAGGATCGTTAACGGCGGGATCTGTGGACGAGCACCGTTTTCGTCCTCGGCCGAACGGGGGAATCGGGTGTTTCACGTGAGTCATTGTGGAGGACCGCGGATCCCGGTAATCCACCGCCAAAGAGTCATAGAAATCTTCCTTCGAAGAAGATTTGAAGAAGGGATCGGTGGATGACCGACACGACGAGCCGGACCGACAGGTCGGTGATGGCGGTGCTCTCCGGAGAGGTCCGCTTTCCGCCTCCGATCTGGATGATGCGGCAGGCGGGTCGCTATCTGCCGGAGTATCGCGAGACCCGAGCGAAGGCCGGTGGCTTTCTCGATCTCTGCTACACCCCGGAACTGGCGACCGAAGTGACCCTTCAGCCGATCCGGCGCTACGGCTTCGATGCGGCGATCCTGTTCTCCGACATCCTGGTGGTTCCCGACGGTCTCGGCCGGAAGGTCGCCTTCAGTCAGGGCGAGGGACCACTCCTCGAACCGCTCGATCTCGGCGAGGTCGATCGGCTCGATCGGGAAGGGCTCACGAAGCGCCTCACGCCGGTCTACGAGGCGGTCGAACGGATCCGAGCGGGCCTGCCGAAGGAAACCACGCTGCTCGGCTTCTGTGGCGCGCCCTGGACCGTGGCGACCTACATGGTGGCGGGGCGGGGCACTCCGGATCAGGGTCCGGCGCGGCGGGCGGCGCTCGGCGATCCCGAACGGTTCGCGAAACTGATCGCGGTGTTGGTCGAAGCGTCGGTCGAGCATCTGTCGGCGCAGATCGCCGCCGGTGCGGACGCGGTGCAGATCTTCGAAACCTGGGCGGGGGTGCTCGACGAGGCGGCGCTGCGGCGCTTCGTGATCGAGCCGACGGCGGAGATCGTCCGGCGGCTGAAGCAGCGGCATCCGGGAACGCCGGTGATCGGCTTTCCGAAGGGTGTGCAGGCGATGCTGCCGACCTATGTGGAGGAGACCGGGGTCGATGCGGTGGGTGTCGACTGGACGACGCCGGCCGATCTGATCCGCGACTTTCTGCAGCCGCGGGTGGCGGTGCAGGGCAACCTCGATCCGATGCGGCTGGTGGTCGGTGGTCGGGCACTCGACGAAGGGATCGACCGGGTTCTGGAAGAACTCGGCGGCGGCCGGCTGGTCTTCAATCTCGGCCACGGCGTGACGCCGGACGCCGACCCGGCGGAGGTCGCGCGGATGGTGGAACGGGTCCGGGCGGCGAAACGGTGACGAGGAACGGCATGGCGGCGACGAAAGAGGACATACGGCGTCGAGCGATCCGGGCGGTCGGCTTTCTGGCGATCGTCGCGGCGATCCTCGGGATCGAGATCACGGCGCTCGATACGGGCGCCTACTACTGGATGCGGGCGCTGCACGTCATCGCCGTCATCTCCTGGATGGCGGGAATGCTCTATCTGCCACGGTTGTTCGTCTATCACAGCCGGACGGCGATCGGATCGGAGACCTCCGAGACGTTCAAGGTGATGGAACGGCGGCTGCTCCGGGCGATCATCAATCCGGCGATGGTCGTCGCCTGGTCGGCCGGTCTGTGGCTCGCCTGGAAGATGGGTTTCTACCGGGACGGCTGGTTCCATCTGAAGTTCGCCTGTGTCCTGGCGATGTCCGGCGTACACGGCATCCTGGCCAAGGCGGTCGCCGACTTCGCGCGCGACGAGGGGCGGCGGGATCACGTCTGGTGGCGGGTGATCAACGAGGTTCCGACCCTGCTGATGATCGCCATCGTCATCCTGGTGATGGTCAAGCCCTTCTGAGAAGACGCGGAATCCGACGGTCGGCACTCGTGTGGCGGGGGGGCTTGTGAGACGGCCCGCGACGGACTATTTTCGTCGCGTCCTTCCTGTGCAGGTTCGTTGGTCGCCGTCGTCGAACGACGCGGCGTGAGTTCGGCCAGAGTTGCCGGAGAATCCTGCTTCCCCCCTCCGAACACCGCGCGGACTCGTCGATCGTGCGGTGTCTCCCAGACAGACCCTCCGACTTTCCCGGTCATTCGCCGGGGGAGAGTTCGGGTCACACATCGTCCGAAAGACCGAAACTCATGCAGCAACTGAAGCTTCAGGATCTCAAGAGCAAATCGCCGACCGAGTTGCTCGCCTTCGCCGAGGAGCTCGAGGTCGAAAACGCCAGCACCATGCGCAAGCAGGAGCTGATGTTCGCCATTCTGAAGCAGCTGGCGGCCCGCGACACCGAGATCATCGGCGAGGGCGTGGTCGAGGTGCTGCAGGACGGTTTCGGCTTCCTGAGGTCGCCGGACGCCAACTATCTGCCCGGTCCGGACGACATCTACGTCTCGCCGTCGCAGATCCGGCGGTTCTCGCTCCGGACCGGTGACACGGTCGAAGGCCAGATCCGCAGCCCGAAGGAGGGCGAGCGCTACTTCGCCCTGCTGAAGGTCAACACGATCAATTTCGAGGATCCGGAGAAGACCCGGCACAAGGTCCACTTCGACAACCTCACCCCGCTCTATCCCGACGAGCGGTTCCGGATGGAGCCGGAGGAGCCGACCGGCAAGGACAACTCGGCGCGGGTGATCGACATCGTGGCGCCGCTCGGCAAGGGCCAGCGCGCACTGATCGTGGCGCCGCCGCGCACCGGCAAGACGGTGCTGCTGCAGAACATCGCCAAGTCGATCACCGCCAATCACCCCGACTGTTTCCTGATCGTGCTGCTGATCGACGAGCG
>CALFRR010000110.1 GCA_937919435.1 uncultured Alphaproteobacteria bacterium | reverse complement strand
GGCACCGGACGGCGTGGCGCCGGCTTGGGCGCGGCGGCCTTCCGCGCCGCCGGTTTCACCGAGACGTTGCGCGATCTCGGCCTGAGCGTGGTCGAGAAGGGCAGCCTGTCGATCCCGCCGGTCGCGCCGAAGACCCATCCCAATCCGGCGATCGGCGATCTCGCCGAGGTCGCCGCCTGGACCGCGGTGATCGCCGAGGCCGCCCACCGCGCCGCCGGCGAGGGCATGCCGATCTTCCTCGGCGGTGACCATTCGATCGCCGCGGGCTCCATCGCCGGCGTCGCCCGTCGCCGCGCCGAGGAGGGCCGCGAACTCTTCGTCCTGTGGCTCGACGCCCATTCCGACTTCCACACCCTCGATTCGACCGAGAGCGGCAATCTGCACGGCGTGCCCGCCGCCTACGTCACCGGCCGGCCCGGCTTCGAAGGCCATTTCCCGCCGTTGACCCACGCGGTGAAGCCGGAGAACGTCTGCATGATGGGGCTGAGGAGCGTCGACCCGGCCGAGCGCGCCGCGCTCGAGGCCGGCCGCATCCGCGTCCACGACATGCGCGACGTCGACGAGGTCGGCATCGGCCGGCTGACGCGCGCCTTCGTCGAGCACGTCAAGGCGAAGAACGGCGTCCTCCACGTCTCCTTCGACGTCGATTTCCTCGATCCGGAGATCGCCCCCGGGGTCGGCACCACGGTGCCCGGCGGCGCCACCTTCCGCGAGGCGCATCTGGTGATGGAGATCCTCCACGACGCCGGGATCGTCGAGAGCCTCGACATCGTCGAACTCAATCCCTTCCTCGACGAGCGGGGCCGCACCGCCCTGCTGCTCGTCGATCTCGTCGCCAGCCTGATGGGCCGGCGGATCCTCGATCGTCCGACCCGGAGCTGGTCATGAGCGCGCGCCCTCTGAACATCGTCCCCTTCGTCAGCGTCGAGAACATGATGCGGCTGGTCAACGCGGTCGGGGTCACCCGTTTCCTGACCGAGCTCGCCGAGGTGGTCGAGGAGGACTTCCGACGCTGGCCGGTGTTCGACAAGACGCCGCGGCTCGCCTCCCATTCGATCGACGGCGTCATCGAGCTGATGCCGACCAGCGACGGTACCACCTACGGCTTCAAGTACGTCAACGGCCATCCGAAGAACATGCGCGAGGGCCGGCAGACGGTGACCGCCTTCGGCCTGCTCGCCGACGTCTCGACCGGCTACCCGGAACTGCTCTGCGAGATGACCATCCTGACCGCGCTCAGGACCGCCGCCACTTCGGCGGTCGCCGCGAAGCACTTGGCGCGCAAGGATGCCCGCACCATGGCGATCGTCGGCAACGGCGCCCAGGCGGAGTTCCAGGCGCTCGCCTTCGAGTCGCTGCTCGGCATCGACCGGCTCAGGCTCTACGACATCGATCCCTGGGCGACGCGCAAGTGCGTCACCAATCTCGCCCGCTACGGTTTCGAGATCACGCCCTGCGGCAGTGTCGCCGAAGCGGTCGAGGGCGCCGACGTCGTCACCACGGTGACCGCTGACAAACAGCGCGCCACCATCCTCTCCGACAACCTGGTCGGCGCCGGGGTGCATCTCAACGCGGTCGGCGGCGACTGCCCGGGCAAGACCGAGCTGCACCGCGACATCCTGTCGAGATCCGAGATCTTCGTCGAATATGCGCCGCAGACCCGGATCGAGGGCGAGATCCAGCAGGTGCCGGCCGATCACCCGGTGACCGAGCTGTGGCGGGTGATCGCCGGCGAGGCCCCGGGCCGGCGCTCGGGCGACGCCATCACGCTGTTCGACTCGGTCGGCTTCGCCACCGAGGACTTCTCGGCGCTGCGCTATGTCCGGGGAAAGCTCGCCGGTGGCGACTTCCACGAGGATCTCGACCTGCTCGCCGATCCCGACGAGCCGCGCGACCTGCTCGGCATGCTGCACCGCGCCGCCGCCAAGGAGACGGCCGCCGCCTGAGGCGACGGCCGATCCACGCCCTCAGGCCGCGCCCGAGACGTGACGGGCGATGTCGGCGTGGGTGGCGAACCACGCCTCGCCGGTCGCCTCGATGTGGGCGATCAGCTCTTCCAGGATGAAGAAGCGCGAGCGGTGGGTGATGACGTGCGGATGCATGGTGAGCAGGAACAGCCCGCCCTCCGCCAGCGCCCCGTCGAACTCGCGGCGGAAGATGTCGGCGACCGCGGTCGGCGGCGTGTAGGGGCGCAGCGCCTCGAAGCGGTTCATGTTGAAGTAGACCGCGTCGTCCCGGATCCATTCGACCGGCAGCTCGACGATGCCCGTCGCTTCGCCGTTCTCGACGATCTCGTAGGGGTCGACGTCGGCCATCAGCGAGCTGTCGTAGAGGAGACCGAGCTCGCGCTGGATGGTCAGGGTGACCGACGAGAAGTCCCACGACGGCGTCCGCATGCCGACAGGCCGGACTCCGGTGATCTTCTCCAGCGTGTCGGCCGAGCGGAAGTGCAGGTCGCGCTCGGCGTCCGGCGGCACCCGGGTGTTGGCCTCGTGGATCCAGCCGTGCAGGCCGATCTCGTGGCCTTCGGCGATCACCCGGCGCTGTTCGTCGGGATGCAGCAGAGCGGAGACGGCGGGGACGAAGAAGGTCGCGGGGATGTCGTGCTTCTTCAGGAGGCCGAGAATCTTCGGCACCCCGACCCGGGCGCCGAACTCGCCCCACGACATCCGGCCGTAGGAGGCGCCGCCGTCCCTGAGCTCGTTGGTCTCGTGGTCGCTGTCGAAGGAGAGGGCGACCGCGACCTTCTTCCCGCCCGGCCAGCTCTTCGGCTTCAGCGATCGTCCGGCGCGCACCTTGTCGACGCGGGCACGCCATTCGGATTCGGGCCATTGCCAGGGTTCCATGGGACTTCTCCTAGAGTGGAGCCGGCGTCGGGGCGTCGGCGAGATGGCAGGCGACGTCGCGGCCGTCGACGGTGCGCACCAGCGGCGGGCGCACGGTCCGGCAACGCTCGACCGCGATCGGACAGCGCGGATGGAAGTGGCAGCCCTTCGGCGGCGACAGCGGGGAGGGCAGTTCGCCGCTGATCGGGATCACCGGCGTCGGCGCTCCCGCGAGTCGGAGTTTCGGAACGCTGTCGAGCAGCGCCCTGGTATAGGGATGCCGCGGGTTCCGCCAGATCGCCGCGGCCGGGCCGACCTCGACGATCCGGCCGAGATACATGATCGCCACCCGGTCGCAGAGATGCCGGACCACCCCGAGGTCGTGGCTGATGAACAGCAGCGTCAGCCCCAGGTCGCGCCGGAGCTTCAGGAACAGGTTGACGATCTGCGCCTGGATCGAGACGTCGAGCGAGGCGACCGGCTCGTCGCAGACGATCACGTCCGGCTTCATCGCCAGCGCCCGGGCGATCGCCACCCGCTGGCGCTGTCCGCCGGAGAACTGGTGCGGGAACGACTTGGCGAAGGCCGGATCGAGCCCGACCCGGCGGAGCCAGTCGGCGACCGTCGCCGCCGCTTCGCGCCGTCGGACGAGGCCGTGGGCGATCGGTCCCTCGGCGATCGTCTCGCCGATCCGCATCCTCGGATCGAGCGAGGCGAAGGGATCCTGGAACACCGTCTGGACCCGGGTGGTCAGCTTCCGGCCGTCGCGGTCGGCGACCGCGGCGCCGTCGATCTCCACCGTCCCCTCGTCGGCCCGGTGGATGCCGGCGAGCACCCGGCCGAGGGTCGACTTGCCGCAGCCGGATTCGCCGACGAGACCGAGCGCCTCGCCGCGGGCGATGGTCAGGTCGACGGCGTCGACCGCCCTGAGGATCCGCAGGTCGATCTCGGCGCCGAACAGGCCGGCGATTCGTCTGGTGAGCGGCACCTCGGGTGCGAAGATCTTGGTGACTCGGTCGAGCCGGACGAAATCGGTCGCGGTGTCGCGGGTCGGATGGGCGAGCTGTGCCGTCATGCCGCGGTCTCCCCGAGCGGGTGGTGGCAGCGCCAGCCGCGCGGCGGCGCCTCGACGTCTTCCGGCCGGGTCGTGCAGACCGGGTCGGCGCGGCCGCAGCGCGGCTCGAACGGGCATCCCGGCGGCAGCGCCGCCAGCGACGGTGTGGCGCCCGGGATCTGCCGCAGATCCGCCCCCGGTTCGGACTGCGACGGCAGCGAGTCGAGCAGGCCCCGGGTGTAGGGATGGCGCGGGGCGCCGAGCACCTCGGTCGCCGGTCCGTGCTCGACGATCCGGCCGGCGTACATCACGCAGAGCCGGTCGGCGATCGACGAGACGGTGGCGAGGTCGTGGCTGATCCAGATCATCGCGGTGCCGTCCTCGGCGACGAGGCGGCGCATCTCGGCGAGAATCTGGGCCTGGATCGACACGTCGAGCGCGGTGGTCGGTTCGTCGGCGACGATCACCGCCGGGCGGTTCAGAATGGCGATGGCGATCGCCACCCGCTGCCGCATGCCGCCGGAGAACTGATGCGGATAGGCGTCGAGCCGGGCCGTCGGATCGGGGATGCCGACCCGTCCCAGCACTTCGGCGGATCGGGCCCGCGCCGATGCCCGATCGATCCGGCCGTGCGCGGCGAGCACCAGCCGCATCTGTTCGCCGATCGTCAGCACCGGGTTCAGCGTCATCATCGGGTCCTGGAAGACCATCGAGATCCGCCGGCCGCGCAGATGCCTGAGATCGCGGTCGGGAAGGCCGATCAGCTCACGCCCCTCGAGTTTCACCGAGGAGCCGGCTTCGATCCGCCCCGGGGCGTCGATCAGCCCGATCAACGAGAAGCCGGTCATCGACTTGCCCGAGCCGGATTCGCCTACGAGGCCGATCACCTCGCCGCGCGCCAGATCGAAGGAGACGCCATCGACCACGGTGACCGCCCCGGCCCGGTTGTGGAACCGGGTGGTCAGGCCGCGGACGGAGAGGACCGGCGGGTTCATCGTTTCAGCCTCGGGTTCAACTGGTCGCGCAGCTGGTCGCCGACCAGATTGATCGCGACGATCAGGATGATCAGGGCGACGCCGGGATAGATCGAGATCCAGTAGCGCCCCGAGAGCAGATACTGGAAACCGTTGGAGATCAGCATGCCCAGCGACGGTTCGGTCGGCGGCAGCCCGACCCCGAGGAAAGAAAGCGTCGCCTCGAGCGACACCGCCGCGGCGATCTGCACGGTGGCGACGACGATCAGCGGCGGCAGGCAATTCGGCAGGATGTGGCGCAGCACCACCCGCGGCGCGGCGAGCGGCACCGACAGCGCCGCCTCGACATAGTCCTTCTGCCGCTCCGACGCCGCCGCACCGTGGGCGGTGCGGGCGAAGTAGGCGTATTGCGCGGCGACCAGCGCGGTGATCAGCGGGCCGCGGCCCTGGCCGAGCAGCGCGGCCAGCACGAAGGCCAGCAGGATCGCCGGAAACGACAGCTGCAGGTCGACGATGCGCATGACCAGCGCCTCGATCCGCCCGCCGGCATAGGCCGCCCCGGTGCCGAGCAGCGCCCCGATGACGAAGGCCAGAGCGCCGGCCGCCAGCCCCATCTCCAGGCTGATCCGGAGCCCGTAGAGGATCGCCGAGAGGAGATCGCGGCCCTGGGAGTCGGTGCCGAGCAGATGGTGGATGCCGGTCGAGCCGACCCAGCCCGGCGGCCGCCGCGCGTCGCGCAGGGTGAGCGAGGCGAGGTCGTAGGGGTCCTGCGGAGCGAACAGCGGCGCGAAGATCGCGAGCAGCAGGATCGCCACCACCACCACCGCGGCGAAGGCGGCGACCCGGTTCTCGGCGAATTCGGCGAGGAAACGGCCGGTCGGTGTGTCCCTCATCGTCCGCCTCCCTTGCGAAGCCGCGGGTCGAGCGCCGCATAGGAGAGGTCGACCGCCAGATTGATGCCGATGAACACGAAGGAGACGATCACCAGATAGGCGACCATCACCGGCCGATCGAGCGCGGTGATCGACTCGATCACCAGCTTGCCGAGCCCCGGCCAGGAGAAGATCGTCTCGGTGACCACCGCGAAGGCGAGCGTCGCCCCGAGTTCGAGGCCGAACACCGTGACGATCGGGATCGAGATCAGCCGGAGCACGTGGCGCGACAGCACCGTCCATTCCGAGAGCCCGGCGGCCCGGGCGAACTTCACCGTGTCGGTGCCCATCGTCTCGCGGGTGCCGGAGCGGGCCAGCCGGATCATCATCGCGAACTTGAACAGCGACAGGTTGAGCGCCGGCAGGAACATGTGCTTCAGCCCGTCGACGGTCAGGAAGCTCCAGTCGGCGCCGAAGAGATGCAGCGTCGCGCCGCGTCCGCCGGCCGGCAGCCAGCCGAGTTCGACCGCGAAGACGAAGATCAGCACCAGCCCGATCCAGAAGGTCGGCACCGAGAAGCCGAGGATCGAGAAGCCCATCAGCAGTTTCGAGAACGTCGTGTGCGGCCGCCAGCCGGCGTAGATGCCGAGCGGTACGCCGACGATGGTCGCTCCGACGATCGCCGTCAGGGTCAGCTCGAGCGTCGCCGGCAGTCGCCCGAGCAGCAGCTCGGAGACCGGCATGCCGTAGACGAAGGAGCGTCCGAGATCGCCCGACAGGATCCGGCCGAGGAAGGTGAAGTACTGTTCCCACAACGGCTTGTCGAGGCCGTAGGCGGCGATCGCGGCGGCCCGGATGTCCTGGGTCGCATCGGGCGAGATCAGCACGTCGATCGGGTTGCCGATCGCGTAGACGCCGAGGAACACCAGCGCCGACATCACCAGCATGACGACGGCGGCCTGAGCCAGTCTGCCGAGGACGTATCCGGTCATCGTTCTCCTCCGTCGGTCGAGCGTCGATCCGGGCTCACGACCACGGCCCCTCGATCACGGCACGGGTCTCGGCGACGGCGACCCGCCAGATCGCCTCCATGTCGGTGTCCGGGCGGCGGAAGCGGCCCTGATAGTTGCCTTCGCCGAGCAGCGCCCGCCGGGCCCCCGGATCGATCCGGGCGAGCGCGCCGCGATCGACCTCGGGCTTCGTCTCGTCCGGCTCGGGCGCCCCGGCGATCCGCGTCCACGGGAAGTTCTCCATCCAGGAGGCATGCGACGCCTCGCGGTCGATCTCCATCACCTTGGCCCAGGTCTTCGGCGCCCGCCACCAGTCGTGGATCTTGACCTGCGAGCCGCGCCGCCGGTCGAGCCATTCGGCGGCGAGCGTGCCGACCGGCCCGTTGCCGCCGTGACCGTTGACGATGGTGATCCGCCGGAAGCCCGACCGCCACATGCCTTCGAGCAGATCCTCGATCAGGCCGCACCAGGTCGACAGTCGCAGCGAGACCGTGCCGGGGAAGTCGACGAAGGAACCGGCGAGCCCGTAGGCGAGGACCGGAAACACCGGCACGCCGAGCGGTTCGGCGGCCTCGACCGAGACCTTCTCGGCGAGGATCGTGTCCGTGGCGAGACTCAGGAAGGCGTGCTGCTCGATGCTGCCGATCGGCAGAATACAGCGATCGTCGATCTCCGCCCGGCGGGCGACGTCGCCCCAGTTCATCGCGGCAACTCTCATGCCCGAGGCCTCCTTCCGAAGTCTTCGTTCCGGCTGCCTCCGAATTGGGCGATTGCCCGCATATTCGGCAGCATTTAGTTCCTCATGGAACCATATTCGGATGATTGACGGCAGCGATCTTTGATGTCAAGTTCCATATGGAACCAATTGCACAGCTCGGGGACGGTGCCGATGAACGATTGGGAGCGACGTGAGGGCCTCGGTTGGCCCGAAGCTTCGAGCTATGCCGAAGGGCATGGCCTGGATCCACTCGTCGCCACCAAGTTGTGGGACAATCCCTGCTGGTTCTCGTTCCGTCTCAACTATCTGGCGCTCTGTTTCAACGGGCCGGTCTACGGCTTCATCCAGGAGCGCCACGGCCTGCAGCGGCCCGAATATGTCGTGCTCTATTCGCTCTTTCTGAAGGACGGCGTCACCGCCAAGGCGGTGTCGGAATCCTCCGGATTCCCGAAGAACACGATCAGCCGCGCCGTCCAGTCGCTGCTCGCCCTGCACCTCATCGAACGGCGCGCCGATCCTGCGGACCGGCGCAGTTTCCGTCTCGTGCTGACCGCCGCGGGTCGCCGGATCACCGACGAAACGCTGGCGCCGATGCTCGATCGGGAGCGGCGGATGCTCGCTCCCCTCAGTCCGGCGGAGCGCTTCATGCTCGCCGAACTGCTCGCCAAGCTGGTCGTCGCCGCCCCGACCTGGCCCGACACCGTCGATCCGGACGCCGTTCTCGCCGAGCCGCGTCCGTCCCGTGCACCGGAGGAACCGTCATGATCGCGCTTCGCCGTTCCCTGTTCACCGCGACCCTACTCGCCGCCGGACTCTTCGCCGTGGGCGCCTCCGCCCAGTCCCTGACCATCGGCGTCCGCGCCGGACCGTTGTCGATGGATCCGCACTTCACCGCCACCGGCACCCATGCCGAAGCGGTCAAGCACGTCTTCGACAGTCTGGTGACCTCCGGCGACGACCTCGAACTGAAGCCCGGCCTGGCGACCTCGTGGAAGGCGCTCGACGCCACCCATTGGGAGTTCAAACTGCGCTCCGGCGTCAAGTTCCACGACGGTTCCGACTTCACCGCGGAAGACGTCAAGTTCTCCGTCGAGCGCATTCCGCAGGTCACCGGTCCGAACCCGACCACGATCTACATCCGCCGGATCAAGTCGATCGAGATCGTCGATCCGATGACCATCCGCTTCGAGACCGACGGACCGGCGCCGACCCTGCCCAACGACCTCGTCCGGCTGTTCGTCGTCTCCCACGTCGCGGCCAAGGACTTCTCCACCAAGGAGACGGCACCGGGTGGCTTCAACACCGGCAAGGCGACGATCGGCACCGGCCCCTACAGGTTCGTGTCGTGGACGCCGAACGAGCAGATGGTGCTCGAGCGCTTCGACGGATACTGGGGCGGCAAGGAGCCGTGGGAGAAGGTGGTCCGCCGCGAGATCTCCAACGACGCCTCCCGCGTCGCCCAGCTCAAGGCCGGTCAGGTCGACATCATCGCCCGCACTCCGGCGGCCGACGTGCCGGTGCTGGAGAAGGATCCGAAGATCGCGACGGTCAAGAAGGAGAGCGCCTACATCTTCTACGTCGAGTTCGACATGCGCGAGAAGACTCCGCAGGTCACCGCCAAGGACGGCTCGGCCCTCGCCAAGAACCCCTTCCTCGACACCCGGGTCCGTCAGGCGATCGACCTCGCCATCGACCGCGAGGCGCTGACCGAGATCGCCATGGAGGGCCTCGGCGCGGCCACCGGCCAGTTGGTGACGTCGAACATCTTCGGCTACGACAAGTCGATCCCGGTGCCGAAGCCCGATCCGAAGAAGGCCAAGGCGCTGCTCGCCGAGGCCGGTTATCCCTACGGTTTCAAGACCGTGTTCTCGTTCACCAACGATCGGCTGCCGGGTGACCGGGCGGTCGGGACCTCGATCGCCCAGATGCTCGCCTCGATCGGCATCGACGCCCAGGCCAACGCCCAGCCGGGCGCCGTGTTCTTCCCGGCCAAGACCCGGGGCGAGTTCTCGCTGACCATGGCCGGTTGGGGGACGCTGACCGGCGAGAGCAACTACACCCTGTCCTCGCTGTTCCACACCAACGATCCGAAGACCAAGCTCGGTGCCTTCAACGTCCGCGGCTATTCCAACGCCGAGATGGACGAGATCGTCGAGAAGGCGTCGGTCGAGATGGACGAGGCCAAGCGTCGCGCCCTGCTCGAGGAAGGCAACCGGCTGGTCGCCTCCGATCGTCCGAGCCTGCCGATCGCCTCGGTGGTCTCGGTGTGGGCGATGCAGAAGGACAAGGTGACGATCGTGCCCCGCTCCGACGAAGACACTCTGGCGATGAACATCCGCCCCGTGAAGAAGTGAGATCGGAGATCGCCGCGACCGTCCCCTGAGCGGTCGCGGCACGGAGCGCGGGGCCCCGGTCGGACTTCGGTCCGGCCGGGGTTTTCGCATCCGCCGACGGCGTCGGCGGGTGATCGACGGTTCAGACCTCGCCGGCCGGATGGCGGGTCCGCGGCCGGCCGCGTCGACGGGCCGGCTCCGGGGCCGGGGCGGCGACCGCGAACTTGTCGTAGGCCGTGCCCTTCAACGATTCCGACAGCGCCCGGGCGTGCCGGTGCAGCACCGCCAGCTGATGCGGGTCCGGTTCGGCGGGCACGTTGCCGGACAGTCCGACGATCGAGAACACCCCGGCGATCTCGTCGCCGTCCCTCAGGATCGGCACCGACAGCGTGTTGACCCCTTCGATGATCTCACTGTCGGCGGTGTCCCACAGCCGGTCGCGGATCGCCACCAGGCGCTGCCGGAGCTCGTCGCGGTCGACGATCGTGTGCCGGGTCGGGCGGTGGAGGTCGCGGGTGAGCGCCCGTTCCACGAGGTCGGGCGAGGAGAAGGCGAGCACCACCCGCCCCTGGGCGGCGGCGTGCGGCACCGGCCGGTTGCCGGGTTTGATCGAGATGAACACGCGGGCGTAGATGTTCTCGGCGACGCTGACCACCTGGGTCTCCCAGCCGATCGGCACGGCCAGCAGCGCCGTCTCGCGGGTCTCGTCGCGGATCGCGGTCAGATGCGGCGCCGCGATCTCGCGCAGATTGAACTGTTCGGCGACCGCCTCGCCGAGCTGGACGAGCTTCCAGCCGAGCCGGTAGCGCTCGGTGCCGCCGTCCTGCTCGATCGCCCCGAGCTGGCGCAGGGTGGTCAGGTGGCGGTGGACCTTCGCCTTGGTCTCGCCGAGCGCGTTGGCGATCTCGGTCAGACGCAGCGGCCGGCCGGCCGCGGAGAGTTCGTCGAGGATGCGGAACGAGGTGGCGACCGACTGGACGGAGACGTCGTCGCCTTCGCTTCCGTTTCCGTTCCTGCCTGCGCGGTGGTCTTCGTTGGTCATGGCGTCGCTCGGTCGGGTCGTTCGGTGGTGGCGCCGGAGGAGCACCACCACGCGCGACGGGCGGCGCCGGCCATGGCCGTCGCCGCCCCTGTGATTTCGGTCGGGACCATCGGCCCGCCCGCGCTGCGACCGCTCAGGAGCCGGTCGCGATTCCGGTGGCCGCACCGGTGGACCCGGCGGTCTCCTCGGCCGAACGGCCGAGCTTGGGGATGAAGAACATCACCAGACCACCGACGACCATCATCGCCGCCATCGCATAGAGACCGAATTCCACCTGATGGGTCAACTGCTTTACCCACCCGAGGATGAACGGCATGGTGTAGCCGCCGAGGTTGCCGATGGTCGCCATCAGGGCGATGCCGGCCGCCGCCGCGGCACCCGAGAGAATGGCGCCGGGCAGCGCCCACATCACCGCCAGACCGGCGAGAGCCCCGGCCACCGCCGCCGACAGGCCGAACAGCGAAATGTAGGGATTGTGGCCGAAGTAGCCGGACAGCACCAGACCGGCCGCACCGACGAAGGCGCAGATCGCGGTGTGCCACTTGCGTTCGTTGCAGCGATCGGAGTGCTTGCTGACCACGATCATCGCGATCGAGGCGCAGGTGAAGGGAATCGCGGTGAGCAGGCCGTTCATCAACAGGTTGTTGACGCCGAGGTCTTTGACGATCTGCGGCAGCCAGAACGACAGGCCGTAGGTGCCGCCGAGCAGAGTGAAGTTGGTCACCGCCAGCAGCCAGACATTGATGTCGCCGATCGCGTCGCGGAAACGGTGGCCGTAACCGGCGGCCTTCTTGCGGGCGTCTTCCTCTGCGAGGGCGCGGATGACCAGGGTCTTCTCGGACTCCTCGAGCCACTTCGCCTTGGCCGGACCGTCCTGGAGATAGAAGAAGCTGACGACGCCACCGATCACCGCCGGCGCGCCTTCGAGCAGGAACAGCCACTGCCAGCCGTGCAGGCCGTGAGCGCCGTTGAAGGTCTGCATGATCCAGCCGGACAGCGGCCCGCCGATGACGCCGGAGAAGGCGATCCCGAGGAAGAAGATCGCGCAGATCTGCGACCGAAGCCGTTCCGGGAACCAATAGGTCAGATAGAGGATGATGCCCGGATAGAAGCCCGCTTCGGAAATGCCGAGCAGGAAGCGCAGCACGTAGAATTGGGTTTCGTTGGTGACGAACATCAGTCCGACCGAGACCATCCCCCAGACGACCATGATGCGGGCGATCCAGATCTTCGCGCCGAAGCGCTGAAGAGCGAGATTGCTGGGGATCTCGCAGACGCAGTAGCCGAGGAAGAAGACGCCGGCGCCGAAGCCGAAGGCGGCGTCCGAAAGGCCGATGTCGACCGACATCTGCAGCTTGGCGAAGCCGACGTTCACTCGGTCGAGGAACGAGATGACGTAGAGCACCAGGAGGAACGGCAACAGGCGCACCGCGATCTTGTTGTAGACGCGCCATTCCGGCTCCTGGCCGGCCTCGAAGTTCGATCTCGGTAGAAATTGCATCTGGCGTCCTCCGGTCGGTTCTTCTTTCACGGGAGACGGTCCGCGGGCGCTGTCGCCGCCACGCGGATCGTGCCGTCGTCTGAGGGGTCTCGGTTCGGTACACACCGGTCCCGGAACACGCGGCCATCGCCGATTCGGGCGAGTGCGGTTGCGAGAATCCGATGGATGGGGATCGAATGGAACGGCCGTGCTCGGATCGGCCGGTTCGGTGTCTCCTCGGTTGTCTCGTCAGTATCGTAATGCGAGACGTTTTTTTGTTATGAGATACGCTAAGCGCAGATTGACGAAAACGTCAAGTCGCCTCGAGTAGGCACTCCCGGCGTCCCCGGCGGTCGCCGTCCGTCCCCCGCGGAAGGGTCGGAACGGGTTCGCGCGACCACCGAAGCGACTGCCGCAGTAGGGGCGATCGGCGATCGTACGGGGCCGCCGACCGATCCCCGGCGTCCCGTCGGCGGGACGCGGGAACCCGTCCCGTCGTCCTCGCTGCGACCATCTGTCCCATTCCCTTGCCGCAGACCGTCGACGGGTGCGCGTCCGCGTCGGTCCGATGCCGGTCGGCCGCGGTTTTCGGCGCGCCGGCGGTGTCGCCGCGGGCCCATCGAAGGCGGTTGACGGGTCCTCGGACCGGGACTAACGTATTTCGCATAACGATACGAATTATCGGTAAATGCAAAACCGTCGACCGCAGCCCGAGCCCGCAGGAGTGGGCGGGGCGACACGGACGACCCTCGGAGGAAGCGATATGCCTCTCGTTCTGCCCCGCCTCGCCACCGGCGGTCCGAAGACCGGAACCTTCGTCAAGACCGCCTCGCCGCAGGTGATCGAGATCCTCGGTCTGACTCGGTTGGATTTCGTGGTGATCGACGCCGAGCACGCGCCGTTCGACCGGACCACCCTCGACCTGATGACCATGGCCAGTGTCGCGGTCGGGCTGCCGGTGATCGTCCGCATTCCCGAACCCGATCCGGCGGTGATCCTCTCCACCCTCGATCTCGGCGTCGCCGGCCTCCTGGTGCCGCACGTCGACACCGCCGATCAGGCCCGCGACATCGTCGCCATGACCCGCCATCGCGGTGGCCGTCGCGGCTTCTCCGGTTCGCCGCGCTTCGCCGGCTACGGCACCCGGCCGATGGCGAAGGCGATCGACGCCGGCGAGGGCATCTTCCTGATGTGCCAGATCGAGAGCGCCGAGGCGGTCGAGAACGCCGCCGCGATCGCCGCGGTCGACGGCGTCGACGGACTGTTCGTCGGTTACGCCGATCTCTCTCTCTCGATGGGGATCGAGAACCCCTCCGATCCGCGGGTCACCTCCGCCGCCGCCCGGGTCTTCGAGATCGGCCGGGCCGCCGGCCGCACCGTCGGTATGTTCATCGGCTCGGCCGGCGAACGCGAGAAGTACACCGCGCTCGGGGTCGACTGGTTCGTCGTCTCCTCCGACCAGACGCTGCTGCGCCTCGCCGCCGACGCCGTCTGCCCCGCCGCCTGATCCGTTTCCCGCCTCTGCCGCCGCCGATCGGCCGCCCCCGGTCGGCGGAGGGTCCAGATCTCCCGATGGAGTCCGAGATGTCCTCGAAATCCCGCCCGCTGCCGCCCGCCCTCGTCTCCTGTTTCGACACTCCCGTAGCCGAGCGCGGCCCGGGCGTCTTCACCTGGGTGTCCCGCGGTGCCAACTTCGCCGTCGCCGTTTCCAAGGTCGAAGTCGGCGCGGTGCTCGAACGGGTCGCCAACCCCGACGAATACGTGCTGCTGACCAACGACGCCGCGGTCCGCGTGACCGCCGGCACGGACACCGCCGAGGTCGCCGCCGATTCTCTGGCGATCGTCCCGCCCGGCGCCAGCCGGATCGAAGTGACCGCCCCCGGCCTCGTCGTCCGCGTCTTCTCTTCGGAGGCAGCCGATATCCTGGAGCTCGCCTCCAACGCCGCGGACTACGCGAACGGCGCGCCGCTGGTGGCGCCTCTCGAGAGCTGGCCGGAGCCGAAGGACGGCTATCGGCTCCGCGTCTACCGACTCGCCGAGCACATCACGGCGGGCTCGTTCCTGCGCGTCTTCCAGACCCGCAACCTGATGGTCAACCCGCTGGTTCCCTGGGTCGAGCCGCGCGACGTCCACAAGCTCAGCCCGCATTCGCACACCGACTTCGAACAGGGTTCGCTGGCGCTGGAGAGCGAGTGGGTTCACCACCTGCGCACCCCCTGGACGCCCGACATGGACGATTGGCGCGACGACGTCCACGCCGAGATCGGCAGCCCGTCGCTGACCGTGATCCCGCCGACCATCGTCCACACCAGCCGCTCGGTCGGCCGGATGGGACGCCTGGTCGACGTCTTCGCGCCGCCGCGGCTCGATTTCGCCCGTCAGGGCGTCGTGCGCAACGCCGACGTCTATTCCATGCCGGAAACCGCCGCCTGACGGCCGCCGCAGACCCACCCCCGAGACATCAGTCCAAGGAGGCCCTCATGGCCACGGACCAGACTTCCGCCGACCTCGAAGCCCGCATCGATCGCCTGCTGGTCGGCGCGATCGATCCGCACGTCCATTCCGGCCCGTCGATCGCGGCGCGCGCGCTCGATCACGTCGAACTGGCGCGTCAGATGTCCGCCGCCGGCTTCGCCGCGGTGATCACCAAGGATCACGACTATGCCGGCGTGATGACCGCCGCGATCATCGCCGCGAACTTCCCCGAGCTGCGCACCAGGGTCTATTCCGGCATCGCGCTCAACAACGTCGTCGGCGGGCTCAACCCCTATGCGGTCGAGCACACCGCGGCGATGGGCGGCAAGGTGGTGTTCATGCCCACCCTGGCCGCGGCGCATCACCTGAAGTGGGAGAAGACCTCCGGCTGGGTCCACCCCGCCTCGACCCAGAAGATCCGTGCGGCCTCGGCCGTGCCGGTTCTCGACGCCGCCGGCGGGATCAACGACGCCACCAAGGAGATCCTCGACGTCGTCGCCCGCACCGGCCTCGCCCTGGAGAGCGGCCACCTCCACATCTCCGAGACCGTGCTTCTGTTCGAAGAGGCGACCCGGCGCGGCGTCCGGGCGATGGTCCTGACCCACCCGGAAGACATCGTCGAAGCGACGCTCGCCGACGTCCGCGATCTCGCCGGCCGCGGCGCCTGGGTCGAGCATTCGCTGTGCATGTTCCTCGAAGGGTCGAAGTTCAAGACCCGGACCACCGAGGATCTGCACCAGCAGATCGAAGCGGCCGGTGTGGACCGCACCATCCTCTGCTCCGATCTCGGCCAGGTCGGCGTCTTCAGCCCGCTCGAGGGCTTCCGGCGCGGCGTCCGCGTCCTGATCGAGCTCGGTTACGACGATGCCGCGATCCGTCGGATGGTGTCGCTGAACACCGCCCGGGCCTTCGATCTCGAGGCCGACGTCGCCGCCGCGACGGCCGCCTGAGGCTCGGCGCTTCTCCCCGCCGACCCCGTCGTCCTGCGGTCCGAACCGCCGCCGGACGACGGACAGCGGCCCGCCGCCCTCGTCGGGACCGTCCCGGGGCGGCCGACGCCGGTTCGGCCGCGCGCGTGGCCGGGCCCGAGGTGGAAGGGAGCGTTCCGATGGACTGGTCGCATCTCCTCGCTCCACCGCCGACCTGCCTCCTCTGGGAGGTCGGCCGTCTGTCGGATCTCCTGCCGGCGGCGACCGGTGCGGTCGTCTTCGGCCGGGGCGCCCGCCTCGGCGTCGACATCGTGGTCGCCGGCCGGGTGGTCCGCATGTCCCTTCCCGATGCGGCGGCGCTCGCCACCTTCGAGCGCGCGGCCGCCGTCTGCGATCTGCCGGTCGCTCCCTCTCTCGGCCGGCTGATCGCCCGTCTCCCGTCGAAGGTGTTCGGCCTGCCCCGTCCGGACGCCTTCGACGGGGTCGATCCCCATCGAGGAACCGAACCGTGAACGTACTCGTGGTCCATGCCCATCCCGAACCGCGCTCCTTCACCGCCGCGCTGATGCGGAAGACGGCCGAAGTCGCCGAGGCCGCAGGCCATACGGTGACGGTGTCCGATCTCTACGCCGAGAAGTTCGATCCGGTCGGCGGCCGTGGCGACTTCGTCACCGCCGCCGATCCCGCCCTGTTCCATTACCAGAGCGAACAGGCCCATGCCGTCGCCACGGGCGGCTTCGCACCGGAGCTCGCCCGCGAGCAGGCCCGGGTCGCCGCCGCCGATCTCCTGGTCTTCCACTTTCCGATCTGGTGGGGCGCCCCGCCGGCGATCCTGAAGGGCTGGTTCGACCGCGTCCTCGCCTTCGGCTTCGCCTATCGCGACGGTACCCGCTTCGAGACCGGTCTGTTCAAGGGCAAGACCGCGATCTGTTCGCTCGCCACCGGCGGTACCGAGAAACGCTTCTCCGAAGGCGACGCCTACGGCACCATCGAACAGGTGTTGTGGCCGGTGCAGCGGCTGGGGCTCGCCTATCTCGGCATGCGGGTGCTCGATCCCTTCGTCGCCCACGCGGTGTCGCGGATCGATGCCGACGCGCGCGCCGCTCTGCTCGACGCCTGGGGCCGTCGCCTCGCCGGTGAACTGGCCGGCGTCGCCGCCGCGGCCTGAACCGGGGCGGACGAAGAAGACCGCCTCGGCGCCCGACCGAGGCGGTGGGAGGCGAAGAAGGAGAAAAAAGGCGCGGAGCGCGTGGAGCGCACTCCGCGCCCAAGATCGAAGCCCGCCCGGACGAACGGACTTCGCTGGGATCCGGTCGGCTGGCCCGCGCGGACGGGGTCCGACCGGAAGGGGGAAACGACCGTCCGGCGTCGTACGACGGACGGAATTCGTCTGGCGGGACACCGGCCGGGCGGCCGGAGGTCACGCGGTCGCGTCCGCCGGCGAGGACCGGCGACCGCGTGGGATCACATCGCTTCGCGGAACAGCGCGAGCACCTGATCGTCGTTCATCGGAACCGGATTGCCCGGCGCGCAGGGATCCTTCTGGGCCTTCTTCACGAAGGTCGGCAGATCCGCCTCGGTGACACCCAGTTCGGAGAAGCCCTTCGGGATCCCGACCTTTTCGGAGAGCGCCTTGATCGCGTCGATCGCCGCCTTCGATGCGGTCTCTTCGTCCATGTCCGAGGTGTCGACGCCCATCGCCCGGGCGATCCGCGCGAACCGCGCCACCGCATGCGGACGGTTGAAGGCTTCGACGATCGGCAGCAGGATCGCGTTGCACACGCCGTGCGGCAGGTTCTTCACCGCGCCGGGCTGATGGGCCATCGCGTGGACCATGCCGAGACCGGCCGAGTTGAAGGCGAGACCGGCGATGAACTGGCCGTAGGCCATCATCTCGCGGGCTTCGAGATCGTTTCCGTCGGCGACGGCGCGCGGCAGGTACTTGGCGATCAGGTGGATCGACTCGAGCGCCGAGAAGTCGGTGAGCGTGTGGTGGCCGACCGAGACATAGGCCTCGACCGCGTGGGTCAGCGCGTCCATGCCGGTCGCCGCGGTGGTCGCCGCGGGGATCTTGGTCATCATCGCCGGGTCGTTCACCGAGATGTCGGGAATGATGTTGGCGTCGATGATCACCATCTTCACCTGCTCGACGGTGTCGGTGATGACCGCGTTGGAGGTGACCTCGGCGGCGGTGCCGGCGGTGGTGTTGACCGCCACCAGGAAGGCCCCGACCTTCTTCACGTTGCCCACCCCGTTGTAGAGGGTGATCGGCTTCGGATTGGCCGACAGGACCCGCACCGCCTTGGCGGTGTCGATCGGGCTGCCGCCGCCGACCGCGACGATCGCGTCGCACTTCTCGGCGACGAACAGATCGAAGGCCGCGTCGACGATGGCGACGGTCGGGTTGGGCTCGACGCCGTCGAACAGCACCGGCTCCAGCCCGGCGGCCTTCAGGCCGTCGATCAGCGGCTGAACCAGGCCGACCTTCACCAGCACGCCGTCGGTGACGATCAGCGGCTTCTTGAACGAGCGCGCGGCGAGTTCGCCGGGCACGTCGGCGAGCGCACCGGCGCCCGACAGATTGATCTTCGGAAAGCACAGACGGAAGGTCATGAAACGTCACTCCTCGGGCGAAAACTTCGCGACCGGGTCCGGGATCGGGTACCGCATTCGGGAATTTCCCGGTCCGCCGCCCGTCCGACCCGCTCTCTCCCCGGGGTGCGGTGGGGAAGAGAGCCGGCCGTTCGGTACGGCGGACCGGGCGCCCGGCGTCAGCCGACGAGCTGGAGCCCGTCGGCCGCGGCCCGGCGACGACCGTAGGCATCGGCGGCCTTCAGCGCGTCGAAGACCGCTTTCGGCGTCACGTCGAGCGGGGCGTTGTGGATCGTCTCGCCAGGGGCACAGGCGAGTTCGGCCACCTTCATGAGATCGGCGTCGCTCGGGTCGACGAGGCCGACCTCGGCGAGCGTCGTCGGCAGGCCGACGGCACGGCAGAAGTCGTAGACCTCGGCGATCACCTTGGCCGGACGACCGGTCAGGAAGAGGAGGGTCTGGGTGCCGATCGCCACCTTCTCGCCGTGCCAGTAGTGGTGGGTCGGCGCGAGGGCGGTCAGGCCGTTGTGGATCGCATGGGCGCCGGACAGGCCGCCCGATTCGAAGCCGACGCCGGAGAGCAGGGTGTTGGCTTCGACGACGTTCTCGAGCGCTTCGTCGACCACTCCTGCCGCCACCGCCGCCTTGGCGGCGACGCCGCTGGCGTAGAGCGTGTCGAGGCAGAGGCGCGCGAGCGCATGGACGGTCATCGAGCCGACCCGTCCGGTCATGTTGGTCGCCCGCGACCGGTGGCAGTCGTCCGCCTCGAAGAAGGTGGAGAGCGCGTCGCCCATGCCGGCGACCAGGAAGCGCACCGGCGCCGCGGCGACCACCGCGGTGTCGACCAGCACCACGTCGGGATTGCGCGGCAGAACGAGATAGCGCTCGAAGGTGCCGTCCGGCGTGTAGATCACCGACAGCGCCGAGCACGGCGCGTCGGTCGAGGCGATGGTCGGGGCGATCACCACCGGCAGCTTCAGCTCGTGGGCGACCGCCTTGGCGGTGTCGAGCGCCTTGCCGCCGCCGATGCCGACGATCACCACCGCCTTCATGGCGCGGGCCGCGGCGGCGAGACGGGCGATCTCCGGATCGCAGCATTCGCGCCCGAAGACCTCGATCTCGACATGGACCTCGGTGGCGCCGGCGAGCGCCTTCTCGGTGGCTTCGCGGGCCGACGGCCCGACGATGGCGAGCGCCCGGGCGCCGAAGCGTCCGATTTCGGTGGCGAGCGTCGAAAAGGCGCCGGCGCCCTGTACGTAACGGCCGGGGAAGATGGACGTGGAGATCATGGAACGGCTCCGCACTCGAGCGGGCAGGGCGACGGTTCGGGCCGGCCTTCCGGGACACGGTCCGCCGCTGCGTCCTGCGCATCGGATCGAGCCGGAGATTAGGCCCGGCCGGCAACCGCCGAAATGCACTAACCCTCGTCATTGCTACGCAATGCGGCTGTCTTCGCGGCTTCGACGGACCGCCTTCCGGAGGGGCAGCCGATCCGTACAGCTTTTCGGATGAATTCGAGATTGTCGCTCCCGGCTCCACGAGACTACGTCTCGGTCGGCGGGTCGCCGAGCGGACGATCCCGTCCGGAACCGATGACGAACCGTCCGCCCGCCCCTCGCGGGGCCGGGTGACGGTGGGAGCGAGGACGTGATGGACAAGGGCGCGTTTCTGGCCGCCGTCGAAGCCGCCGGCGTCGTCGGCGAAGGAGGCGCCGGGTTCCCGGCCCATGCCAAATATGCCGCGACCGCCGACACGGTGATCGCCAACGGCTGCGAATGCGAGCCGCTGCTGCACACCGATCGCCATCTGATGATCCACCGTGCCCAGGCGATCCTCGACGGGCTCGAGCGGGTCGGCGAAGCGGTCGGGGCGCAGCGCCGGGTGCTGGCGGTCAAGCGCAAGCAGACCCGCGCCATCGAGGTGCTCTCCGCGGCGATGGGCGCCCGCCCGATCGAGTTCGCCTTTCTCGACAACTTCTATCCGGCCGGCGACGAGCAGATCCTGACCCGCGAGGTCACCGGCCGCTCGGTGCCGGCGCTCGGCATCCCGCTGGCGGTCGGCGTCGTCGTCGCCAACGTCGGCACTCTCGCCGCGGTCGCCGATGCGATCGACGGCCGGCCGGTGGTCGACAAACTCCTGACCGTCACCGGCGACGTGGCGAACCCCGGCACCGTCCATGCTCCGATCGGCACGCCGATGTCGGAAGTGCTCGCCGCCGCCGGCGGATCGCGGCTCGCCGATCCGGTGTTCGTCCTCGGCGGACCGATGATGGGCCGGGTCGTCGATTCCGCCGCCGCCTTTGCCCGCGAAGTGGTGACCAAGGTCTCCGGCGGTCTGATCGTCATCCCGCGCGGCCACCATCTGCACCTCAACGCCACGCTGCCGGTCGACCACATGCGGGCCCGCGCCAACGGCGCCTGCATCCAGTGCCGGTTGTGCTCGGACCTCTGCCCGCGCCAGCTGATCGGCCATCCCTTCGAGACCCATCGGGTGATGCGTGCCTTCGCCGCCGGGGTCGAGATGGAGACCGCCGACGGCGAGCAGGCGATGCTGTGCTGCGACTGCGGGGTCTGCGAGCACTTCGCCTGTCCGATGGGGCTCGCGCCCCGACGGATCAATCAGGCGGTCAAGCGCGCCAAGCGCGCGGCGAACGTCAAGTTCGAGGGCAAGCGGGAGATCGAAGAGGAGCGGACGACGTGGCGCGAGCCGCGCCGGGTGCCGGTGCCGCGGCTCGCCGACCGCATCGACATTTCCCGCTGGATGGATCTGCCGTCGGCCGATCTCGGTACGGTGGTGCCGTCGAAGGTGGCGATCCCGCTCGCCCAGCACATCGGCGCACCGGCCGAGGCGCTGGTCGCGCCCGGTGCCCGGGTCGCCTGCGGCGATCC
This sequence comes from uncultured Alphaproteobacteria bacterium, assembly GCA_937919435.1. Lineage (GTDB taxonomy): Bacteria > Pseudomonadota > Alphaproteobacteria > Rhizobiales > Ancalomicrobiaceae > Siculibacillus. The sequence continues at coordinate 41,655 of CALFRR010000110.1, read as the reverse complement.
GATCGGGGAGATCCCCAAGGGCAAGCTCGGTGCGCGCATCCATGCGAGCATCGATGGTGTCGTGTCGTCGGTCGACGGCGGCGTGGTCGTCGTCACCCGTTGATGTCTCCGCCGGCCGCGCGCCGGCGATCCACTCGAGGAGAGTTCCCGTGTCGCAACTCCGCTCGGCCGTCGGCATGGTCGAATTCACGAGTATCGCCGCCGGGATCGACGCTTCCGACCGGATGGTCAAGGCGGCCGCGATCCAGCCGATCTTCTTCAAGTCGATCTGCCCGGGAAAGTTCATCGCGGCGATCGCCGGTGACGTCTCGGCGGTCAAGACCTCGGTCGAGGCCGGCCGGATCGCCCATCCGTCGACGGTGGTCGACTGGTTCGTGATCTCCAACATCCACCCGGACGTGGTGAAGGGCCTGACCGGCACCTGCGATGCCGGCGACCGGCGCGCCCTCGGCGTCATCGAGACCTTCTCGGCGGTCACCGTCGTCCAGGCCGCCGACGCCGCGGTCAAGGCGGCCGCGGTCCGGCTGGTCGACATCCGCATCGCCCTGGCGCTCGGCGGCAAGGGCTATGTCCTGGTCACCGGCGACGTCGGCGCCTGCCGTTCGGCGGTCGAGGTCGGCGCCAAGATCGCCGCCGATCGCGGCCAGCTGGTCCAGACGGTGGTCATCGCCAGCCCCTCGGACGAAGTCTTCCGCCGGTTGGCCTGATCGGCTTCCGGCTGTGCGGCGGCCCGCACCGCCGCTCGGTTCCGCCCGATGTGGTCGCCGACGCGACCCGTCGGGCGTTCGCGTCTGTGGTTACGGGGGGCCGGCGGATGTGCCGCCGTGGCGAATTCGGGGCCGTCGCGGCGTCACTCGAAGACCAGAGTCACCGACATGGCGAGCGAGGTGCGGCCGACCGCGGCCGGGATCGGCGCCACCGGCGAAGCCCGGCGGACCACCTTCAGCGCCTCGTCCTCGAGCGTCCCGTCGGCCGCGCTGCCGACCTGGAGCCCGCCCAGCCGGCCGTCGGCATCGACGGTGAAGCGGACCTCGACCCGGCCGCGTTCCGAGCCGATGTGATTGCGCCGCTGACCGGTGATGCGTGCCCGCACCGACGCGAGATAGCTGGCGAGGGCGTCGCGATCGCCGCCCGAGGCCTGCGCTCGGCCGGCGATCGCCGGAGTGCCCGGGGCGTTCCGGGGCTCGGCCGCCGGCTTCGCCGCCGTGGCGGTCTTCGTCTTCGGGACGGGCCTGGCCTCCACCGGCGGTTTCTTCGCCGGCCTGTGCGGTTCGACCGCTTCGCGCCGGGGCGGCGCGGGCGGAGGGTCGATCTTCCGCTCGACGACCGGTGGCGGTTCTGCGACCGGCGCCTCTGCGACCGGGGTCTCCATCGGGACGGCTTCGACCGGGGGAATCTCCGCGCGGGCGACCTCGATCGGCGGTTCGGGCGGCGTCGGTGTGGCCTCCGGTGGCGGCTCCGCGACCGGCTCGGCCGGCGGCGGTTCGGCGCGGGCGACCTCGATCGGCGGCTCCGGTGGGTCGGTCGGGGCGGGCGAGGCTTCGGCCTCGGCCGTCTCCGGGTCCTCGACCGGCTGCCGTTCCGCCTCGGCGACCGGCGGCGTCGCCGGCACCGCCGGAGCGTCGACCGCGGTTTCAGGCGCCACCAGTTCGACCACCACGGCGTCGATCGACGGGCCCGGGCCGTCGCCGATCCGATCGGCCAGCGACACGAGCGCCAGTCCGGCGGCGGCGTGGAGGAGGATCGACACCATCGTCGCCAGGAGCTTCCGCGACGGCCTCGGACGCGGCATCGGCAGGAAGATCCGTCGGTCGTCGATGGTCGCGATGCTCATCGCTACCTCCTGACGGCGGTTCGCCGTGCCGGTCTGACCGGCGCCGGTCGGCTGCTCTCGTGCCCCCCGTTGGGGCGCCAGACGTCCTGGAACCAGCGCGACACGGCGCCTCGCGTCACCTGCATCACCGCCGAGCCGACCGCTTCGCCGACCGCGGTGTGCAGTCCGGCGTAGCGCACCGTCCCGCCCGGCGGCGCGGCGACGACGATGCAGTCCGAGCCGGTTCCGGTGACCACCTCGCCGCCCCGCCGGAGCGTCGTCTCCAGGACCGCGACGGTCCGCGCCTGGGCGGCGATGGCGATCGTCTCGACCAGCGCCTCGTCGCAGAGCGGCACCGAGACGTGCACGAAGGTGTTGATCGTCCCGGGATGCGGAGAGCCGTCCGGCCGCGGGGCGAACCGGCGACGGCCGACGAACTCGCCGTTGCCGAGACCGACCGTGGTGACCACCGTGGCGGTGACGCCCTCCACCGTCTCGCGGTAGACGCGATGGGCACGGACGTCGCAGGCGGTCATCAGACCGACGGACTCGCCGAGATTCTCGCGCGCCAGCCGGTCGGTGAGGATCTGCACCGGGTCGCAGTCGATCGGCAGGTCGGCGTCGCGGACCTCGAACCAGGCGACCGATGGCGCGGTGGCGAATCCGGGTCGGGAGATCGACCACGACAGCATCCGCTGCGGCTCGGGAAAGCGCAGCGCCAGGATCGGCCGCCGGCATTCGATCTCGAAGGGGGAGACGGTATCGCTCAACGGGCCACTCCTTCGATCGAACGTCCGACCAGCCTGAGCGGGGTCACGCTGAAGCCGTCGGCGTCGTTCTCGATCCGCGCCTCGATGCCGTAGACGGCGGCGAGCCGTTCGGCGGTCAGCACGGTTTCCGGGCGTCCGTCGGCGACCACCCGGCCGTCGGCGACGAGGATCAGGCGGTCGCACCAGCGCGCCGCCGAAGTGAGGTCGTGCAGCGAGACGAGCACGCCGCGGCCGGCCCGGGCGAGATCGGAGAAGATCTGCATGGTCGACACCTGATGGGCCGGATCGAGCCCGGCCGCCGGCTCGTCGGCGAGCAGCACCGGCGTCTCCTGCGCGAGCACCCGGGCGAGCAGCACCCGCGCCAGTTCGCCGCCGGACAGCCGGTCGATCCGCCGCTCGGCGAGCGGTTCGAGGCCGGTCAGCCGCAGCGCCTCGGCGACCGCGGCGCGATCGGCGGCGGTCTCGCCGGCGAACGGCGTGCGATGCGGCAGCCGGCCGAGGGCGACCAGCTCGCGGACCGCGATCGGCCAGGCGATCTCGCGGTTCTGGGCGAGATAACCGACGCTCAGCGCGCGCTCGCGGCCGCTCCTGGCGTCGAGCGACGTGCCGCAGAAGGTGATCTCGCCCTCGTGCGGCAGGATCCCGGCGAGCGTCCTGAGCAGGGTCGACTTGCCGGCGCCGTTCGGCCCGATCAGCCCGACGAACTCGCCGATCGCCAGATCGAGGTCGAGCCCGTCGATCACCCGGCGGTCGCCGAGGCGGGTCACCAGTCCTCGCGCGACGAGCGTCATCGGATCGTCCTCCCCCGTTCCCTGAGGATCAGGCGGAAGAAGAACGGTGCGCCGACGATCGCGGTGACCACCCCGAGCTTCAGGTCGCGGGTCGGCAGCACCACCCGCACGGTGAGGTCGGCGAGCAGCAGCAGCGCCGCCCCGCCGAGCGCGCTCGCCGCCATCAGCCGGCTCGGCAGCGCCCCGACCAGCGGCCGCAGCACGTGCGGCACCACCAGACCGACGAAGCCGACCACCCCGGCGACCGCGGTGCCGGCACCGACCGCCGCGGCGGTGGCGAAGAGGATGATCACGCGGACCCGGCCGACCCGCACCCCGAGGCTCGCCGCGGTCTCCGCACCGAGGGTCAGCGCGTCGAGCGAGCGGCCGACCCCGGCCAGCATCACCCAGCCGACCACCATGAACGGCAGCGCCAGGAAGACGTGGTCGAGCGACCGGTCGCCGAGCGATCCCATCGTCCAGAACACGATCTCCATGGTGGCGAACGGGTTGGCCGACAGGTTGAGGGCGAGCGCGGTCATCGCCGCGGTGAGGCTCGACACCGCGACCCCGGCGAGGATCAGCGTGTCGCTGCCGGCGTCGCTGCCGGCCAGTGCGAACACCAGGAAGGCCGCCGCCGCCGCACCGATCAGCGCCGACAGCGGCAGCGCCAGCGGGAAGGCGCCGGCGATCCCGCAGACCACCGCGACGACCGCCCCGAGCGCCGCCGACGAGCCGATGCCGAGCACCCCGGCGTCGGCCAGCGGGTTTCTCAGCCAGCCCTGCAACACCGCCCCGGTCAGCCCCAGCGTCGCCCCGATGGTCAGACCGAGGATCGCCCGCGGCAACCGGATCTCGCGCATCACCAGCGTCGCCGCGCCGTCGCCGCCGAACAGCGCGGCGATCGCCCGGTGCGGCCCGAGGTCGGAGGGCCCGACCAGCAGCGAGGCGACGAACAGGAGCGCCACCAGTCCGCCGAGCAGACCGAGCAGCAGCGGGAAGGGGAGAAGCCGCGGCGTCATCGCACCAGCCCTCCGAGACCGGCCAGCCGCCGCCGCTCGTCGACCAGTCGGCGGACCACCTCGGTCACCGCCATCGAGCCGCAGATCGACCAGCGATCCGGCAGCACCGACAGCCGGGCGCCGCCGCCGAGGGCCGCCCTGAGCGCCGGATGGCGGGTGTTCTGGAGGGTCGGATTGGTCCATCCGGCTTCCGCCGCACCGATCAGCACGACGTCCGGCCGGTTCATCACCAAGACCTCGAGCGGCAGCGAGCCGGAGGCGTCGATGCCGAGATCGGCGGCGAGATTGCGCCAACCGGCGGTCGCCAGGATCTCGTCGGCGATGGTGCCGCGCCCCTCGGCCATGTTGCCGACGTGATAGACCACCGCGGTCGGGGCTTCGCCGGCCGGCGCTTCGGCCCGCAGCGAGGAGATCCGGGCGTCGAACTCGGCGACCAGACTCGCCGCGCGTCCCGGGCGGCCGAGCAGGGCGCCCATCCTGAGCACGTCGGCGCGGATGTCGGCGAACGAGCGCGGCGGCGTGAACTCCTCGACCCGGTAGCCGAGCCGACGCAGGATCGCCACCGTCGAACGGGCGGTGTGACTTCCCGAGAGGATCAGATCCGGCGCGAGCGGCACGATCTCTTCCGCCCGCCCGTCGTTGACCGGCACGCTCGCCGCCGCCTCGGGCGTGTCCGAGAGGTTCGGATCGCGGGCGAAGCGCGACACCGAGACGACCTGATCGGGACGCGCGATGGTCAACGCCAGCTGGTCGGTGCACAGGTTGAGCGACACCACCCGCTTCGGGGCGTCGAACGCTTTCGCCGGCCCCGCGACGGGGCCGGCGACGATCGAGAGGAGGGCGACGGCGAGTCCGAAGCGGCGCGACCGCCCGCTCCGGTCGGTGTCCCGACCGGTCGAGGGAGGCCCGTGCCGAGCCGATTTCGCCATGCCCGTCTCCTCAGTACTTGAAGCTCAGCGACGCATAGACCGTGCGCCCGGGGGTGCCGTAACCCCAGACGGTCTCGTATTTCCGATCGAACAGGTTCTTGCCGGTGAGCGCCACCGAGATCCGGTCGTCCCAGGCCCAGTTCACCCCGGCATCGACCAGGAAGTAGTCGGGCAACCGGCGGACGCCGCCGTTCCAGAAGTCGCTGTCGACCGCATCCGACACCCAGGTGCCGCGCAGGTTGAGGGTGGTGCGCTCGTAGGCGAGCCAGCTCGCGCCGAGCGACGCCTTGTGGTGCGGCACCCGCTTCAGCCGGGTGTCGGTCGAATCGACCGCGTCCGTGTAGGTGTAGGCGGCATCGAAGGTCAGCCCGTCGATCGGCCGGATCTTGCCGGAGAGTTCGACGCCCTGACGCTTCGAGACGCCCTCGACCTGGCTGTATTGCCCGGTCCAGTAACCGGTCGACACCCAGTCGATCAGGTTGTCGGTGTCGATCTTGAACCAGGTCGCCGACAGCTGCAGCCGGCCGTCCCAGAAGCGCTGGTCGATGCCGATGTCGAAGCTGCGGCTCTCCTCCGGCTTCAGGGCGGCGTTGCCGTAGGACGGATCGTAGAGCTGGTAGAGCGACGGCGGCCGGAAGCCGGTGCCCCAGCTGGCGCGCAGTTTGGTGGTGTCGGTGACGTCCCAGGCGGCGGTCAGCCGGTGGGTGGTGTGGTCGCCGAACATCGAATGGTGGTCGTTGCGCAGCGCCGCGGTCAGCGTCACCCCCCTGAAGGGTTTCCACGAACCCTGGGCGAAGACGCCGGTGTTGGTGATGTCGGCATCGAGATCGGCGGAGGTCTTGGCCGATTCGGCGGCGTGGTCGACGCCGAACGACAGACCGATCGCATCGGTGACGGCGAGGTTGCCGAGGTACTCGAATTTGGTCCGCTTGCCTTCGTAATGGGCCGGGAACGCATCGTAGGCGTCGCGGTAGAGGGTGTAGTGCTGGACCGCCACGGTGCTCTTCAGCCGATCCTCGAACAGGCCGAAATCGACTCCGCCGCGCACGCCGGTCGAGGCGCCGGAGGTGTGGTAGCGCGACGGCCCGGTTTCGTCGGCCGGCCGCGACCGGCCGGTGGCGAAATCGTAGTAGTTGTCGTCGTAGGCGGTGTCCCAGGCGGTGTGGCGCACCGCACCGAACACCCGGAACGAATCGGAGATCCGGTAGCCGACCGAGGCGGAGGCGGTGGTGTTGCCGTAGCCGTCCTTCTCGGGATTGCCGTTCCTCTCGTCGGCCGAGGAGAAGCCGTCCGTGTGGAAGCGCTCGATCGAGGCCGCGAAGTCGACGGCGTCGGTCGCCGCGGTGAAGCCGTAGCGGGCCGAGGCGGTGCGGTAGCTGCCGGCCCCGACGGTCAGCGAATGATGGACGCCCTTCTCCGCCGCGTTGCGGGTGGTGATGTCGATCACGCCGGCGACCGCGGTCCCGCCGAAGAGCGCCGACTGCGAGCCGCGCAGCACCTCGATCCGCTCGACGTCGCCGGTCATCAGATGCTCGAGCGACGCGGCGGTCTGCAACAGGCTGGGGTCGGAGATGTCGATGCCGTCGATCCTGACCAGGATGTAGCCGGCGCCGAGACCGCGCATGTCGACGGTGGTCGCCGAACCGGTCGGTCCGGCCTGCGAGAAGCCGAGCCCGGGCACCCGGGTGAGCAGGTCCTTGACCGTGACCTCGCCGCTCTTCTCGATCTCCGACCGGGTGATCACCGTCACCGACGAGCCGACCGCGGCTTCTTCGGTCGGCGTCCGGTTGGCCGAGAACACCACGGTGCCGAGGTCGTTGACCCGGTCTTCGGCGAATGCGGTTCCGCCGGCCGCGAGGCCGAGCACCGCGGAAAGTCCCAGGGCCGGGCGCAGGGCCCGGTACGTCTTCTTCTTCGTCGTTCGATCCGACCCGATCATCGGTCGCTCTCCCACGCACGGTTTTCGTCGCGACGCCCGATTTCGGAGGGTCTCCGAATCGGGGCGTCCGTGGCGCCGTCGTGATGCGGGATGGTTCGGCTGCGATCCGGATGGATCCGCCCGCGTCGCGACGGCTCGTCTTGCGTCACTCGCGCGGAGGCCCGTGACCCGACACCCCTCGTGTCGGGATCAGGAGTGACCGGAGCGGCAGGTCTCCTGGCTCACGGGTCGTCGTCGGATCTCGCCTTCCCAACGGGGGTGCCGTCAGTGGCCGAGTGAGATGCGACTCACCGTTCACAGTTGCGGGGGCAGCCACGGTTTCGGTTCGCGCGAACCTCACCGTATTCCCTCTAGCCGTCTCGCGACGGACCGTTCCGTAAGCGTCAAGGTATTCCGGTCGTTCGGCTTCTGTCAATACTCCGGTAAGATTTGGAAGACTCCGCTTCCCTACGTACTGATTGAATTTCGAGAACGTTCGACCGTATTCGATCGTCGAAGTCGCGCTTCGACACGCGAACTTTTGTCGTTCGCCGAGTTGTCGGCCCGAAATCAGCTCCCGACGCTGTCGGTCAGAGCTATCCCGAGCGGTGTCACGAACATCGGGTTGAGCGGAACACGCACCGGGATACCGGTCATGTCGGCGACCGTGGTGCCCATTCCCATCATTCCACTGGTCCCGCCGACCATGTGGATCACCGGGACGTCGAATCCGCGGACATGGCGTGCGACGATCGATCCGACCTTCTGCATCACCGGCGAGGTCAGCGAGTAGACGAGATCGCGGTTCTTCGGATCCTTCTTGAGGGTCTCCGCCTCTTCGAAGGGAATGCCGAGGGCCCCGGCGATCACCAGACTGAACTGGGTGCCGCCGGTCGCCTCGTCGACGGTGTGGACCACCTTGCCGTTCTCGACGATCGCGATCCCGGTGGTGCCGCCGCCGACGTCGACCACAGCACCGTGCTCGAGGCCGAGCAGGGCGTTGGCCGCGGTCGGCTCGTCGAAGAAGTCGGTGCATTCGAGCCCGGCGGCGATCAGCACGTTCTTGGTCGCCTTGACCTCGGCCTGCGGTACGCCCGGCGGATAGGAGGTGGCGGCGGCGGTGAGCTTGCGCCCGAGATCAGCCTCGACCTCCGCCTTCATCCGCGACACCAGCCGGATCGCGCCGATGAAGTCGACGATCAGCCCGTCGCGGACGATCTGGGCGAACTGGGCGCGGCCGGCGACCGGCCGGCCCGCCTCGTCGGCGACGATCAGGACGGTGTAGGCGGTGCCGAGATCGACGCCGACGCGGAGCCGGCCGGAGGTCTCGATCGGCCCGGTACGGGAGACGGCGGCGGCCGCCGAGGCGAGGATGTCGTCGAGTTCGTCGATCATGCCGGTCCGTCGCTCATCAGTTCGCGGGTGTCGATGGCGATCATCCGCTCTTCGTCGGTCGGTACCACCAGGGCCGCGGTGGTGGCGTCGGCGCGGCCGATCGAGCCGATCCGGCCCCGCGTCGCCGCGTTCGCCGCCTCGTCCGGCCGGATCCCGAGGAACTCCAGCCCCCGGCAGATCTCGGCCCGAACCTCGGCACTGTTCTCGCCGATCCCGGCCGTGAACACCACCGCGTCGATCCCTCCCATCGCCGCCGCATAGGCGCCGACGTACTTGCGCACCTGGTAGCAGAACATCTCGAAGGCGAGACGGCAACGCGGGTTGCCGGCGTTCATCCCGGCGATCACCTCGCGCATGTCGTTGCCGACGCCGCTCACCCCGAGGAGGCCGCTCTCCTTGTGGATCATCCGGTCGATCGCCGCGAGCTCCATGCCGAGGCTGCGGGCGAGGTGGAGGATCAGGATCGGATCGAAGTCGCCCGACCGCGTCCCCATCGTCACACCCGAGATCGTGCCGAAGCCGAGGCTGGTGTCGATCGATCGGCCGCCGTCCACCGCGTCGATCGTCACCCCGTTGCCGAGGTGGCAGACGACCAGCTTCGTCTCGGCGAGCGGCCGGCCGAGGAACGCGGCGGCGCGGGCCGCGACGAACCGGCAGGAGGTGCCGTGGAAGCCGTAGCGTCGGATGCCGTGGGTCTCGTAGAGCGACCACGGCAGCCCGTAGACATGGGCGGCCTGAGGCATCGTCTGATGGAAGGCAGTGTCGAAGACGGCGACGTGGGTGGCCGCTGGGAACACCCTGCGCGCTTCCACTATTCCGGTGATGTTCGCCGGATTGTGCAAGGGCGCGAGCGGCACGAACGAGCCGATTCGTGCGATGACGGATTCGTCGATCACCACCGAGGCGGAGAAGGCGTCGCCGCCGTGGACCACCCGGTGGCCGACCCCGGTCACCACCGAGGAGCCGATCGCCGGCGTCAGCCGCGCGATCATCGCGGCGAAGGCGGCGCGGTGATCCGGCATGACGACGTCGTCGGCGGACTTCGCGTCCCCGTTCGTGTGTTCGATGCGTCCCGTCGCCTCGCCAATCCGCGACGCCAGGCCCTTGGCGACCACCCGTTCGAGCGCATCGTCGAACAGTTGGTACTTCAGGCTCGAACTGCCGCAGTTGAGGACCAGGATCATCCGGCGCTCTCCCGGAGCGCGGCGAGGACCTTGCCGACCACCGTCTGCAGGATCCGGTCGTCTTCGGTCGCCGCGCCGACCGGCGCCTCGTCGTCGGCCGACAGCACGATCTTCACCGCCTGCTCGCGCGCCGCGTTGCGGAACACGTCGTAGGCGGTGAGGATCTCGTCGAGCCGGTAGCGATGGGTGATCAACACCGTCGGATCGAGCTGGCCCGCGGAAATCAGCTTGAGCAGCGCAGGCACCGTGTTGGTGTTCACCACGCCCATCCGCAGGGTGATGTTGCGCGTCCACAGGAGATGGTTCTGGAGCGGCGCGCTCTTCGAGAAGATGCCGATGTTGGCCATCCGGCCGCCCGGCCCGATGATCTGCTGGGCGAGTTCGAAGGTCGCGGGATGACCGATCACCTCGATCACCACGTCGACGCCCTTGCAGCCGGTCAGCTCCAGGATCTTCTCCCGGGCCTTGCCGTCGGTGTTGTCGATGGTGTGGGTGGCGCCGAGCCGGCGGGCGGTCGCCAGCCGGTTGGCGTCGAGGTCGACCGCGATGATCCGGGCCGGCGAATAGAACTTCGCCGCGATGATCGTGGCGAGCCCGACCGGTCCGGCGCCGAGCACCGCCACCGTGTCGCCGAGCCCGACCTCCGCCTTCTGCACGCCCACTTCCAGCCCGGTCGGCAGGATGTCGGCGAGCATCAGCGCCGCTTCCTCGTCCATCCCGTCGGGGATGTGGTGAAGGCTGGTGTCGGCGTGGGGAACGCAGGCGAATTCGGCCTGCAGACCGTCGATCGTGTTGCCGAGGATCCAACCGCCGCGTTCGCAGGAGGAGAACAGCCCCTTCTTGCAGGCCGGGCAGCGGCCGCAGGAGGTGGTGCAGGGGACGATCACCCGGTCGCCGACCTTGAAGTCGAACACAGCCGAGCCGACCTCGACGATCCGCGCCGTCGCCTCGTGACCGATGATTCGCCCGGGTTTGGCGGTCGGCACCCCGCCCTTGAGAATGGCGAGATCGGTGCCGCAGAGCGTCGTCTTGGTGATCTTCACCACGACGTCGGTCGGCTCGCGCAACTGCGGCCGCGGGCATTCTTCCCAGGCGATCTCACCGGATCCCTTGTAGACGAGGGCCTTCATCGTCATCTCCGATAGGCTGCGGACGGCGATCGGGCGAGCCGACGGCCGAGAGGGTGCGCCGAGTCCGACCCACCGGTTCCGCGAGGTCGAATTCTCTGCCGACGATTTCGACCCAGGCGAAATCGAAGCACGAATATTCAAGACTACTCGGTCCGGCGAGCGCGGATACGCCGCGGCCGGTCGTCGATCTAACCGCTCCGGAACGCGTCGCGAAACCGGGGTCGGGGACAGCATCGACGATATTGGGCGGAATCGCCCCCCACAATCGACGAAACTCCGGTGTTTTTGCACTTTTCGACGCTCGCCCCCGGGGGTCTGCGTCGAGTCGACCGATTAGTGCACAAACACCATCGCTTATCGTATTGCCGCCGGTTGACGCGGATCCTAAGACCACAGGACACGCAGACCACCGTCGGGGCGAACATGTCGAAGCAGTCGTTCCGTCATGACGAGGTCACCAGCCGGGTCATTCAAGAATATGTCCCCGGTCGACAGGTGACGATCGCGCACGTGATCGCCAATCCCGATCGCGACCTGTGCGAGCGCGTCGGTATCGATGGGTCGAGCGCGGTGGGGATCATGACGGTCACCCCGGGCGAGACCGCGATCATCGCTGCCGACATGGCGATGAAGGCGGCCTCGGTGCGGATCGGCTTCGTCGATCGTTTCTCGGGGACGCTGGTGATCTGCGGAGAACTGGTCGGGGTCGAGGTGGCGGTCAGCGCCGCCAACCGCGGTCTCGAGACGGTGCTCGGTTTCGAACCGGCACCGGTCACCAGGAGCTGAGGGAGGATGATGCCGCCGGACGGCCGCCCATCGCGACGCTTCATGCTGATCGGGGCCGTCGGTGCGGGAAAGACCACCTTGTTCCACGCGCTGGTCGGCGACGAAGGGCCGGTGCGCAAGACGCAGACCGCGGACTACGGGGAGTGGCTGATCGACACGCCCGGCGAGTACGCGGAGATCCTGGGGTTCCGCCATCGGCTGGTGGCTCTGGCGAACGAGGCCGAACTCCTGCTCGTCGTGCAGGAGGCGACCCGTCCGCGGACGTGCTTCCCGCCCGGCTACCTACTGACGTTTCCACGACCGGCGCTCGGCATCGTCTCGAAGACGGACCTCCCCGAAGCCGATGCCGATCGGGCGGCCGCTCTCCTGCGGGAGGCGGGCGTCAAAGGAGAAATCCATCCCGTCTCCGCGACCCTCGGAACGGGCATGGCGGCGTTGAGGCAGCGCCTGAGCTCGTGCCTCGCGGGTCGAGAAGGAGAAAACGAACATGGCAACAGTCCCCGGTGAAGCGCTCGGTCTCCTGGAGACCAAGGGGCTCATCGCGATGATCGAGGCGGCCGACGCGATGGTGAAGGCCGCCAACGTCACGCTCGTCGGCACGGAGAAGATCGGTTCCGGTCTGGTCACCGTCATGGTCCGCGGAGACGTCGGCGCCGTGAAGGCCGCCACCGATGCCGGTGCCGCCGCTGCTCGGCGCGTCGGCGAGGTCGTCTCCGTCCACGTCATCCCGCGTCCGCATGCCGACACCGAACTGCTTCTCCCGAAGCGCTCGTGATCGCGTACGGCTCCTTCCTGAGGTAGACGAAAATGGACGAAAAGCTCCTCGACCAGTTGGTCCAGCAGGTTCTGTCGAAGGTGGGTGGGGCTCCGGCTCCCGCCGCCGCTCCGGTCGCTCCGGTCAAGCCCAAGATCGGCATGACCGAGTTCGTCGGCACCGCGATCGGTGACACGATCGGTCTGGTGATCGCCAACGTCGATCCCAAGCTGCACACCGCGCTCGGCCTCGACGCCAAGTATCGCTCGATCGGCATCCTGTCGGCCCGTACCGGCGCCGGCCCGCAGATCATGGCGATCGACGAAGCGGTCAAGGCGACCAACACCGAAGTGGTGAAGATCGAACTGGCCCGTGACACCAAGGGCGGCGCCGGCCACGGCTCGCTGATCATCCTCGGTGCCGAAGAAGTCTCCGACGCCCGTCGCGGCATCGAAGTCGCCCTGAAGGACCTCGACCGGACCTTCGGCGACGTGTGGGCCAACGACGCCGGCCACATCGAACTGCAGTACACCGCCCGCGCCTCCTACGCGATCAACAAGGCCTTCAACGCCCCGATCGGGCGCGCCTTCGGTCTCGCGGTCGGCGCTCCCGCCGGTATCGGCGTGCAGATCGTCGATGCCGCGGTCAAGGCCGCCGACGTCGAACTGATCGGCTTCGCCAGCCCGGCGAGCGGCACCTCGTTCTCCAACGAAGTGATCGGCTTCTTCTCCGGCGATGCCGGTGCGGTCCGTCAGGCGATCATCACCGCCCGCGAGATCGGCGTGAAGTTGCTCGGGTCGCTCGGCGACGAGCCGAAGCCGGCCGGCGTTCCGTACATCTGATCCAGATCCGCCCCGCCGAGGAGGCGACGAAATGGCAAAGAGACACAAGAGGTTCCTCTCCCTCGAGCAGCGTCCCGTCAACAAGGACGGGTACGTGACCGAGTGGGCAGAGGTCGGCATGATCGCGATGGGTTCGCCCAACGATCCGACGCCGAGCATCAAGGTCCAGAACGGCGTGATCGTCGAGATGGACGGCAGGAAGCGTGAGGATTTCGACTTCAACGAGATCTTCATCGCCACCTACGGCATCGACGCGAAGGTCGCCGAAGAGATGATGGCGATCTCGTCGGTCGACATCGCCCGCATGGTCGTCGACATCAACGTACCGCGCGAGCGGGTCGTGAAGGTCTTCTCGGGTCTGACCCCGGCCAAGATCGTGTCGGTGATCGACCAGCTGAACGTCGTCGAGATGATGATGGGCCTGCAGAAGATGCGCGCCCGCCGCACCCCGTCGAACCAGGCGCACGTCACCAACCCGCAGGACAACCCGATCCTGCTCGCCGCCGACGCCGCCGAAGCCACCCGTTACGGCTTCTCGGAGATCGAGACCACCGTCGCGGTGTTCAACTACGGGCCGTTCAACGCGATCTCGCTGCTCATCGGCGGCCAGGTCGGGCGTCCCGGCGTCCTCTCGCAGGACGCGCTCGAGGAAGCCATCGAGCTGCAGCTCGGCATGCGCGGTCTGACCGCCTACGCCGAGACGGTGTCGGTCTACGGCACCGAGCGGGTGTTCATCGACGGCGACGACACGCCGTGGTCGAAGTCCTTCCTCGCTTCCGCCTATGCCTCGCGCGGCATCAAGATGCGCTTCACCTCCGGCACCGGCTCCGAAGTTCAGATGGCCTATGCCGAAGGCAAGTCCATGCTGTACCTCGAGATCAAGTGCATCATGCTGACCAAGGCGGCCGGCGTGCAGGGTCTCCAGAACGGCTCGATCTCCTGCATCGGCGTTCCCGCCGGTGTGCCGGGCGGCATCCGTGCGGTGCTCGGCGAGAACCTCGTCACCACCTGCCTCGATCTCGAAGTCGCCTCCGGCAACGATCAGACCTTCTCGCATTCCGACATGCGTCGGACGGCGCGTCTGCTGATGCAGTTCCTGCCGGGCACCGACCTCGTCTGCTCGGGCTACAGCGCCACGCCGAACCAGGACAACATGTTCGCCGGTTCGAACGTCGACGCCGACGACCTCGACGACTGGCTGATCATCCAGCGCGACCTCAGGGTCGACGCCGGTCTGCAGCCGGCCTCGGAAGAGGAGATCGTCGCGGTCCGCAACAAGGCGGCCCGGGCGCTCCAGGCGGTCTACGAGGAACTCGGCCTGCCGCGGATCACCGACGAGGAAGTCGAGGCGGCGACCTACGCCTATTCGAGCGAAGACATGCCTCCGCGCGACAAGGTGCAGGACACCAAGGCGGCTCAGGACCTCCTGAAGCGCGGCCTGACCGGCGTCGACATCGTCAAGGCCCTCGCCAAGCGCGGGTACACCGACGTCGCCAACTCGGTCCTCGGCATCCAGAAGCAGCGCGTGTCGGGCGACTACCTGCACACGTCGGCGATCCTGGACAAGGACTTCAACATCATCGCCGCGGTCAACGACCTCAACGATTACCAGGGTCCGGGCACCGGCTATCGGCTCGAGGGTGAACGCTGGGCCCAGCTCCAGAACATCCGTCAGGCCGTCAAGCCTGAAGACCTCTGAGACGGCGAGGAGGGATGAACATGCCCCAGATCAGTGAAGCAGCCGTCCGCGACGCGGTTCGTGAGATCCTCGCGCAGCTCGCCGCCTCGGAGGCGGCTCCGGCCGCGGCGCCCGTCGCCGCGTGGGTTCCCGGCGGTGACGTCACCGCGACGCTTCGTGACGGAGCGCCGGCCAAGGCCGGCACCTCGCCCACGGAAGTCGTCCTGGCGCTCGCCCCGGCCTTCGGCGACAAGCTGAAGCAGAAGACGATCACCGGCATCCCGCATGCGGCGGTGCTGCGTGAGATCCTCGCCGGCATCGAGGAAGAGGGCTGCTCGGCGCGGGTGATCCGTGTCTGGCACACCTCGGACGTCGCCTTCGTCGGCCTCGCCGGGGCCAAGCTCGCCGGGTCCGGCGTCGCCATCGGCCTTCAGTCCCGCGGGACCTCGGTCATTCATCAGCGGGACCTCCAGCCGCTGCAGAATCTCGAGCTGTTCCCCCAGGCGCCGGTGATCGATCTCGAGACCTATCGTGCCATCGGCCGCAATGCTGCCCGCTACGCGAAGGGCGCCTCGCCCGACCCGGTGAAGCAGAAGAACGACCAGATGGCCCGGCCGAAGTATCAGGCCATCGCCGCCGTCTTCCACATCCGTGAGACGAGCTTCGTGGATCGGTCGAAGAAGCCGGTCGACGTCGAAGTGCGCTTCGCCTGACGAGCCATGAGGAGACGACTCCCGTGTCACAGCAAGACCTGATCAATGCCATCGTGCGCGAGGTGTTGGCCGAGCTCAACGGCTCGGGTGCCAAGCCCGCCGCGGCGCCGACCGAACGCTACTGCGGCGAGAAGGGCGCGAAGCTCGACTATCGGAAAGACTATCCGATGGCCGCCAAGCGTCCGGAACTGGTGAAGACGGCGAGCGGCAAATCGCTCAACGACATCACCCTCGATGCGATCATCTCCGGTGAAGTGAAGCCGGACGACATCCGCATCACGCCCCAGACGCTCGAGTACCAGGCCCAGATCGCCGAGAGCATCAACCGTCCGCACATGGCCCGCAATCTGCGGCGTGCCGGCGAGATGACTCGGGTTCCGGACGCCCGGATCCTCGAGATCTACAACGCCCTGCGCCCGAACCGTTCGACGAAGGCGGAACTGCTCGCCATCGCCGACGAACTCGAGGGCCAGTACCAGGCGAAGATCTGCGCCGGCTTCGTCCGCGAGGCGGCCGACGTCTATGAGCGTCGCGACGTTCTGCGCAAGGACTGAGGATCGGCTCCGATCCTCATGTCGACAACGACGAGACGGCGCGTCCGCGCGCCGCCTCGCCGCAACGAACGAAGAAGCGGGAACGAACTCATGAAGATCGCCGGCGTCGACATCGGCAATTCCACGACGGAAGTCGCTCTGGCCGAAGTGTCCGGCCCCGGCGTTCCGCCGCGGTTTCTGGCTTCGAGCCGCGTGCCGACCACCGGAATCAAGGGAACCGTCGCCAACGTGCCGGGCGTGCGTCGCGCGCTCGAGGCCGCGGTCGAGCAGGCCGGGCTGAAGATTTCTGCGATCGATCTGATCCTCCTCAACGAGGCGACGCCGGTGATCGGCGACATCGCCATGGAGACGATCACCGAGACGCTGATCACCGAGAGTTCGATGATCGGCCACAACCCCAATTCGCCCGGTGGCCTGGGCATCGGTGTCGGCGAGACGACGCCGATCGGTGACCTCGAGGTGGTCGCCCCCGGCCGGCCGGTGATCGCCGTCGTGCCGCGCGCCTTCAATTTCGAGAAGGCCGCGGGCGCGATCGTCGCCGCGCTCGAGCGCGGGGTCGACGTGCAGGGCGCCATCGTCCAGGGCGACGACGGCGTGCTGATCGCCAACCGCCTGCCCAAGGTGCTGCCGATCGTCGACGAGGTGCAGCTGATCGAGCAGGTGCCGATCGGCATGATGGCGGCGGTGGAAGTCGCCGATCACGGCCAGTCGATCCAGCAACTGTCCAATCCCTACGGCATCGCCACCCTGTTCAAGCTGACGTCGCAGGAGACCGCGATGATCATCCCGATCGCCAAGGCCCTGATCGGGCTGAGGTCGGCGGTGGTGGTGCGGACTCCGGCCGGCGACGTCCAGACCCGGCGGATTCCCGCCGGCTCGCTGCGCCTGATCGGCGAAGGTCAGACGGTCAGCGTGGCGATGGACGGCGGTGCCGACGCGATCATGGACGGGCTCGCCCGCGCCCATCCGCTGAAGGACGTGACCGGCGAGCCCGGCACCAACGTCGGCGGCATGGTCGAGCGGGTGCGCCAGACGATGAGCAACGTCACCGGCAAGCCGGCCGGCCAGATCGCGATCCGCGACGTGCTGGCGGTCGACTGTCTGGTGCCGCAGCCGGTCGCCGGCGGTCTCGCCCACGAATATTCGATGGAGAACGCCGTCGGTCTCGCGGCGATGGTCAACACCGACCGTCTCCTGATGGAGAAGCTCGCCGAGGCGCTGCACGTCGAACTCGGTGTGAAGTGCGAGCTCGGCGGCGTCGAGGCCAACATGGCGATCCTCGGCACGCTGACCACGCCCGGCATCGACATTCCGCTGGCGATCCTCGATCTCGGCGCCGGCTCGACCGACGCGGCGATCCTGACCAAGGGCCAGCCGGTCCGCAGCATGCATCTCGCCGGGGCCGGCGACATGGTCACCATGCTGATCCAGCGCGAGCTCGATCTGCCCGGCTATCCCGACAGCGACGTCGCCGAGAACATCAAGCGGTGGCCGCTGGCCAAGGTGGAGAGCCTGTTCCACATCCGCCACGAGGACAATTCGGTCAAGTTCTTCAAGGATCCGCTCGATCCGCGGCTGTTCGGCCGGGTCGCGCTGATCACCCGTGAAGGGCTGGTGCCGATCCCGACCCACCACACCCTCGACCGGATCCGCACCGTGCGCCGCGAGGCCAAGCGGCGGGTGTTCGTGCGCAACGCCATCCGCGCGCTGACCGCGGTGGCGCCGGCCGGCAACATCCGGGCGCTGCAGTTCGTCGCGGTGGTCGGCGGCTCCGGCCTCGACTTCGAAGTGGCGCGGATGCTGACCGACATTCTGGCGCCCTACGGCATCGTCATCGGCACCGCCAACATCCGCGGGGAGCTCGGGCCGATCAACGCGGTGGCGACCGGTCTGGTCCTGTCGCGCGCCCAACCGATCCCGGGAGCGAACGGCAATGGCTGATTTCGTCCCGACCTCTCCGGCGGTGCACGTCGCTCTGCTCGACCCGGGCGCCGAAGCGCTGGTCCGCTTCGCCTCGTTCGGGGCCGAGGAGGAAGGCGTGCCGATCCGGGTGCATCCGGGCGAAGAAGTCGAGCCGGTGGCCGCCGCCTACGAGATGGCGCGGTCGTCGACCTTCGGCATCGGTCTGGCGATCGGCCGCGGCCGCATCGTTCTCCACGAATCCCACATGCCGCCGGAGCGGCCGGTGCTCACCGGCGATCTCGCGGAGCGGCCGGAAGCGGTCGCCCGGCGTTTCGGCAGCAATGCGGCGCGTCTGGTGGTGCGTCTGCCGTTCCGCTTCGTCGACGAGCCGGAACACGCGGCCGCCCCGCCCCCCGCCCGTTCGGCTCCGAAGCCGGCCGCCGCGCCGGCTCCGACCGCATCCCCCGAGGTGGACGAGACGACGATCGCCCGGCTGGTCGCCGAGATCGTCCGCCGGTTCGACACGCGAGGAGCGACTTCATGACGGAAGCCCTGGGCTCCATCGAGACCGTCGGTTACGTGGTGGCGATCGCCGCCGCCGACGCGGTCGTCAAATCGGCGAACGTCACGCTCCTCGGCGCCGAAAACGCCAAGGGGGGCGGGCTCGTCACCATCAAGTTCGTCGGCGACGTCGGTGCGGTGAAGGCGGCGGTCGCCGCCGGGATCGCCGCCGCCGAGCGGATCGGCAGGGTCGCCGCCTGTTCGGTGATCCCGCGCCCGGCCACCGACGTCGGCGAGCGCATCCGTCTGGTCGACCTCGGGGTCTACAAGCCCAAGGCGAAGAACACCTGGGCGCCGACCCCACCCGCCCCGCCGGCAGCGGCGCCGGAACCGGTCGCTCCGACCGCGCCCGAGGTCACCCCCGAGCCGGCCGCTCCCGAACCGTTGGCCGCCGAGCCGGTCGTCGCCGCACCCGAACCGGTCGCGGTGGTGGAGGTCGAGCCCGAGCCCGTCGCTGCGCCGGTCGAAGCGCCGATCGCGCCGGAGCCGGCGGCACCCGTCGAGCCGGAGATCGTGGAGATCCCGGTGGTCGAGCCCGCCGCGGTCGAGGCCGCCGAGCCGGCGGTCGAAGCCGTCGAGGCGGATGCCGGTGTCGAGGACGAAGAACCCGCACCGGTTCCGCCGCCCTCGGGTGGCGAACCTCCCAAGCCGTCCGCGCCGGCCCCGCACGGAGCGCGCAAGCGGCGGGGTCGCCGTTGACCTCCGGTCGAACCGAAGACTGAGCGGGAGAGAGCCCGATGTTGTTCGAAACCGACGAGTTGGTGGAACGGGTGACCAGGGCGGTGATCGGCCGTCTGCCGGTCGAACCGGCCCCGCGCGGGATGGAGGTGCCGATCGGCGTCTCGGTCCGGCACATCCACCTGACCGTTCGCGACGTCGAGATCCTGTTCGGCGAAGGCCACCAGATGCAGCCGTTCAACGAGCTGTATCAGAAGGGCTATTACGCGGCGAAGGAACAGGTTCTGGTGGTCGGCCCGAAGGGCGCGCTGAAGAACGTGCGGGTCCTCGGTCCGCCGCGCGGCGTCTCCCAGGTCGAACTGGCCCAGACCGACGCGCTGTCGATCGGACTGCGCCTGTCGCTCGCCTCGGAAGGCCGCGACGCCGAGACCCAGGCGGTGACGCTGGTCGGACCGGAAGGCACGATCCGGCTGCCCGGCGGTGCCGGCGGCGGCGCCTTCGTGGTCCGCCGTCACGTTCATCTCAGCGACGAGGACGCGCGCGGTCTCGGCGTGAAGGCCGGCGACCTCGTCGATCTGAAGATCGGTGGCCCGAGGGCGGCGACGCTGCACGACGTGCTGGTCCGCACCGCGCCGGGTTGGCGGCCGGAAGTGCATCTCGACACCGACGAAGCCAACGCCTGTTGGGTCAGGACCGGTCAGACCGGGATGCTGATGGTCCGAGGCTGAGCGATGGAGAGGGCGATGGACGAGGCGATCGTCGACAAGGTGGCTGCCCGGCTCCTGGCCAGACTGGCCGGACGACCGATCGACACGGGGCGGCGCGAGGTCTTCGTCGTGTTCACCGGCGCGGTCTCCGGCTTCGCCGCCGGCCGCGAGGCGGTGGGCCGGCTGGTGCGGTCGCACCACACGCTGACCGTTCTGATGACTCCGTCGGCCAAGCACATCTTCGGCGAGGGTCCGCTGCGCCAGGTCGGTGCCGCCGCCATCGTCGATCTGCAGCCGTGGACCGACGTCTCCGACTTCACCCGGCGCGCCGATCTGGTGTTGGTGCCGACGCTGACCATGAACACCGCGGCGCGGCTGGCGCTCGGTCTGATGGACAGCCCGGCGACGACGCTGGTGCTCGGTGCGCTGCTCGCCGGCAAGTCGGTGCTGGCGGTGCGCGACGGTGCCGATCCGGCGGGCAAACGCGGCGAGGCGCTCGGCGCCGTGCCGGAGGGGTCGCCGGCCCTGTGGGCGCTGCTCGCCGACCGGCTGGCGACGCTCGAGAGCTTCGGTGTCCGGCTGACCTCGAAGGCGGATTTCCTGTTCACGCTCGAGCAGATGCTGATCACTCCCCCGGGCCTCGGCCCGAGCGGCCCGTCGGCCGCGCCGACGCGTCCCGCGTCCCCCCCCCGTGCGGCCGACGGTCTGCCGAGCATCGTCACCGCGAGTGATCTCATGGACTACGCACCCGGCACCGCTCTGCGGCTCGGACCGGGCCACCGTCTGACCCCGCAGGCCGCCGATCTGGCGGTCAAACTCCGGCTGAAGCTGGATCGCGCCTGAGGCGAGAGGAGACCGACATGCAGTTGGCCAAGGTCATCGGCACGGTGGTGGCGACACGCAAGGAAGATGCGCTCGTCGGCTTCAAGCTGCTGGTTCTGGAGATCGAGGGGACCGGCGGCACGATCGTCGCGGTCGACACGCTCGGGGCCGGCAACGGCGATCAGGTTCTCTTCGTCACCGGCGGCGGCGCTCGCGCCACGCTTCCCCCCGGAACCCCGGTCGATGCGGCGATCGTCGGCATCGTCGATACCGTGGACGTCAGGTCATGAAGCTCTACACCCGCGGTGGCGACAAGGGCGACACGTCTCTCCTCGGCGGCATCCGCGTGCCGAAGGACAGCCTGCGCATCGAAGTCTACGGCACGCTGGACGAGGTCACCTCGACCCTCGGTCTCGCCCGGGCGACGGTCCGCTGGGACGACATGGTCGCCGACATCTCCGGCCTGCAGGGCATGTTCATCGACGTGATGGGCGAGCTCGCCTCCGGACCCTGGGATCCGGAACAGCCGGCCAAGCTGCCGCGCGGTCGCACCTTCCGGGTCGATCAGGCGGCAGTCGCCGGGCTCGAGGCGATGATCGACCGCTATCAGTCGGAACGGCTCGAGGTGAAGGGCTTCGTCCGGCCGGGCGGGTCGAAGGCCGGTGCGGTGCTCGACATGGCGCGCACCTTCGTGCGCCGGGCCGAGCGTCGTCTGGTCGGGCTCGGCCGGGAAGAGCCGGTCAACCCGCACCTCCTCCAGTATTTCAACCGGCTGTCCGACCTCTTCTTCATCATGGCGCGGATCGACGAGCAGCGGGAGGTGACCGCCCGGGTCACCGAGACGCTGGCCGGCCCCGCCCCGACCGGTCCGACGGGAGGGTCCATGTTCGGCCTCGACGAGAGCAGCGCCCTGGTGGCCGCCGGCATGCGCCGCGCCGCCGAGATCGGGGTGCCGATGGTGCTGGTGGTCGCCGACGAATACGGGCGCCCGATCGAGTTGCGCCGGATGGACGGATCCCTGCCGGTGAGCCTGACGCTGGCGCCGATGAAGGCGCAGACGGCGGCGGCGGTCCGGATGCCGACGCGCGATCTCGGTGCGCTCGCAGGGCCGTCCGGCCCGCTCTTCGGGATAGAGGCGAACGTCGCGGGAACGACGGTCGTCGGTGGTGGATTGCCGCTCGTCCGGGACGGACGGGTGGTCGGCGCCGTCGGGGTGTCCGGCGGCTCGGTGGAACAGGACGTCGACGTGGCCGAGGCCATGGCGGCCGTCTTCGCGGCTCGCACGAAGGACGGAAAATGATGACTATCGAAGACACGCGCTTGAAGGACATCGTCCGTCGGGTTCTCGGCGAGATGGCGACCACCGAGGGTGCTGCCGCGCCGTCCGGCGTCTCCGCGACCGGCTTCCGGGGCGTCTTCTCCAATCCCGAGGCGGCGATCGCCGCCGCCCAGACCGCCTTCGCCGCCTATCGGCGGATGGGGCTCGCCAAGCGCAAGGCGATCGTCGAGGAGCTGAGGATCGCCTGCGTCGCCTCCGCCCAGCGGCTCGCCCGCATGGCGGTCGACGAGTCGCGGATGGGTCGGGTCGCCGACAAGGTGAAGAAGCATCACCTGATCGCCGAGAAGACCCCCGGCGTCGAGGATCTGCCGGGCACCTCCCACATGGGCGACCACGGTCTGACCACCGAGGAGCCGGCGCCCTTCGGCCTCATCTATGCGATCACGCCGACCACCAACCCGACGGCGACGCTGTTCAACAACGCCATCTCGATGCTGGCCGCCGGCAACGCGATCTATTTCGCGCCGCATCCGCGGGCTCTGAAGACCTCGCTGACCGCCATCGACATCATCAACGAGGCGATCGAGAAGGCCGGCGGTCCCGCCAATCTGGTGGTCACCACCGACGTCGTCGAGCTGAAGACCGTCCAGGCGCTGATGCGTCATCCGGCGATGGCGCTGCTGGTGGTGACCGGCGGCACCGGCGTCGTCGATCAGGCGCTGACCTCGGGCAAGCGGGTGATCGGTGCGGCGGCCGGCAATCCGCCGGCGCTGGTCGACGACACCGCCGATCCGGCGAAGGCGGCGCGCGACATCATCCTCGGTCATTCCTACGACAACAACCTGCCCTGCGTGTCGGAGAAGGAAGTGATCGTCACCGCGGCGATCGCCGACGAACTGATGAACAACTTCCGCTCGGCGCCCGACGTGGTGGTGATCTCCGGCGACGGTCTGCCGTTGCTCGAGAAGATCGCGCTCAACGCCGATCGCAGTGGCCCGAATCCGAAGATGATCGGCCAGAACGCCAGCGTGATCCTCGGCGAACTCGGCATCCGCGCCGGTGAGGAGGTTCGTGCGGTGGTGGTCGAGACCGACCGCTTCAGCCCGCTGGTGCGTCACGAGCTGATGATGCCGGTGCTGCCGGTGGTTCGGGTCGGCGGCTTCGACGAAGCGGTGGCGGTCGCGGTGGAGGTCGAGGACGGCCTGCATCACTCGGCGATCATCCACTCCTCGAACATCTATCACATGAGCGAGTTCGCGCGGGCGGTCGGGACGACCATCTTCGTCAAGAACGCTCCGTCCTTCGCCGGCATCGGTTTCGGCGGCGAGGGGCACACCTCCTTCACCATCGCCGGACGGACCGGTGAGGGCCTGTCCTCGGCCAGGACCTTCACCCGGGTCCGCCGCTGTGCGCTGGTCGGAGCCTTCAATCTGATCTGACGGACTTCCCTCGGGAGGCCGTCCGAAAGGCGCGTCGGCGCGGGGCCGACGCGGAAGACGGGGGTGGGCCCGGGGTGGCCTGCGCCCGAACGACCTCGCGTGTCCGCGATTTCGGTCCGGCCTCCCTCCGGACGGCGGAGACGTGGGGCGCCACGACAACGAGCCGCCGGCGGGTCGGGCCGGCGGCCATCGAAGTTCGGAGGAAACGCATGTCTCTCCTGGGTCTTCTCGCCGCCTTCGGTGGCGGCATCTTCGGCGCGGCGATCGGTGCATTGCCCGCCTTCGAATTCGTCGGCTTCCTGGTGATGGTCGGGGTCGCCGTGCAGATCGGTGTCGCACCCGCCGCGACCGATTTCTTCGGCATCCCCTTCGGTCTCTTCGGACCGCACGTCGGCGGCTTCGCCTCCGGTGTGGCGGCCTGCGCCTATGCCACGATGGTCGGCAAGTTCGACAACGGTCGCAACATCGTTCCGGCGATGATGGGTCTGAAGGCGCCCGACGTCCTGCTGATCGGCGGTCTCTTCGGCATCGTCGGCTACGTCATCCAGTGGGCCTTCGCGCAGGTCCCGAACTTCGCTCCGGGCGTCGCCTGGACCGACACGGTCGCCCTGACCGTGGTCACCTCGGCGATCATCGTCCGTCTGGCCTTCGGCAAGACCGGCCTGTTCGGCAAGGCCGAGGAGGGGCGTTCGTTCTGGGATCCGTCGGACGGCATCAAGTGGCTGTCTTTCATGTCGAAGCCGGGTGAACTCGCGGTGATCGGCGTCGGCGTCGGCCTGATGGCCGGCTACCTCGGCATCACCTACGGCGGTCCCGGCGTGTTCCTGTCGTTCGGCATCGCCGCGGCGAGCCTGATCTTCCTGCAGTTCGGCGTTCTGGTGCCGGTCAGCCACCACATCGCGCTGCCCGCGGCGATCGCCGCGGCGACCTCCGGCAGCATCCTGTGGGCGGGCATCGTCGGCATCGTCTGCGCCTTCCTCGGCGAGTTCTTCGCCCGGCTGTTCCTGGCCCACGGCGACACCCACATCGACCCGCCGGCCTGCACCATCGCGACGATGACGACGGTGGTGAACTTCCTCGGCGTCGCCGGGTTCTTCGCCGCGGTCCACCTGCCGGTGTGATCGTCGAGATCGAGACCGATCCTCTGCCGGACGCCGCGTGAGCGGCGCCCGGCAGTCGCGTGAACGGCCCGGCGACGCTCCCGACGCGGATCGGGACGGGACCGTGGGCGCTCCGGCATTCCCCGGGGAGAGATGAAACAAGGGGCAATCACCGATCGGCCGTGACGTGAAATATGTGATATGCTGGCCCTGCCGCTCTGAAATAGACGTTCGATAGAAACGAGAAACGTACAGGGGAGGAGACGGCTGTGACGATAGCGGGTGCATCCGCTCTCGAGAGTCGAGATGACCGAGAGGGCTCGATCGTAGTATCGCCACTGAGGATCGAAGACGTCGTCGATCTCGCCAAGTTGCAGGCAATTCAGGATACTTTCGCCAAGGCGATGGGTGTGGCCGCGGTCACCGTCGACCAGAACGGTGTTCCCGTCACACGCGAGAGCAACTTTCAGGGACTCTGTCGGTTGATCCGTTCGCGTCCGGAGGGACTGCGGCGTTGCCATGCCTGCGATGCCGCCGGCGGTCTGCAGGGACTGCGTTCCGGCCGGCCGGCGACCTATGTCTGCACGTCGGGGCTGACCGATGCCGCCGCCCCGATCATCATCGAAGGCCAGTATCTCGGCTGCATCCTGTGCGGCCAGGTCCGGATGGACGACGAATGCGAACCGGCGGTCGCCGAGATCATCCGGCGGGTCACGCCGCTCGGAATCGATGCGACCGAGGTGGAGGCGGCGGCGCGCGCCACCCCGGCGATCTCGCGGGAGCGCTTCGACAACGCCGTCGAGATGCTGATGCTGACCGCCAGCCACATCATCGAGGTCGGCATCGCCCATCTGATCCAACGCCGGCTCTACGAGCGCTCCGCCGAGAAGGCGGCGGCCGAGCAGTCGCTCAAGGACGCGCAGTTGCAGGTCCTCAGGGCACGGATGAATCCACACTTTCTGTTCAACTCGCTGACTCTGATCGGCTATACCGCGCTCGAGGAGAACGCGCCGCGCACCGAGGAGATCGCCTATACGCTTTCCGATCTTCTGAGGTATTCACTGCGCAATACCGAGACCACGGTGCCGTTGCACGAAGAGTTCGACATGATCGAGCGGTGTCTGTCGCTCCATCATCTGCGCTTCGGCGATCATCTGATCACCAAGGTGGAAATCGAACCGGAGGTCCGTGACGTTCCGGTGCCCTGCATGTTCCTCCAGCCGCTGGTCGAGAACGCCATCGTCCACGGGGTCGAGGCCCTGACCCGTCGGGCGACGGTTCGGGTCAGCGCCCGTGCCCGCGGCGGACGGCTGATGATCGAGGTCTTCGACGACGGCGACGGCATGCCGCGCGATCAGGTCGATGCCCTCAACCGGACACGGCGGCCGTTGTTCGATCCGATGCGCAACCGGCCGGCGCTCGGCCTGCAGACGGTGATGACCCGTCTTGAATCCGAGTTCGGCAACGCCTTCGACGTCAAGGTCGAGAGCGCCCCCGGGCGGGGCACGCTGTTCCGTCTGTCCTGGCCGCTCAACCGAATGGTCCTCGTGAGGAGGTGATCCCGTGCCGAGTCTGCTCGTCGTCGACGACACGCCGATCATCCGATCGACCATCGTCAACGTCGTCGCCCGCTCCGAGATGGGCTTCTCGCCCGTCGTCGAAGCGGTCAACGGCGCCGATGCGATCGAAAAGGCCCGCGAAGTGCCGCCCGACGTGGTGCTGATGGACATCCGCATGCCGGGTGTCGACGGGCTCGAGGCGGCCGGCGTGATCCGGCGGGAACATCCCGCCGCCCGCATCGTGTTCCTCTCCGCCTACGACGACTTCGCCTATGTCCAGCGGGCGCTGAAGCTCGGCGCGGTCGACTATCTCCTGAAGCCGATCCGGCCCAACTCGTTGCGCGATCTGCTCGACGAACTCGCCCGGTCCCGGCCCGAGGAGGCGACGGCGCCGACCTTCCCGACCGCCGGCATCGAAGCGCCCGGCGGCGGCGGGACCGGCCGCAACGATCCGATCGGCCGCGCGCTCGCCTACATCGCCCAGAACTTCCGGTCGTCGTCGATCTCGCTCGCCGAGGTCGCCGACGCCGCCTATCTGAGCCCGTCGCATCTCGCCCATCGGTTCCGCCAGAAGGTCGGCGTCGGCTATCAGCAGTACGTCACAAATCTCCGGATCGACGCCGCCAAGACCATGCTCTCCACCACCGATCTGCCGGTGGCGGTGATCGCCGAGGACATCGGCTATCCCAACCTCACCAACTTCTACCGCCTCTTCCAACGCGAGACCGGCATGACCCCGGCCGCCTATCGCCGCGCCAACGCGGCGGAGGTGCCGGTCGCCCCGGCGGCGAAACCGAAGACCCGGACCCGCCACTGATCGGTCGGACCGGTGCGATGCGATTCGAAGAAACCGATCGGCCGAGGGGGCTCTCTCGGCCGATCGGCGTTCGAGGGGCCGGCGGAGGCGAAGCCGAGCGATTTCGCCCGCCGGGGCCCGGGCGCGGAGCCCTTCGACGGATGACGGAGAGATCGTCGCCGCTCCGGGCTGGACAAAGCCCGCGTCTTGCGCTCCGGTTGGCCGCCGAAACGAGGAGGTTGGAATGAGCCGGTCGAAGGTCGTCACCTGTGTTCTGGCGCTCGCGCTGCAAGCGGTCGCTTTCGCTCCGGCCCGGGCGGCCGATCCGGCGTCGTGCCGTGCCGTGCGATTCGCCGACGTCGGCTGGACCGACATCACCGCGACCACGGCGATCGCCTCCAAGCTCTTCGCCGCGCTCGGCTATCAGACCAAGACCCATGTCCTGTCGGTCCCCGTCACCTATACGTCGCTGAAGAACAGGGACATCGACGTCTTCCTCGGCAACTGGATGCCGACCATGGAAGCCGATCGCAAGCCGTTCCTCGACGACAAGTCGATCGAGGTCGTCGGCGTCAACCTGACCGGCGCCAAGTACACGCTCGCCGTGCCGCGCTTCCTCTGGGACGAGGGGCTGAAGGATTTCTCCGACATCGCGAAGTTCAAGGACCGGCTCGGCGGCAAGATCTACGGCATCGAGCCGGGCAACGACGGCAACCGGCTGATCCTCGACATGGTCGGTGCCGACAAATTCGGCCTGAAGAGCTTCAAGCTGGTCGAATCGAGCGAACAGGGCATGCTCGCCCAGGTCGAGCGTGCGGTGGCGCGCAAGGAGGCGGTGGTGTTCCTCGGTTGGGAGCCCCACCCGATGAACACGAAGTACGAACTGAAGTACCTGACCGGTGGCGACGACGTCTTCGGACCGGACTTCGGCGGCGCCACCATCTACACCAACGCCCGGGCCGGCTGGCAGGCGGCCTGCCCCAACGCCGGGCGCTTCGTCGCCAACCTGAAGTTCACCCTCGACGCCGAGAACGTCGTCATGGGCTACATTCTCAACGACGGGATGGAGCCGGAGAAGGCGGCCGAGAAGTGGCTGAAGAGCGCACCGGCGACCTGGGCGCCGTGGCTCGACGGGGTCACCACCTTCGACGGCAGGCCCGGCCTCGATGCCGCGAAGGCGGCCTTCGCCAAGTGATTTCGGGCCGGCCGGCGTCGTTTTCCGACGTCCGGCCGGTGCCGACCCTTCCGAGAATGCATCCGAAGCGTGATCGCCGCGCAGAAGACCTCGGGCCTCCCAACGGATAGAACGGTCCTCGAAGATCCGGGCACCATCCCCGGAGCGGGGGCCGCGGTCCCCCGGAAGGCAGGACAGGCGGCTCTCGATGTACGATTGGCTCACCGATCACAAGCTCCCGCTCGGTCACTGGATGAAGGTCCTGATGGACCTCGCCACCACCCATGCCCGCGGTTTCTTCGACGTGGTGTCGCTGGTGCTGGCGAGCTGCATCGACGGGCTCACCGTTCTGCTGCTGGCGGTGCCGCCGCTCCTCGCCATCGCCGCCGCCACCGTCGGCACCTTCCTGCTCCACCGGTCCTGGCGGCTGACCGCCTTCGTGTTCTGCTCGCTGCTGCTGGTCGCCAACCTCGGCTATTGGGAGGCGATGGTCGAGACGCTGTCGCTGGTCGGTACCTCGACCGCGCTCTGCGTGCTGATCGGCGTGCCGCTCGGCGTCTTCACCGCCCATCGGCCGTGGGCCTATGCCTGGCTCCGGCCGGTGCTCGATCTGATGCAGACGATCCCGACCTTCGTCTATCTGATCCCGACTCTGGTGCTGTTCGGTCTCGGGTCGGTGCCCGGGCTGGTCTCCACCGTGATCTTCGCCCTGCCGGCGCCGGTCCGTCTGACCCATCTCGGCATCTCTTCGGTGCCCACGCCGCTGCACGAAGCGGCGCTCGCCTTCGGTGCCAGCCGTTGGCAGCTGCTCTACAAGGTGGAACTGCCGCATGCGCTGCCGACCATCATGGCCGGTGTCACGCAGTGCATCATGCTGTCGCTGTCGATGGTGGTGATCGCCGCCCTGGTCGGTGCCGACGGGCTCGGCAAGCCGGTGGTCCGGGCGCTGAACTCGGTCAACGTCGCCACCGGTTTCGAGGCCGGCGCGGCGATCGTCATCCTCGCGATCATCCTCGATCGCGTGTTCCGCCGTCCCGAATGAGAGCCACGGAAGGCCGCCCGGCAGAAGGCGACCCGAGGAGATGCCCCCCGAAATGAACGCCGTCGAATTCCGCAACGTCGACATCGTGTTCGGCACGCGCGTCCCCGAGGCTCTGGCGCGCATCGACGCCGGCGCCACCCGTGAGCAGGTGCTCGCCGAGACCGGCTGCGTGATCGGTGCCGCCGGAATCGACCTCGCCGTGCCGAAGGGCGAGATCTGCGTTCTGATGGGCCTGTCCGGCTCCGGCAAGTCGACCATCCTCCGTGCGGTCAACCGGCTCAACACGGTCGCCCGCGGCGAGGTCTTCGTCGCCCATCAGGGCCGGTCGGTCGACGTCGCCACCTGCGACGAGGCGACCCTCAGGGCGATCCGGTCGCGGACCGTCTCGATGGTCTTCCAGCAGTTCGGCCTGATTCCCTGGCGCACGGTGCGCCAGAACGCCGGTTTCGGCCTGGAACTGCGCGGCGTGCCGGCCCGCGAACGGGCCCGCATCGTCGACGAGAAACTGGAGATGGTCGGCCTCTCCGACTGGGCCGACGCCTATGCCCACGAACTCTCCGGCGGCATGCAGCAGCGCGTCGGGCTCGCCCGCGCCTTCGCCACCGACGCCGACATCCTGTTGATGGACGAGCCCTTCTCCTCGCTCGACCCGCTGATCCGCGACAAGCTGCAGGACGATCTGCTCGATCTGCAGAAGCGCATCCAGAAGACCATCGTCTTCGTCTCCCACGACCTCGACGAGGCGATGAAGCTCGGCAACACCATCGCCATCCTCGACGGCGGCCGGATCGTCCAGGCCGGTGCCTGCGAGGACATCCTGCTGCGCCCGGCCAATGCCTACGTGGCGGAGTTCGTGCGCCACACCAATCCGATGAACGTCCTGCGCGGCACCGCGGTGATGACCCCGCTGTCGGCCCTGGCCCGCGACGGTGCCGCCGTGCGGATCGGGCCGGAGGGGCGGGCACGGATCGAGCTCGACGCCGACGGCCGGCCGGTCTCCGGCACCATGGCCGGCCGGCCGCTGCGGCTGTCGACGCCGACCGGCGAGGGGGCGGCCGAAGCGGAGGTGATCGTCGCTCCGGCCGGGGTCCGGCTGCGGCGGGTGATCTCGTTGAAGCGGAGGACGCTGTTGCCGGTCCTGCTGGTCGACGACCGGGGCCGCCTGCTCGGTGTCGCCGGCGACGACGAGATCTACGACATCCTCGGTCGCAGCGACGGCGACGAGCGCTGACCGGCGGGGTTCCGGCCTCGGGAAGACCGATCCGATCGCGGGTCAGGTCGCCGTGGTCGCGTCGCCCCCTCCGGCGAGGGCGCAGGCCACCGCCGCCGACAGCTCGTAGAGTGAATAGGGCTTCCGGAGGAACGGGAAGCCGATCTCGCTGGTGCTCGGATCGCCCGAGAACTCTTCGGCGAAGCCGGAGGTGACGAGGATCCGCCGTCCCGGCGATGCGGCGCGGATCCGCTGCGCCAGTTCCAGCCCCGAGGTGCCGCCGGGCATGACGATGTCGGTGAAGACCAGATCGATCGTCTGGTCCTCGGCCAACATGGCCAACGCCTCGGCCGAATTGGCGGCGGCGAGCGTGCGGTATCCGAGCGCTTCGAGCCGCTCCCGGGTCACCCGTCCGACCGCCGCATCGTCTTCGACGAGCAGGATCGTCTGGCCGTCGCCGCGGATCGGCCGGCGCGGTTCGGGGAGGGGGGGCTCGTCGGCGCCTTCGTCGGCACGCGGCAGATAGATCCCGATCGCCGTGCCCTTGCCGAGTTCGCTGTAGAGCGTCACCCAGCCGCCCGACTGGCGGACGAAGCCGTGCAGTGTCGCCAGCCCGAGGCCGGAGCCGCGCCCGGTCTCCTTGGTGGTGTAGAACGGTTCGAAGGCACGCGCCTTGACGTCCGGCGCCATGCCGGCCCCGTCGTCGCTGACCTCGAGCCGGACGTAGGGGCCGGGACGGACGTCGTCGTCCGGTGGCGGGTTGGCCTCGTCGAGGATCACGTTGCGTGTCTCGATCAGGATCCGACCGCCCTTCGGCATGGCGTCGCGCGCGTTGAGGACCAGGTTCAGGATGGCGTTCTCGATCTCGGAGGCGTCGACCCGGACGAGGCCGAGATCCGGCGCGAACCGGGTGGTGACGTCGATCCCGCTGCCCACGGTTCGCTGCAGGAGTTCGGCCATCGAGCGCACGAGTTCGTTGAGATCGGCCAGCGACGCCACCAGATGGCGCCGTCGGGCGAAGGTCAGGAGGCGGTTGTTGAAGGCCGACCCGCGTTCGCAGGCGCTCAGCGCTTCGGAGATCCAGCGCGTGGAATTGGCGGCGTTCGGCGACATCTCGAGCAGTTGCAGATTGCCCGAGACGATGGTCAGCAGATTGTTGAAGTCGTGGGCGATGCCGCCGGTCATCCGCCCGAGCGCCTCCAGTCGCCGCGCCGCCTCCGACCGCCGCGTCGCCTCTTCCGCCCGACGCGCCTCGGTGACGTCGAGGACGGTGCCCCAGATCTCCTCGCCGCGCTCGTCCTCGAGCCGCAGCCGCGCGGTCAGCGACAGCCAGATCGGTGCCGTGGCCCCCGGCGGGATCCGGCGCACCGTCAAGGGCCGGGTGGTCGAGGGGTCGATCCGGTCGCGCAGCGACAGGAAGACGTCGCGGTCCTCCTCGTGGAGCCGTGCCGCGATGGTCTCGGCCGGTTCGGTCGCCTCCGCGGCGAACAGGGTGCGGCTGCGGTCGTCGCAGTGGACGAGCCCGCTCGACGCCTCGATCCAGAACACGCCGAGCCCCGCCGCGCCGAGCGTCTTGCGCCATCCGTCCTCGCGTTCGACGAGCTGACGCTCGCGGCGCCTGAGTTGCGAGATGTCGCTGAGGATGGCGACCCCGGCGACCACCCGCCCCGTCGCGTCGCGGATCGGCGCGGCCGAGGAGAGCACCTCCATCAGCGTGCCGTCGGCGCGTCGGCGCAGGGTCTCGACCTTGACCGCCTCTCCGGCGCTCACGCGGCGGAAGATCTCCCAGCTGTTGTTGGGAATGTCCGGCGGCGACAACAACGTGAGCGGTGCGCCGACCGCCTGATCCGCGGTGTAGCCGAACATCCGGGTCGCCGCCGCGTTCCAGGTCTCGATCCGTCCGGCGAGCGTGATGGTCAGGATCGCATCGGGCGACGATCGGACGATCGCGGCGAGCTGGGCGTTGGCCCGGTCGGCGGCCATCTGTTCGGAGATGTCGCGGTGGATCACCGTGTAGAGCGGTTTGCCGTCGACCATCACCCGCGAGATCGATGCCTCGATCGGAAATTCCGATCCGTCCGCCCGTTTGGCGACGAGCCTGAGACCACGTCCCATCACTCGGCTGGTCGCCGCTTCGGCGGCGAAGGCGGCGAAGCCCGCCCGATGGCCTTCGCGGTGGCGGTCGGGAATGAAGGTGTCGAGCGGTCGGCCCAGTGCCCTGGTCGCGGGGATGCCGAACATCCGTTCCGCGGCGTCGTTGAAGAGAACGATGCGTTGGTCGGAATCGACCGAGACGATCGCGTCCATCGCGCTGGCGACGATCGAGGAGAAGCGCGCGTGGCTGTCGGTGAGCTGGCGTTTGGCCCTGAGCCAGTCGGTCACGTCGTTGAACGAGACGACCACCGACCGCAGCGTGCCGGTTCCCGGTTCGATGATCGGTTCGGAGTTGGCCAACATCCAGTAGACCGCTCCGCCCCTGGCGAAGCCGACGATCGCGCCGTGGACCGGGCGGCCGGTCCGCAGGGTGAACGGCGTCGGCAGAGAGGCGCGGCTCCACGGCCCGCCGTCCTCTTTCAGGAATTCGGTCTCCTCGAAGAACGCGTCGAAGGCCTCCTTCCCCTCGCCGTCGATGCGCAGCACGCGCGCCGCCGAGGGGTTCCACGACGAGACCGTGCCGTCGGCGGCGAAGACCACGATGCCCTCGTGCACCGCCGCGAAGATCGATTCCAACCGCGCACGGTTCTCGGCGAGTTCGGCTTCGGTCTCACGGCGACGGGTGATGTCGGTGAAGGAGGCGACCGCGGCGCGCACCCGGTCGGTTCCCGGTTCGAACACCGGCTCGACGTTGAGCAGGATCCAGAACAGGCCGCTCTCGTCCTCGATCCCGGCGACGACGTCGCGGGCGGCGACACCGGTGCGCAGCGCCTTGCGGATCGGCCGGTCTTCGATCGGGAATTCGCTGCCGTCTCCCCGAATCGTCCGTCGACCGACGGCGAGGAAGCTCGGTCCTCCGACCAGTTCCGAGACCGAGCGGCGCAGGATCTTCTCCGCCGAGCGGTTGCACGACAGGCACCGGCCCGCCGGATCGAAGACCATCACGCCCTCGTGCAGCGCCTCCAGCACCGAGGCGAGGCGGGCCCGGCTCTGGACCAGTTCGTTGGCGATGCGGCGGCGTTCGGTGATGTCGGAGAACGAGATGACCACCGCGGTCATCCGGTCGGACCCGGTCTCCCGCAGCGGAGCGATGTTGTAGAGCAGCCAGATCGTCGTCTCGTCGCGACGGACGCCGGCGACCACGCCGTGGACGGCGGTACCGTCGCGCAACGTGCGGTGGATGTTGAAGTCCTGGAAGGCGAGGGGGGCACCGTCCTCGCCGATCAGGTTCCAGTCGGAGAACCGCGGGTAGAGCCGGCGCAGGGTGGCGAGGTCCAGACCGAGAATTTCCTCGGCCGCGGCGTTGGCCGACAGCGGCGTGCCGTCGATGTCGAAGACCACGACGCCCTCGTTGAGGGCGTCGATGGTGGTCCGGTGCCGGCTCTTCTCGTCCTCGGCCTCACGGGAGATCCGCAGCATCGACGCGGCCGCGGTCTGGTCGACCGCCGAGACGAGGCTGATCATCAGCCCGGTGGCGACGAAGTTGGCGACCGACAGCAGGTCGGCGGTGTCGGCGATCCAGAGGCTCCGGATCGGCGCGATGAACAGGAACTCGAAGGCGAGCGCGGCGACCAGGGTGGCGACGCATCCGGCGAGCGGGCCGCCGACCAGGGCGGACAGGGCCACCGCCGGATAGAGGATCACGAATCGCGGTTCGGGGTCGTCGAGCGCCCATCGCAGCAGGAGGCCGACGGTCACCGTCGCGAGGGCCAGGGCGATCGCCGCCGGCGGCGAGACGAAGCGGTTGCGCAGGCGCGCGAATCCTCTGGCGACCAGCGTGTCGCCGATCGAGAAGCGACGCCATTCCGTCTCGACCGTTTCTCGCTCGTTGCGGTTCATCGGGACATGCCGCCGACCTTCCCGTTGCCCGCCTCCAAGCTCGCCCCGCTGCGTTGCTTTCGCAAGAGGGCACCACCCCCGGCTTTCGTCGGGCAGGCGCACACGGCGGCGCGTGGACCCGACGGTCCGACCTCTCCTGGGATCCGCGGTGCGCGGCATTGCACCGCTCTCGTCTCGCACCTATCGTGGCGGCGCGGTTCCGTTCGGCTCGTCCGACGTTCCCGTCGGCGGACGCCGACGGTGGGGAACCGGTCGTCGCGGGTCGGGGTCCGCGACGGTGCGGGCCCGGGGCCCGGTCGCGATCGGGAGAGGTCTCATGTCGAGGGCGGACGAACTGCGTCTGATGACCCGTGTCGCCCAGCTCTACCATGTCGAGGGACTGAAGCAGGCGGCGATCTCCGAACGGCTGCACATCTCCCAGGCGCGCACCTCCCGTCTTCTCGCCCGGGCGACCGAAGAAGGCATCGTGCGGATCACCGTGGTGCCGCCGAACGGCATCTACGACGACCTCGAGCGGGAGCTCCGCCGCAAGTACGGCATGCGCGAGGTGATCGTCGCCGAATGCGCCGAGGACCGCGACGAGACGATCATGGCGGCGATCGGCGCCGCCGCCGCCGCCTATCTCGAGGCGACGATGGCCGATGCCGAGATGATCGGCGTCTCCTCGTGGAGCACTTCGCTCCTGCGGGCGATCGACAGCCTGACGCCGATCCGCCGGGCCCGGGCGGCCGGCGTCGTCCAACTGCTCGGCGGCATCGGCAACGCGGCGGTCCAGTCGCACGCCGCCCACATGATCAACCGCCTCGCCCAGCTGACCGGCGGCACGCCGCACTTCCTGCCGGCGCAGGGGGTGGCCGCTTCGATCGAGGCGCATGCGGTGATGATGGCCGACCCCTTCGTCGCCGAGGCGATCGAGCTGTTTCCGAAGGTGACGATGGCGCTGGTCGGCATCGGTTCGCTGACCCCGTCGCGGATGCTGGAGAATTCCGGCAACGCCTTCACCCGCGACGAACTCGACGTGCTCGGCGAGAACGGTGCGGTCGGCGACATCTGCCTGCGCTTCTTCGACGCCAACGGCCGCTCGGTGGTCTCGCCCCTCGACGGACGGGTGATCGGTATCCCGCTCGACCGGCTCGGCGCCTGCCGGCGGGTGGTGGCGGTGGCCGGCGGTCGGCGCAAGATCGCCGCGATCCGTGCCGCCATGCTCGGCCGCTTCCTCAACGTCCTGATCACCGACCGCTTCACCGCCGAACGCCTCGCCGAGGGCGGACCGCGTCCGGTCGACGACGCCGTCGACGGCTGAGCGGTCCGCCGGACCCGTCGCGCCGCCGTCGCACCCGGACGGTCGCCGTGAACATGGATGCATCTATTGCGAATAAATATTCGACATTCTCGCGCCCATAGACTTTGGTCTAAGGCGCAGACACCATGGCCGGCGATCGGGCGCGCAAAGGTCGAAAAACACAATCATCGGACGCACAGAGACGGCGGCGCACGGAAAGAAGGTCGGTATGTGGCGGAAAACCGCCGTCCCGCAATTTCTGGCACTCCGGCCGACCTGCACGGGACTTGACCTCCGGAGTGGAGACGCGTAGCCTGAATTTGCATTCAGGACCGAATAAATATTCGATCCGTCGTTCCTCCGGAGGCGATCGCCTCCGCGTCGAGGGTGCCGAACCGGAGACGCAGTGTCCGGGGCGGCGATCGGATCGAATGTCGGGAGCCGGGATTTCGCGATCGGTGCGTGCGACGGCCCGATCGCGTCTCCGGCTCGAAGGGCGGGGGCCGGGCGGGATGGCGCGAGCCGTCCCCGCGCGGCCGTCGGGCCGACGGTTCGGACCGCGCCGGTCGCACAACGAGTCGAGAAACATTCGACGGAGGAAACGATCGATGAAGACCTCTCTCACCACCACGGCCCTGGTCACGGCGCTCGCCTGTCTCGCCGCTCCGGCCTTCGCCGCGGACGCCGTGGTCTACGATCAGGCCAAGCTGATCACCAAGCCGACGAAGCCGCTGGAGATCGTGTTCATCCCGAAGGTCGTCCATCCCTGGTACGACGTCGTCGAACAGGGCGCGAAGAAGGCCGTCGCCGAGTTCGCCGCCGCCGGCATCAAGGTCAACGTCCGCTTCGATGCCCCGGCGACCGCCGACATCAACGAGCACATCAAGAAGATCGAGAACAACACCTCGGTGAAGCCGGACGGTCTGGCGGTGGCCTGCCTCGACCCGGCGACCGACACCCAGGCGATCGACGACGCCTTCGCCGCCGGCGTCAAGGTCTCGACCTTCGACACCGACTGCCCCGCCTCCAAGCGCATCATGTACGTCGGCCACAACAAGGATGCCGCCGACGGCTACGAGCTCGGCCAGTATCTCGCCAAGGCGGTCGGCGGCAAGGGCAAGGTCGGCATCCTCGCCGGCTCGCTCTCCGCGCCGAACCACAAGGCCCGCGTCGAGGGCTTCAAGAAGGCGATCGCCGAGAATCCCGGCATGAGCATCGTCTTCGACCGTCCCGACAACGACAATCTCCAGGCCGCCGTCGACCTGACCGAGAACGCCCTGCAGGCCAATGCCGATCTCGTCGGCATCTTCGGCTGCAACGCCTCCGCCCCGATCGGCGCCGCCCGCGCGGTCGAGACCGCCGGCAAGAAGGGCAAGGTCCACATCGTCGGCATGGACGATCTCCCCGAGGCGATCGGCTACGTCAAGGCCGGCGTGATCGACGCCCAGAAGGCTCAGCGCCAGTGGGAGATCGGCTACTGGACGGTCACCTACTTCGTCGCCATGAACTCGGGCCACACCTTCCCGAAGGAGCACGCCACCGGCTCGCAGCTGATAACCGCCGACAAGCTGAAGTGATCGGCCGGAAGACCCTCCGAATCCGTCGTCGCCGGGACCTCCCGGCGGCGACCTCTCCCGGCTCCGGCCGGACCCCGATCAACCGGAGAGCGACATGCACGACGCGACTTCGCCCCGTCTCGACGGCGAGCGTCCGACCGTCCTCGAGCTGAGGGGCATCCGCAAGGTCTTCCCCGGCGTGGTCGCGCTCGACGGCGTCGATGCGGTCTTCCGGGCCTGTGAGGTGCACAGCCTGGTCGGCGAGAACGGCGCCGGCAAGTCGACCCTGATGAACGTCATGATCGGTCTGTTCCGCCCCGACGCCGGCGACGTGCTGGTCGGCGGACGTCCGACCGTCCTCTCCCGCCCGGCCGATGCCCGGGCGCTCGGCATCGGCATGGTGCCGCAGGAGCTCAATCTGGTTCCCCACCTGTCGGTGATGGAGAACGTGCTGCTCGGCACGCCGCCGCTGCGCCTCGCCGGGCGGGCGATCGACTGGCGCGAGATGCGGGCGCGGGCCGCCCGGGCGCTGGCCGCGGTCGACGCCGATCTCGATCTCGACGCCGAGGTCGCCGGTCTGTCGGCGGCGCGCCAGCAATCGGTGCAGATCGCCCGGGCGCTCGCCCAG
Organism: uncultured Alphaproteobacteria bacterium; assembly: GCA_937919435.1. GTDB lineage: Bacteria > Pseudomonadota > Alphaproteobacteria > Rhizobiales > Ancalomicrobiaceae > Siculibacillus. The sequence continues at coordinate 3,669 of CALFRR010000110.1, read as the reverse complement.
GACGCCCGTCTGCTGATCTTCGACGAACCGACCGCCGCCCTGTCGATCCCCGAGGCCGAACGCCTGCTGACGCTGGTCGAACGGCTGCGCGACGAGGGCCACGCCATCGTCTACGTCTCCCATCGCCTGCCCGAGATCCTGCGCATCTCCGACCGGGTGACGGTGCTGCGCAACGGCTGCAAGACCGCCGAGATCCCCGGCGCGGAAGCGACCGAGGCGATCCTGGTGCGTCACATGATCGGGCGCGAGATGGTCCGCGCCGGCTCCGCCGCGGCGGTGCCCGATGCGCAGCCGATCCTCGAGGTGCGCGGGCTCGGCCGCATCGGCGAGTTCGAGGACGTGAACTTCGCTCTGCGCCCCGGCGAGATCCTCGGCATCGCCGGGCTGATCGGCGCCGGCCGCACAGAGATGGCCCGCTGCCTCTTCGGCGACACCCGCCCCGACCGCGGCGAGATCCTCGTCGCCGGCGAACGCGTCGACTTCCGCCACCCGAGCGAGGCGATCGCCCACGGCATCGCCTACGTTCCGGAGGAGCGCAAGCGTCTCGGCATCTTCCCCGTGCTCGGCATCGACGAGAACATGACCCTGCCGATCCTTCCCCGGATGACCCGCTTCGGTGGCGTCGACCGGCGGCGCCGGGCCGAGGTGACCGATCGCTGGGTGAACGAGTTCGCGATCAAGATCTCCGGCCACGATCAGCCGATCCGCAACCTCTCCGGCGGCAACCAGCAGAAGGTGATCCTCGGCCGCTGGCTGGCCACCGGCTGCCGGATCCTGCTCCTCGACGAACCGACGCGCGGCATCGACGTCGCCGCCAAGTTCGAGATCCATCGCATCCTGCGAGAACTGGCCGCCGCCGGCATGGCCATCCTGGTCATCTCCTCCGAACTCGAGGAGGTGATCGACCTCTCGGCCCGCATCCTGGTCATGCACGAAGGGCGGGTGAAGGGCGAGACCGATGCGGCGACCGCCACTCAGGAACGGCTCCTGACCATGGCGGTCGATCGCGCCGCGGCCCCACACTGAACCGGGTGATCCATGACACGTCCCGACAACGGCGCTTCCGCCACTTCCCTCCTCGGCCGGATCTTCCGGATCAAGGAGAGCGGCATCATCCTGGCGATCCTGCTGATGGGCGCCTTCATCGCCGTCTCCAATCCCAACTTCCTGACCCCCTACAACATCCAGGTGGTCGCCCGTCAGGTGTCGTTCATCGCGGTGGTGGCGGCCGGCCAGACCCTGGTTCTGCTGCTCGGTGGCATCGACCTGTCGGTCGGCGCGATCGCCGGCCTGTCGGCGATCCTCGGCGCGATGATGATGACCGGCGGCGGGCTCGATCCCTTCCTCGCCATGGCGATCGCCGTGCTGTTCGGCTTCGCCTGCGGTCTGGTCAACGGCGTGATGATCGCCAGGCTGAAGCTCAACGCCTTCATCGTGACGCTGGCCACCGGCGAGGTCTTCGCCGGGGCGATCCTGGTGATCACCAAGGGCTATGCGATCACCGGCGTGCCGAAGGTGTTCCAGGTGGTCGGTCAGGGCAACCTGTGGGGCCTGCCGATCCCGGTGGCGATCATGTTCGTCATCTACCTCGGCCTCGGCTGGGTGACCCGCAACACGCCGTTCGGCCGCAACGTCTTCGCCATCGGCGGCAACCGCGACGCCGCCCGCTTCTCCGGCCTCCGGGTCGAACGGGTCGAGGCGCTGGTCTACGGCCTGTCGGGGGCGGCCGCGGCGCTCGCCGGGATGATGTTCGTCAGCCGGATGAACGCCGGTCAGCCGACCATCGGGGCGAGCTGGCTGATGCCGTCGATCACCGCGGCGATCATCGGCGGCACCTCGCTGTCCGGCGGCGTCGGGACCATGTTCGGCACGCTGCTCGGCGCCACCTTCATGGCCGTTCTCGGCAACGGCATCGTGCTGATGAACGTCTCCTCCTACTGGGAGCGGGTGATCATCGGCTTCTTCGTCATCGTCGCGGTGATCGTCGACCTCGTCCGTCGCTCCGGCGGCGGCTGGCGACTGCCGCCCTGGCTCTCCTTCGGGCGACGGTGACCGGTGGCCGCCGGACGGATCGGCGGCGTGGGAAATTCGAACGGATCTGCGGCGCCGGCCGTCCCGCCGGGCGCGAGGGCTTCTCGTCGGCGCGCGGATCGACCATTCGGAGGTATGCGAGATGACGGACACGAGGCCGATGAGCGATGCGGAGAGGGTGGCGGGCCGCGCCGCCGAGATCCGTCGACGAGCCCTCGTCATGATCCACGGCGCCGGTCAGGGCCACCCCGGCGGCGACATGTCGGTCGCCGACATCCTGGCGACCCTCTACTTCGCGGTCCTGAGGATCGATCCGAAGAACCCGACCGATCCGAACCGTGACCGCTTCGTGATGTCGAAGGGCCATTGCACCGGCGCGCTCTATTCGACGCTGGCGATGGCCGGGTTCTTCCCGCTCGACGATCTCGCGACCTACATGAAGCCGGGTTCGCGGCTGAACGGCCATCCCAACCGGCTCTATCTGCCGGGCGTGGAGACCAACACCGGGCCGCTCGGCCACGGCCTGCCGGTCGCCACCGGCATGGCGATCGCCGGAAAAATGGACGGTGCCCCCTGGCGCGTCTACGTGGTCACCGGCGACGGCGAGTTGCAGGAGGGGTCGAACTGGGAGGCGGCGATGACCGCCGCCCACCGCCGGCTCGACAACCTCACCCTGATCGTCGACCGCAACCGTCTCCAGCAGGGTGCCCGTACCGAGGAGACCGCCGCGCTGGAGCCGCTCGCCGACAAGTTCCGCGCCTTCGGCTGGGAGGTGATCGAGGTCGACGGCCACGATCCCGCCGCTCTTCTCGACGCCTTCCGGGCGCCGCCGACCGGCCGGCCGAAGTGCCTGATCGCCCATACCGTCAAGGGGCGCGGCGTCAGCTTCATGGAGGACAGGGCCTCCTGGCACCACGGCGTGCCGACCGACGACCAGTTGCGAACCGCCCTCGAGGAGTTGAGCCGATGAGCGCCCCCGTCACCGTCGCCGGCCGCCACGACTGTCGCGAGGCCTTCGCCGCCACGCTCGAGGCGCTCGCCGCCACCGATCCGCGGATCGTCGCGGTCTGCAACGACAGCGTCGGTTCCTCCAAGCTCGGCGGCTTCCAGAAGAAGTTCCCCGAGCGGCTGGTCAACGTCGGCATCGCCGAACAGAATCTGGTCGGCGTCGGCGCCGGCCTCGCCAACGGCGGCAAGATCCCCTTCGTCGCCGCCGCCTCGTGCTTCCTCACCGGCCGGTCGCTGGAGCAGATCAAGGCCGACGTCGCGTATTCCGCCCAGAACGTCAAACTCTGCGGTTTCGCCGCCGGCATCGCCTACGGCGAGCTCGGGCCGACCCATCACTCGATCGAGGATCTCGCCTGGCTCCGGCCGCTGGTCGGGCTGACGGTGATCGTCCCCTCCGATCCCTGGCAGACCGCCGAGGCGGTGAAGTGGGCCGTCGCCCACGACGGACCGGTGTTCCTGCGCATCTCCCGCATGCCGGTGCCCGATCTCGTCCGTCCCGATCCGGTGTTCCGGGTGGGCCGCGCCGATGTCCTGCGCGACGGCTCCGATGCGGCGATCGTCGCCTGCGGAACGATGGTCCACCGGGCGCTGGAAGCCGCCGAGGATCTCGCGGCGGCCGGCATCTCCGCC
>CALFRR010000109.1 GCA_937919435.1 uncultured Alphaproteobacteria bacterium | reverse complement strand
GGCGTCGCGGCGGCCGGAATCGGCGAGATCGCCGGTGATCACCAGGAGATCGGCGTCGGCGTGACGCGCCACGAGGTCGGCGACCACCCGGCGCAGGCGCGCTTCCGGGTCGACGCCGTTGACGGTCTCGCCGGGCGCGCCGAGGTGGATGTCGGTGATCTGGATCAGCTTCATGTTCGGTCTCCGAATGCACCGGGGCGCGCGAGGGGGTCCCCGCGCGCCCCGGCGATCTCACGAGGTCACTTCATCAGGGCGTTGGTCTGGTCGACGATCTCCTTCAGCCCCGCCGCCGGCGTGACCTCGCCGCGCATCACCTTGCCGATGATGTCGCGCTGGGTGCGCCAGATGCGGACCGAGTCGCCGCCGGGATAGCCGGCCCAGGGCAGCGACTTGTCGGCCTGGAGCGACGCCGTCTTCACGTTCGGACGCTCGACGTAGTAGGGGCCGAGATAGTCGGGGCCGACGGCGTTCTTGTTGGTCGGCAGATAGCCGGTGATCCGGACGATGATGTTCTGCGCCGCCGGGCCGGTGACCCACTTCAGGTACTTCCACGCGGCGTCCTGCTTGGCCTTGTCCTGGGTCAGGATCACCGCCGAGTTGCCGCCGGTCGGCACGCCGCCCTTGACCTTGTCCTCGAGCGGGAAGGTGGTGGTCTTCAGTTCGAAGCGGTTGCCGACCAGGCCTTCGATGGTCTGGACGTGCGCCGGCGTCGAGAACATGAAGCCGGTCATGCCGGCGCCGAACTGCTGGCGCGCCTGATCCCAGTCGAGCATCGCCTGGCCGCCTTCGGTGACGAAGCGGCGGGTCAGTTCGAGCGCCCGGAGGCCGATCTGGTTGTCGAAGCCGACCTTGCCGGTCGCCGGATCGACGAGGCGTCCGCCCTGGGTGTAGACCAGCGCCTGCCACAGCCAGTCGTCCGGCCAGCCGCCGATGTCGTAGGCCATGCCGGCGACCTTCGGGTCGGCGTCGTGGATCTTCTTGGCGAGGGCGATCAGGCCGTCGAAGGTGTCGGGCATGTGGGCGGGATCGCCGCCGGCCTTGCGGACCAGATCGGCGTTCACGAACATGATCGGCGAGGAGGCGTTGACCGGCAGACCCCACTGCTTGCCGTCGATCACGCCGAGCGCCGCCATCTGCGGGGTGTAGTTGGCGTCGAGGAAGGCCTTGCCGCCCTCCTTTTCGATGAACGGGCCGAGATCGGTGATCTGGTTGCGCGGCGCCAGCGTGTGGACGAGCTCGGCGGTCAGGTTGTAGCCCGAAAAGTAGACGTCGGGCAGGTTCCCGGTGACCGCGGCGCGCAGCACCTGCTGCTGGCCCTCGTTGTAGCCGGGCGCCGGCGCGAGGAAGTCGATCTTGACCTCCGGGTTGTTCTTCATGAACTCGTCGGCGAGCGGCTGGTGGAACTTGGTGAAGCCCGGCAGGTTGTAGAGCACCTTGAGCGTCACCGGTTCGGCGGATGCCGCACCGGGCAGCGCGATGCCGACCGCGAGCGCGGCGGCGGCGATGCGTTGGGCGAGGGACATGGGGATCTCCGTTGGGTCTCGGGTTGCGAGAGGCGGTCGTGGCCGGGTCACTTGACCCCGGACATCGTGATGCCGGCGATGAACTGCCGGCGGGCGAGCAGGAAGGACAGCACCATCGGGGCGGTGATCATCGCCGCCCCGGCCATCAGCGCGCCGTAGTTGGCGCCGCTCTCGACGTCGGCGAAGAACAGCATGCCGAGCGGCGGCGGCGCGAGGCTCGGGTCGGAGACGACGATCATCGGCCAGTAGAGGTCGTTCCAGTGGGCGACCACCGAGAACACCGCGAAGGCGGAGACCGCCGGCCACGAGCCGCGCAGCACCAGTCCCCAACAGATCTCCCACTCGGAGAATCCGTCGAGCCGGGCGGCGTCGATGATCTCGTCGGGATAACCGCGGAACGACTGGCGCAGCAGGAAGATCGCAAAGACCGACAGGAAGAACGGCACCATCATCGCGAAATAGGTGTCGAGCAGTCCCATCCGCGACAGGCCGACGAACAGGGGCAGCGCCAGCGCCTGCATCGGCACCGCGAGCGCCGCCACCACCACCGCGAACAGCGGCTCGCGGCCGGGAAAGCGCAGTTTCGCCAGCGCATAGGCGGCGGGGATCGCGACCGCCACCTGCACCGCCAGGATGCCGCCGCAGACGATCACGCCGTTCAGCATGAACCGCGCCATCGGCACCTGGGCGGCGGCCCGGGCGAAGTTGTCGGCCGCCGCCGCGAAGTCGAGGGCGGGCAGCAGCGAGACGTGGAAGATGTCGGCCGGCGCCCGGAAGGCGGTCAGCAGCATCCACCAGAACGGCAGCAGCATCGCCGCCGCGCCGAGGCCCAACACGGTGAGGGCGATCCATCGACCGAGCGCGCGGGTCATCTGTAGTGCACCCGGCGATCGAGGTGGACGGTCTGGCCGATCGACAGGGCGAGCACGACCACCAGGAACAGGATGGTCAGCGCCGAGGCATAGCCGGTGTTGGCGTACTCGAAGCCTTCGAGATAGAGGTCGTAGAGCATCGTCTCCGAGCCGCTGCGTCCGTGGGTGAGGACCGCCACCGTCTCGAACACCTTGAAGGCGGTGATCGAAGTGGTGACCACCACGAACAGCGTCGTCGGTCCGAGCATCGGCCAGGTGACGGTCAGGAACCGGTCGATCGGGTGCTTCGCCCCGTCGAGCCGGGCCGCCTCGTGGAGATCGCGCGGGATGTTGGTCAGCCCGGCGAGGAACAGCACCATGTTGAAGCCGACGATCTGCCAGATCCCGATCATCGCCATGGTCGGGATCAGGAGCCACGGTGTCGCCAGGAACGACACCGGATCGAAGCCGAGGGCGGTGATCGCGGCGTTGACCGGGCCGATCGAGGGATGCAGCAGGAACTGCCAGACCGTCGCCATGGCGACCAGCGTCGCGGTCACCGGCAGGAAGTAGGCGACCTCCCAGAACGATCGGCTGCGCCGCCGTCCCTCGACCAGCAGCGCCACCCCGAGCCCGAGGAAGACGCCGCCGGGAATGACGATCGCCGCATAGAGCGCGGTGTTGGCGACGGCCCGGAGGAACACCGGATCGGCGAGCGCGTGGGCGAAGTTGGCGAGGCCGACGAAGCGCGTGGTGAGCGCTCCGAGCCGGTAGTCGGTCAGGCTGAAGCCGGCGAGCACGGCCATCGGCACGACGTAGGTGGCCGCCAGCAGCAGCACTGCCGGTGCGACGAACAACAGGCCCGCCCGGCGTTCCCGGACTTCGCGCGGGCAGCGCCGCGCCGGGGCCGCCACGGTCGGGCCGGAGAGTGCGGTGAGGGTCATGCCGGCACCTCGCCGGTGACCCGGGTGGGACGGCGCAGGCCGTCGCCACCGAACAGATGGACCCGCTCGGCGACCATCCCGAGCGACACCACGTCGTCACCGCATGCCCCGGCCTCTCCCGGCGACCGCCGCACGACGATCCGGAGCGTCCGATCGGCGAGCGGGGCGAAGGTGTCGAAACGATCGGCGCCGTGGCGTTCGCCGTGCAGCAGGCGGGCGGCGATGCCGGGAACGCCGACCCGAAGGTCCTCGGGGCGGACCCCGATCATCGCCGGTCCGGCCGCGCCCGGCGCATGGACGCCGATCGGCTGGCCGAACACCGACGCCCGGCCCCGGGCGTCGATCTCCGCCGGCAGGAGGTTGATCGACGGCGTCCCGATGAACCGGGCGACCGCCAGGTTGGCGGGGCGCTCGTAGAGGTCGTTGGCGGTGCCGTATTGGAGGATCCGGCCGCCGTCCATCAGCGCGATCCGGTTCGACATCGTCATCGCCTCGACCTGGTCGTGGGTGACGTAGACGAAGGTCGCGCCGAGCCGCCGGTGCAGCGCCGCCAGTTCGTCGCGCATGTGGGCGCGCAGCTTGGCGTCGAGATTGGAGAGCGGCTCGTCCATCAGGAAGGCGGCGGGCGAACGCACCAGCGCCCGCGCCAGGGCCACCCGCTGACGCTGGCCGCCGGAGAGCTGAGCCGGCCGGCGGTCGAGCAGCTCGTCGATCCGGAGCGTGGCGGCCGCCGCCTCGACCTCCCGTTCGATCTCTTCGAGGATCTTCGATCGGCCGCGCACCAGCGGTCCGACCAGCGGCAGACGCGCGGCGAGCGGCAGCCGACGCATCCGCAGCGGCGTGGCGATGTTCCGGCGCACCGTCATGTGCGGATAGAGCGCATAGGACTGGAAGACCATCGCGACGTTGCGGTCGCTCGGATCGATCTCGGTCACGTCGCGGTCGCCGATCGTCACCCGGCCGCGTTCGGGGGTCTCGAGCCCGGCGACGATGCGCAGCAGCGTGGACTTGCCACAGCCGGATTCGCCGACCAGCGAGACGAACTCCCCCGCCTCGATCGACAGGTCGATCCCGTCGAGAACGGAGGTCGAGCCGAAGCTCTTGTCGATACCGGTCAACCTGACCGACTGCGGATCCATGCCTCGCTCCTTCCGATGAGACCAGCGGTGTCACCGACGAACACGAAGGCGGCGTGACGATCGGATGACGCCTCGATGACGGTCCACCGTCGTGCGGAACGCGGGCCCCACGTCCGGTGGCGAGGGCGCCGCAGCGCACGTTTCAGGGGGCGCCGCGCGCCTGCGCGATGCCGGGAGGGGGCGTTCGGGGAAGGGGGGGAGTGGGGTGGGGGAGGCGGTGCCGGGGATCAGCCGGCGGACGGCCGGCGCAACCGGGCCGCCAGCCGGCGCAGGGCCGCGGCGATCGGCGGCACCAGCCGCGCCTTCGCCGTCCGCAGGGCCTCGCGGATCCGCCGGAGCACTGCCGCGGTGTGCCGCCACGCCGCCGTCGCCTTCAGCCGTCCGAGCGACCAGTCGTAGACCCGCTCGACCAGCCCGTGGACCCGGGCGAACCAGCCGATCGTCAGGAGTTTCGGCTTCGTCAGCCGGAACAGCCGCTCGACCAGCACGATCGAGGCGAGGTGCGAGGCGGCGAGCATCACCGAACCGGAGGCGAAATGTCCGCCGGCGATCAGCACCAGCGCATAGATCTTGAACGGCTCCAGCACCGCGAAGGGCACCAGGAACAGGACCAGCGTCGCGACCGGCGGCAGCGCCAGGATCGCCTCGCCGAGCCGTTCGATCGGCCGCAACGCCGCGAGCCGCGCGTAGACCGGCCGCAGCAGCGCCGGCACCACCTCGTCGAGCAGGAAGTAGAGGGTGACCGGCACCAGCAGGGCCAGCCGCATCGCTCGTCTGAGGAAGGGTGCCGCACGACGGCGGAGGGGACGAACCGACGGCACCTGACGCTCCCGGAAGGGTTCGGCGGATCGCGCGGACGACCGCCTGTCGACGGTCGAACAGGTGGACACGAAGCCGCCGTGATGCAAGACGAGTTTCGAGAAACCTTCGCCGCCGTCGCGGTGAACCGAGGAGAGAGGCCGACATGACGACGAGACGGGCGTATCGAGAGTTCGGGCGGTTCGGTGGAGCGGCGTGTCTCGCCCTCGTGCTCTTCGCCGGGGCGGCCGCGGCCGAACCGATCGCCGTCGACGTCCACAACCGGTCGGTCAAGACCACCTGCGCGGAAGAGGACAACGTCTATTACACGCTGACCTCGCCGGAGGTTCGCGGCTTCACCGTCGAGGCGAAGTCGCCGGCCTATGTCGCCGGGATCATCCGCGATTCGACCGCTCCCGATTTCTCCGGCTGTTCGTTCGGCGGCTCCGGTGGGGCCGACGGCAAGCCCTACGTGCCGCCGACCGCGGTGCTCTGGGAGGACGACGACTTCATCCTGAAGGGGGTGGTCTATCCCGACTTCTGGCGTCCGACGGTGGTGCCGGTGACCGTCGGCAAACTCACCCAGAACTTCCTCCACCTCGTCCAGCTCTGGCGCAAGACGCCGGCCGGGCCGGTCGAGTTCCTGGTGTTCTATCCGCAGGACGGCTATTGGCGGTTGAAGCCCCTGCCGCCGGCCCGCACCCGCGAGGTCGCCTACGGCTCGTCCTTCCTGGTCGGCCCGGTCGAGGAATCGACCCGGCCCTTCGTCGCCTACAAGTCGGTCGCCTACGATCCGAAGACGGCGAGCTTCACCCTCGAGTTCGCCAAGGGCGGCAAGGCGACGGTGACCGTCTCCGGCATCGACGTCGGCCGGTCGGCGGTCGACGTGGCGCTCGACGGGGTCGACCTGAAGACCCTGCCGTTCGCCGGCCTGCGCTCGATGTACGTCGCGCCCGGCAATGCCGACACCGCCGAGACCGCGGTGCGCACCACCCCCGGCGGACCGGTCGCCGCCACTTCGGTGGTCGACTTCAAGGATGCCAAGGCGGCCGAGGTCGGCTTCGTCCGGCCGGTGCCGTCGACTCACAACACCTCCGCGCCGGACATCGTCTTCGGCGGCTTCCGGCGCTGATCCGACGGATCGGGGCCGCCCGCCCGGCGAAGGGAGGGGCGGCCATTCGTCGCAGCCCGCCTTGGCGCTGTCGCGAGGGAATGATAAGAGCGCGCCACCTCCCGCACGGCGTCCGCCGTGCGGGGCCGATCCGTCCCGACCAGAGGAAACGACCCATGGCGATCGAACGCACCTACTCGATGATCAAGCCCGACGCGACCAAGCGCAACCTGACCGGCCAGATCGTGGCCCGCTTCGAGGCCGCCGGTCTCCGGGTGATCGCCTCCAAGCGTCTGTGGCTGTCGAAGCGCCAGGCCGAGGCCTTCTACGCCGTCCACAAGGACCGGCCGTTCTTCGCCGAACTGACCGAGTTCATGTCCTCCGGCCCGATCGTCGCCCAGGTGCTCGAGGGCGAGAACGCGATTCTCAAGAACCGCGAAGTGATGGGCGCCACCAACCCGGCCAACGCCGCCGAGGGCACCATCCGCAAGGACTTCGCCCTGTCGATCGGCGAGAACTCGGTGCACGGTTCCGACGCGCCGGAGACCGCCGCCGAGGAGATCGCCTTCTTCTTCTCCGGTCTCGAGATCGTCGGCTGATCGCCGACCGTCGCGACATCGATCCAGAGACGAGACCCGGGCATCTACCCGGGTCTCTTCGTTTCCGAGCTTCCGTGGGAGCCGAGGGCATGGGGAGCGGTCGACGGCACGGGGCCGGCCCGGTCGAGGCGGTGGTCGTCCACGGCGGTCCGGGCGGTTGCGGCGAGCTCGGCCCGGTCGCCCGACGGCTCGCGGTGCGGCGCGCGGTGCTCGAACCGTGGTCGACGGCGCTCTCCGTCGAGGCAGAGATCGCCGAACTCGAAGATGCGTTGGCCGCGGCCGGGGTCGTCCGGGCGGTGGTGATCGGCCACTCCTGGGGCGCCTGGCTGGCGCTTCTCCACGCCGAGCGTCATCCCGGGCGGGTCGCCGCGGTGGTGATGGTCGGCGCACCGCCGTTCGACGCCGCCGACGCCGCGACCATCGCCCCGACCCGGCTCTCCCGCCTGACCGCGGCCGAACGCGCCGAAGTCGAGGCCCTCGCGGCCGAGGGTTTCGCGGCATCCGACCCGGATGCTGCGCGCCGGTTCGCCCGTCTCGGTGCGATCTTCGCCCGTGCCGATGCCTTCGATCCGCTGCCGGTGGCCGAGGCATACGATTCCGAGATTCGGGCCGACGTCTTCGCCGCGGTCTGGCCGGAGGCGGCTGAGCTTCGGGCGTCGGGTGAGTTGAAACGGCGCCTCGGCCGTCTCCCGGTGCCGCTGATCGCGATCCACGGCGACCACGATCCGCATCCGGCGTCGGCGATCGCCGCGCTCGCCGACGTGGTGCCGACGGCGTTCCGGTTCCATCTGCTGACCGGCTGCGGCCATGCGCCGTGGCGCGAACGGCATGCGGCGGAGCGCTTCTTCGGCCTGGTCGAATCGGAGATCGATCGGTGTCTCGTCGATCGGGGCGAGGGGGCGCATGCCGCGCATCGTGATCCGACCGGATCCGCAACCCTGGGCACATAAAAAAGCAAGGCCCCGCGAGGAGCCTTGCTCTTCATGAAAGTTGCGCGTCTAGACCCCTTCACCGAAGTCTGCGCTCTGACGGCGCTCGAACTTCGTGGCGACACCGGCGGACCTTCGCCCGGCCGCGGGCACCGAGGGGCATTCCTCCCGAGACTCAGACCGCGATCGTCGAGGGGCCTTGGGTGCGCCGTTCCGGTCTTCACCGGCCCTCTTCTGATATGCCGACAATAGCGGCTCCCGGCCGGTTTGTCGTGTTAATTCTGATCGGCGCGGAACGCGCCGGTTGTGTTCGGGCGATCCGAAAAGACGTGAATATGCAATCGGTTGTGGGTCGTGTTTGGAATCCGGCGAAACAACTGATGAGGTCGTGCGACCAAAGTCTGATCTCTCGACTGACGTCGATTTGAGCAGGTCTGCCGCATCCGGAGGCTGCCGTTCGGGAGACCCGGACCAGCGCACCAATGCGGCGGCGACCCTTGTCTTTTGTGGTGGCCTCGTCCACCAAAGAGGCGAAGCGATCTTCATTTCGCCGGGATTCTCGTGCTCCGGAAGGGGCGCCGAACACCCGAGTCATCTCCCGGCGTCCGTCGAGGCCCGAGTCCCATGCGTCTGTCGCGTTATTTCCTGCCGATCCTCAAAGAGACCCCCAAGGAAGCCGAGATCGTCTCGCACCGCCTGATGTTGCGGGCGGGCCTGATCCGCCAGCAGGCCGCCGGCATCTACAGCTGGCTGCCGCTCGGCCTGAAGGTGCTCGACAACATCGGCCGCATCGTCCGCGAGGAGCAGAACCGCGCCGGCGCCGTCGAAGTGTTGATGCCGACCCTGCAGTCGGCAGACCTCTGGCGGGAGAGCGGACGTTACGACGACTACGGTGCCGAGATGCTCCGCATCAAGGACCGCCACGAGCGCGATCTCCTCTACGGGCCGACCAACGAGGAGATGATCACCGAGATCTTCCGCTCCTACGTCCGTTCCTACAAGGATCTGCCGCTGAACCTCTACCACGTGCAGTGGAAGTTCCGCGACGAACGGCGCCCGCGCTTCGGCGTGATGCGCGGCCGCGAATTCCTGATGAAGGACGCCTATTCCTTCGACGTCGACCAGGACCGGGCCCGCGAGGCCTATTACCGGATGTTCGTCGCCTACCTCAGGACCTATGCCCGGCTCGGCCTGACCGCCATCCCGATGCGTGCCGATTCCGGCCCGATCGGCGGCGACATGAGCCACGAGTTCATCATCCTCGCCTCCACCGGCGAATCTCAGGTGTTCTGTCACAAGGACGTGCTCGACCTGCCGATCCCCGCGGAATCGACCGATTTCCGTGGCAATCTGAAGCCGATCGTCGATCAGTGGACGACGCTCTACGCGGCGACCGAGGAGAAGCACGACGAGGCCGCCTTCGCCGCGATCCCCGAGGACAAGCGGGTCTCCGCCCGCGGCATCGAGGTCGGCCACATCTTCTACTTCGGCACCAAGTACTCCGAGCCGATGAACGCCAAGGTCGCCGGTCCCGACGGGGTCGAGAAGCCGGTGCACATGGGCAGCTACGGCGTCGGCGTGTCGCGTCTGGTCGGCGCGATCATCGAGGCGAGCCACGACGACGCCGGCATCGTCTGGCCGGAGTCGGTGGCGCCGTTCCGGGTCGGCCTGATCAACATGAAGGCCGGCGACGGGGTCGTCGACGCGGCCTGCGAGAAGCTCTACGCCACCCTCGAAGCAGCCGGCGTGTCGGTTCTCTACGACGACACCGACGCCCGGGCCGGCGCCAAGTTCGCCACGATGGACCTGATCGGTCTGCCCTGGCAGCTGATCGTCGGGCCGAAGTCGCTCGCCGAGGGCAAGGTCGAGATCAAGAACCGGGCGACCGGCGCCCGCGAGGTTCTGCCGATCGAGACGGCGCTCGCCCGTTTCGGCGCGGCGGCGTGACACGAGAAGGACGGCGAAGGTCGAATGGCTGAAGCGACCGAAATCTCCGAGCCGACGGGCACCGGCCCGTTCTCGGCCTTCGAATGGATGATCGCCTGGCGCTATCTGAGATCGCGCCGGCGAGAGACCTTCATCTCGATCATCGCCGGCTTCTCCTTCGCCGGGATCATGCTCGGTGTGGCCACCCTCATCGTCGTGATGGCGGTGATGAACGGGTTCCGCACCGAGCTGGTCGGCAAGATCCTCGGCCTCAACGGCCACATCCTGGTCCAGGCGACGGCGTCGCAGTTCACCGACTGGCGCGAAGTGGCCGATCGTCTGGCCAAGGTGCCCGGCGTCAAGTCGGCGATGCCCTTCGTCGAGGGGCAGGCGCTCGCCTCCGGCCCCGGCGCGGCGCTCGGCGCGCTGGTGCGCGGCCTCGCGCGGTCCGATCTCGACAAGCTCACCCTGGTCTCGAAGAACATCAAACAGGGCAGCCTCGACGATTTCGAAGCCGGCAAGGGCATCGCCATCGGCACCCGGCTCGCCCAGAACCTCGGCGTCGGCCTCGGCGATCCGGTCACCATCGTCTCCCCGCGCGGCAACGTCACGCCGATGGGGGTGACCCCGCGGGTCAAGGCCTATCCGGTCGCCGCGATCTTCTCGGTCGGCATGTCGGAATACGATTCCGGCTTCGTCTTCATGCCCTTCGCCGAGGCCCAGAGCTACTTCAACCTCGACGGACGGGCGAGCGCGGTGGAGATCCACGTCGCCGATCCCGATGCCGTCGGAGCGCTCCGCAAGCCGATCGAAGAGGCGGCGGGACGCTCGGTCTACGTCACCGACTGGCGCCAGAGGAACGTCACCTTCTTCTCCGCGCTCGAAGTCGAACGCAACGTGATGTTCCTGATCCTGACGATGATCGTGCTGGTGGCGGCGCTCAACATCGTCGCGGGCCTGACCATGCTGGTCAAGGACAAGTCGCGCGACGTGGCGATCCTCCGGACGATCGGCGCGACCCGCGGCGCGATCATGCGGGTGTTCTTCATCACCGGCGCGGCGATCGGCACCACCGGGACCATCGCCGGTTTCTTCCTCGGCCTGTTCCTGTGCCTGAACATCGAAGAGGTCCGTCAGGGCCTGTCGTGGATCCTCGGCACCCAGCTCTATCCGCCGGAGGTCTACTTTCTGTCGCGGATGAAGGCCGACATGCAGACCGGCGAGACCATGACCGTGGTGCTGATGGCCCTCGGGCTGTCGCTGATCGCCACCATCTATCCGGCCTGGAAGGCGGCGAAGCTCGATCCGGTCGAAGCCCTGAGGTACGAATGATGGCGGCGGTCGATCTCGACGACGACGGCGCGGCCCGCGCCCACCAGCCGCCGGTGCTCCACCTCGAGCGGGTCGAACGGCGTTATGCCGAAGGCGGCCGCTATCTCGAAGTGCTGCGCAAGGCCGATCTGGAGATCCGCACCGGCGAGATCGTCGCGCTGGTGGCGCCCTCCGGTGCCGGCAAGTCGACGCTGCTCCACCTCGCCGGTCTGCTCGAGAAGCCGGACGGCGGCGAGGTCCATCTCGGCGGCGTGGCGACCGGCTCGCTCTCCGACGCCGATCGCACTCGGATGCGGCGGATGGAGATCGGCTTCGTCTACCAGTTCCACCATCTGCTGCCCGAGTTCACGGCGCTCGAGAACGTCATGTTGCCGCAGATGATCCGCGGCCTCGGCCGTCGCGATGCCGCCGAACGGGCCAAGCAGCTGCTCGCCTACATGCGGCTCGAGGCGCGCGCCGAACATCGTCCGTCGGAGATGTCGGGCGGCGAGCAGCAGCGTGTGGCGATCGCTCGGGCGGTGGCCAACGTGCCGCGCCTGATCCTCGCCGACGAGCCGACCGGCAACCTCGACCCGAAGACCGCCCATTACGTCTTCGACGCGCTGCAGGCGCTGGTCCGTGCCTCCGGTCTGGCGGCACTGATCGCCACCCACAACATGGACCTCGCCGCCCGGATGGACCGGCGGATCACCCTCGACGAGGGCAAGGTCGTGGAGTTGTGAATTTTGACGATGCGTCGCTCTGGGCGAGTTGTATTCTTCGGCGATTTTCTTTCGCTATTCGGCTGAAATGAAGAATCGGCCCGGATCCACATCCCCCCATTAAGACTTCGTTCAGTACGCGATGGCGTCCTCGTCTCCGTGACGAAGGAACCGGCCCGCACGAGAAGTCGGACGCGGCGACGCGGAAACGACCGGTGGGCTCGTTCGGGGAGGAGGAGCCGCGTCGATGAAGGAAACGATCCATCCGGGGATGAAGACCGAACTGTCCGAAATCATGGAGAAGGATTTCTGGCAGGCGTTCCAGAATGCCTTCTCCAAGGCGACCGGGCTCGCCGCGCTGACCGTCGATCTGAACGCACCGGTCACCGAAGGCTCGAACTTCACGCGCTTCTGCATGGACCTGATGCGCAAGAACCCGGAAGGGGCTCGGCGCTGCAACGAGTGCGACCTCTCCGGCGGCAAGAAGGCGCGGGAGAACGGACGCCCGGCGGTCTACGAATGCCATGCCGGGCTCGTCGACATGGCCGCGCCGATCATGGTCGGCGACCGGCAGATCGGTTCGGTGCTCGGCGGTCAGGTGCTGCCGCGGGCCGCCGACGAGGCCAAGGTCCGCGCCTACGCGGTCGAACTGGGGATCGACCCGGACCGGCTGGCCGCCGCCGCCCGCGAGGTCCACACCTCGAGCCCCGAGAAGATCGAAGCGGCGGCCGAACTCCTGTTCCTGGTCGCCGGCAAGATCGGCGAGGCCTGGCAGCTGAAGACCTTCGTCGGCACCATGTCGGATCAGATCTCGGTCCAGACGGCCGACGTGCGCGACGCCGCGGATCGGCTCGGCCGGGAATGCGGCATGGGTCTCGAAACCCAGTCGCACCTCGAGCGCCACACCGTCGTCGCCATCCAGGAGACCCTCGGCCGGATCGACGGCCTCGCCTCGTCGATCCGCGACATCTCCCAGCAGACCCGCCTGCTCGGCCTCAACGCTTCGATCGAAGCCGCCCGGGCCGGCAGTCTCGGCGCCGGCTTCGGAGTCGTCGCCCAGGAGGTGCGGGCGCTGTCCAACTCCGCCTTCGAAACGGTCGGCCAGATCGAACACTTCACCGCCGACATCCGCGGCAACGTCGGCGAGACCGTCGACGCGGTGTCGGTCGCCTCGCGCACCTTCGAACGCCAGTCCGACATCATCGCCGAACTGGTCCGCAAGTGCGACGAGATCGCCGCTCAGTCCGAGCAGATCACCCGGATGCTCGGCTCGACGACCTCGAAGGCGCCCGCCGTCCGTCGCGCCGCCGCCTGAGCGTCGCGATCGCAGCGCCGCCGGCGCCCGCGTTCGGGTGCCGGCGCCGGTCTCACAGGTCGAGGTCCCAGACCTCGCTGACCAGTTCGGGGCCGAAGTCGCGGTTCGCCTCGCCGGAGATGCGGCGGAAGCCGGCGCGGGCGTAGAGGTGGCGCGCCTCCTCGAGCACCGCCTGGGTCCACAGCGTCATCTTCGCGTATCCGGCGGCCCGGGCGAAGCGCACCGCCTCGTCGACCAGCCGGCGGCCGAGTCCGCGTCCGCGCATCTCGCTCTCCACCCACAGCAGCCGCAGCTTGGCGACCGTCGGGTCGTCGGTGTGGACGACGAAGATCGAGCCGACGATCCGGCCCTCGACCTCGACCAGGAACGAGGCGTCGCGCCGGGGATCGAACTCGCGCAGGAAGCGTGCGCCGATCTCCAGCACCAGCGCCTCGAAGTCGCCGCGGAAGCCCCAGACGTCGGCATAGAAGGCAGCCTGCCGGTGGCAGACCCACGACACTTCGCCGATCCGGTGCGGTCGGACGATCGCCTCCGGCCGGCCGCGTTCGGGATCGAAGATCCGGCGCACGTCGGCCATCGCCGCGGTCAGCCGGGCGATCGCCTCGCCGTCGAGTGTCGCGACTTCCTCTGCGATCCGGGCGTGCTGGTCGACGTTCAGCTCCGCCTGCGCGGCACGGCCGGCTTCGGTCGGGGCGATCGAGACCCGCCGTCCGTCGTCGGCCGAAGTCGTGCGATCGATCAGGCCACGGCTCTCCAGGCGCTTCAGCAGCCGGCTCGTCTGGCCCGGATCGAGGCCGAGATCGCGCGACAGCTCCG
>CALFRR010000108.1 GCA_937919435.1 uncultured Alphaproteobacteria bacterium | reverse complement strand
CCGCCTTCAAGAAATGCGCCCGCGTCGTCGGCGACGTCATCGGCAAATACCATCCGCACGGCGATCAGGCGGTCTACGAGGCGATGGTCCGCCTCGCCCAGGACTTCGCCCAGCGTTGGCCGCTGGTCGACGGCCAGGGCAACTTCGGCAACATCGACGGCGACAATGCCGCGGCCATGCGCTACACCGAAGCGCGGATGACCGAGATCGCCTCGTTGCTGCTCGACGGTCTCGACGAGGACGCGGTCGACTTCCGCCCGACCTACGACGGCTCCGAAGACGAGCCGGTGGTCCTGCCCGGCGGTTTCCCCAATCTGCTCGCCAACGGGTCCTCCGGCATCGCCGTGGGCATGGCGACCTCGATCCCGCCGCACAACGTCCACGAACTCTGCCGCGCCGCGCTGAAGC
The DNA here is from genome assembly GCA_937919435.1 of uncultured Alphaproteobacteria bacterium. Classification (GTDB taxonomy): domain Bacteria; phylum Pseudomonadota; class Alphaproteobacteria; order Rhizobiales; family Ancalomicrobiaceae; genus Siculibacillus. The sequence goes on along the minus strand of CALFRR010000108.1, from coordinate 11,282 downwards.
TGATCGAGGCGCCGGAGACGACGGTCGAGGAACTGGTCGAACTGGTTCCCGGCCCCGACTTCCCGACCGGCGGCGTGCTGGTGGAGAGCCGGTCGTCGATCGTCGAGAGCTACCGTACCGGTCGCGGCGGGTTCCGCCTGCGTGCGCGCTGGGCGGTCGAGGATCTCGGCCGCGGCACCTGGGTGGTGGTGGTCACCGAGATCCCCTACATGGTGACCAAGAGCCGGCTGATCGAGAAGCTCGCCGATCTGGTCAACGCCAAGAAGCTGCCGCTGCTCGAGGACGTCCGCGACGAGAGCGCCGAGGACGTGCGCGTCGTGCTCGTCCCGAAGAGCCGCAACGTCTCGCCGGACCTGCTGATGGAGAGCCTGTTCCGGCTGACCGAGCTGGAGAGCCGCATCCCGCTCAACATGAACGTGCTGAGCCGTGGCGTGGTGCCGAACGTCCTCGGTCTCAAGGACGTGCTGGTCCAGTGGCTCGACCACCAGAAGGTCGTCCTGGTCCGCCGCTCCCAGCACCGCCTCGCCCAGATCGAGAAGCGGTTGGAGATCCTCGGCGGTCTGCTCGTCGCCTACCTGAACCTCGACGAGGTGATCCACATCATCCGCACCGAGGACGAGCCGAAGGCCGTCCTGATGGAGCGGTTCGAGATCACCGACGTGCAGGCCCAGGCGATCCTCGACATGCGCCTGAAGAACCTCCGGAAGCTCGAGGAGTTCGAGATCCGCAAGGAGCACGAGGCGCTGACCGAGGAGGCCCGTCAGATCCGGGCGCTGCTCGACTCCGAAGACAAGCAATGGAAGATCGTCGCCGGGTCGATCCGGCGGATCGCCGCCAAGTTCGGTCCGGAGACGCCGCTCGGCAAGCGCCGCACCGGCTTCGCCGACGCCCCCGAGCACGACACCGCCGACATCGAGATGGCGATGATCGAGCGCGAGCCGATCACCGTCGTGGTCTCCGACAAGGGCTGGATCCGTACCCTCAAGGGCCACATCGACGACTTCTCCCGGCTGGAGTTCAAACAGGGCGACAAGCTCCGCGTCGCCTTCAAGGCCGAGACCACCGACAAGCTCGTCGTGGTGTCGACCGGCGGAAAGTTCTTCACCCTCGACGCCTCCAAGCTGCCCGGCGGACGCGGCCACGGCGAGCCGATCCGGCTGCAGTGCGACATGGACCAGGACCAGGACGTTCTCGACGTCTTCGTCCACGTTCCCGACCGGCGCCTGCTGGTCGCCGGCAAGGAGGGCCGCGGTTTCGTCGTCGCCGAGGCCGACACCGTCGCCCAGACCCGCAAGGGCAAGCAGGTGCTGAACCTCGCCGCCGCCGACGAGGCGCGGATCTGCGCCGTGGTGCCCGACGGCGCGACCCACGTCGCGGTGATCGGCGACAACCGCAAGCTGTTGGTGTTCCCGCTCGAACAGATCCCGGCGATGGGCCGCGGCTCCGGCGTCCGTCTGCAGCGCTACCGCGACGGCGGCATCGCCGCGGTCAAGTGCTTCGTCGGCGAGACCGGTCTCACCTGGACCGACAGCGCCGGCCGCAGCTTCACCCGCAGCCTCGTCGATCTCAAGGAATGGCTCGGCAATCGCGGTGACGCCGGCCGTCTGCCGCCGCCCGGCTTCCCCAAGACCAACCGATTCGACAACGCCTGATTCGATCCGACCGCTCGGGGACGTGCGCTCGTTCCCGAGCGATCCGGGGTGCCTGGGCGGCCGGATCTAAAGACATTCTTCACCAAGACGGTGGACGAATCGGCGATTCGCTGCGCGTCGCGGTTGCGCCTCCGCAGCGTCATGGTTAGCCTCGTGTTTCCGAAGGTGACCGACTTTCGCCGATGGCCGTTCGGGGGGACGGTGGCGGAAGTCGACGGGTGCTCGATGTGACCGGTTCGGTGGTGTTGCCGGCACGTGTAGGGGGCGAGGGATGGCGTCATTCGAGATCGTCTCCGGTGATTTCGAACCGGAAGTCGTACGTATCCGTTATTCGGAAGCGGGCCGGGCCCGCATACGGCTGACCTCGGTCGACGGTGTCGTCGAAGACGTTTTTCTGGCGACCGACGTGGTCGGTGCCGCCGACGCCCGCGAAGGCCGGGTCGGGGAATATCTCGCCAGATGGGCGGAACGCGACGGTGGCGCGTCGCTTCTCGGGAGCGCGCGCCGCGGCGAGACTTCGGCTCGGGTCTTCGCCGTGGTGTTGCGGGACGGTCGCAAGTTCGTCGCCCGCGGTACGCCGGAAACTCTCGCGGAGATCAAGGAGGCCGCCCTCGGCACCTCCCGTCGGACCCCGCAACCGGTCGCGACCAAGCGACCCGAAGTGCCTCCGGAAGTCGCCGGCCGCCCGCGCTTCGTCCAGGGGTTCCTCGCCCGTTTCCTGCCCGGCCGCTGAGCCGGGCCGAAACCGCGCCTCCGGTCTCTTCGGTCCGTCCGCGGAGCGGTGCCGTCCACCTCGCCGGAACGACGGTCGTGGTCCGCCGGCTCAGAACTCGCCGGGATCGACCCAGCCGACGCCGTAGAGGTGCTGTTGCGGCAGGAAGCGGCGCTTGTAGTCCATCTTCCGCGCCCCGGCGACCCAGTACCCGAGATAGACGTAGGGCAGCCCGCGCTCCTTGGCGCGGCGGATGTGGTCGAGGATCATGTAGGTGCCGAGTCCGCGCCGGGCGTCGTCGGGGTCGTAGAAAGAGTAGACCATCGACAGGCCGTCGGCGAGCAGGTCGGTCAGCGCCACCGCCACCAGCGGGCCGCGGCTGCGTCCGTCGGCGGAGGCCGTCGTGTCGGTGAGCCGGTACTCGACCAGCATCGTGTCGACGTGGGTGTCCTCGATCATCATCGAGAAGTCGAGCACCGACATGTCGGCCATGCCGCCGTCCGAATGGCGCGCGTCGAGATAGCCGCGGAACAGCCCGTACTGCTCCGAGGTGGGCGACGCCCCACGGATCGTCCCGACGACGTCGTCGTTGTGCCTCAGCGACTTGCGGAAGCCGCGGGTCCACACGAAGTCGTCGACCAGGATGCGGACCGAGACGCAGGCCCGGCAGCCGTCGCAGGCCGGCCGATAGGCGATGTTCTGCGACCGGCGGAAGCCGCCCTGGGTCAGCACGTCGTTCAGCGTCGGTGCGCCGAGCCCGACCAGATGGGTGAACACCTTCCGCTCCTGGCGGCCCGGGAGGTAGGGGCACGGCGCCGGCGAGGTCAGATAGAAGAGCGGAGCGTCGACGGGGTGCTTCGTCATCGCCTCTCCGGAAGCGGCGAAAGATGGGTGTCTCGGCGCCGCGCGGAGCGGGGCCGGAGGCGAGAATAGTCGCGGACGCGGCGTCGCGAAAGCCGTCGTCCACCGCGAATCGCCCTCGTGTCGCGACAGGGTTTCCGACGGCGACCCGGGCTCAGCGGCCGGTCATCGCCAGCACCCGGCCGTCGAGCAGGACGACGCCGACGATCATGTCGTGCAGCAGCCGGCGGCGGGCGTCGAACAGGCCGACGACGTGGACCAGCGGCGTCAGACCGACGGTCAGCACGTAGAAGACCACGACGTGGAGGAGGGCGCGCAGCGGATCGGGGCGAGCGCCGTCGTGGGTCCGCATGGCGAGGCCCATCGCGCGCATGCCGACCGTCGCGGACGCCGGACCGGCGAGGCCGGAGACGGTGTAGAGCACGCCGAGGATCGGCCACAGCGCCGGATAGATCATCCAGGCGAGGCCGAAGGTCGCCAGTCCCAGGAAGAACACCACGACCGCGGCGAGCAGCCACAGCAGCGAGATCCCGACGAGGTCGAACAGGAAGGCGATCGCCCGCCGCTTCAGGATGTCGGCGAAAAGGTCGGGTTCGAGCGCCGGATCGAAGACCCAACGGATCACGATCGGCCGGGACTCTCGGTTCATGGTCTGGTTCCTTCGGCGGCGGCAGCCCGTATCTGGGGGGTCGGCGGCGCCCCGGCAAGGGGCGCCCCGGCGCGCGACGGAGCACGGTACCCCCGAGGAGGCCCGCCGCGGCCCGCGGCGCGTGGATCACCCGCCACCGGAGGCCGGAGCCGGCCCGAAGGTCACCGCGTCCGGTCGGGCCTCAGCCTTCGGCGCCCGGCTCGGACGATGCGTCGAACTCGCCGGTCCGGAGGTCGCGGGCGATCCGGTCGAGAACGCCGTTGGCGATCTTCGGCTCGTCCTCGACGAAGAACGCCTTGGCGACGTCGACGTATTCGTTGATCACCACCCGCGCCGGCACGTCGCGCCGCGAGATCAGTTCCCAGGTGCCGGCCCGGAGGATCTCGCGCAGGGTGACGTCGATCCGCCGGAGTGGCCAGCCGTCGGCCAGCGCCCGGTCGACCCGACGGTCGATCTCGCGCTGGCGGGCGACGACGCCGGCCAGGATGTCGCGGAAGAAGATCGGATCGGCCTCGCGATACTGAGCGCCGTCGATCTCCTCGCCGAAGCGGAAGGACTCGAACTCCTCGACGACGGCCGACAGTTCGGCGCCGGCGATCTCCATCTGGTAGAGCGCCTGCACCGCGGCGAGCCGGGCGACGCCGCGCTTGTTGGCGGGCTTCGGCTCGCGCGGACCGTCGCCGGTCGGGGCGGGGGAGGTGGGACGCGCCATCGTCACAGTCCGAACCGGCGGCGCAGCGCCACCATCGCCAGAGCCGCCGCCGCGGCTCCACCGCCCTTGTCGAGGCGGCCGCGGTCGGCCCGCTCCCAGGCCTGTTCCTCGTTCTCCACCGTCAGGATGCCGTTGCCCAGCGCCAGACGGTTCTCCACCGCGAGGTCCATCAGGGCGCGCGAGCTCTCGCCGGCGACGATGTCGTAATGGCCGGTGGCGCCGCGGATGACGCAGCCGAGGACGACGTAGCCGTCCCAGTGCTGGCCGCGCTTCTCTTCCGCCTGGAGGGCGAAGGAGACGGCCGCCGGCACCTCGAGGGCGCCCGGCACGGTGACGACTTCGAAGCCGACGCCGGCATCGGCGAGCACGGCGACGGCGCCGTCGTGCAGCGCCGCGACGATCTCGGGGTTGAAGGTCGTCTCGACGATCAGGATCTCGGCACCGGCGACTTCGGTCCTGTCGAAGTCGGCGAGGTGGCGTTGGGTCGACATGTTCTCCTGTCCTTGGTTTCGGCCGAGATCAATGGGCGAGCGCGACGCACTTGTCCAGTGTTTCGCGCGGCGTCTCGCCGATCTCGGCGGCGGAAAGCGTCGTTTCGACGATCATCGCAACAGACCTTCGGCCTCCCGCAGGCGGGCGACGTAGCGGGCCATCAGATCGACCTCGACGTCGATCCGGTCGCCGACGGTCTTCTCCCCCCAGGTGGTGACCTGGAGCGTGTGGGGGATGAACTGCACGGTGAAGGTGTCGGCCTTCACCTCGTTGACGGTGAGCGAGGTGCCGTCGAGCGCCACCGATCCCTTCGGGGCGATGAAACGGGCGATCTCGGCCGGCACCCGGAAACGGAACGAGGCCATGTCGACTTCGTCGATCCGCTCGACCACTTCGGCGAGGCCGTCGACGTGACCGGTGACCAGATGGCCGCCCATCTCGTCGCCCAGGCACAGCGAGCGCTCGAGGTTGATCTTCGTGCCGACGCCCCATTCGCCCATGGTGGTGCAGCGCAGGGTCTCCGGGCTCGCCTCGATCTCGTGCCAGGCGCGGCCGTCGGGAAGACGGCCCATCCCGACCACCGTCAGGCAGATGCCGGCATGGGCGATCGAGGCGCCCATCGCGATGGTCGCGGGGTCGTAGGAGGAGGCGACGCGCAGGCGCACGCCGACCGGGCGGGTTTCGAGGGCGACGACTTCGCCGACGGCGGTGACGATGCCGGTGAACATGGGATCAGATCCTCGGGTCGAGCGGGACCGGCGGTGCGATGCGGGTCCACAGAGTGAGACGGTCGGCGCCGGGGCGCTCGTGCGCCTCGACGCGGAAACGGGGAGTCTCGGTGCCGAGGGCGGCGCCGAGCGCGGCAGGGGCGGCGAGGGCGTCGTCGCCGAGCCGGAGATCGCTCTCGAACAGCGCGATCCGGTCGACGAGGTCGGCGGCGAGCAGCGTTTCGGCGAGCTCGGCCCCACCCTCGACGAGGAGCGAGCCGAAACCGAGCTCGGCGAGCGCCGCGAGCGCCGCCGCCGGAGCGACCCTGCCATCGGGTCCGGAGGCGACTCCGACCACCTCGACGCCGTGCCCGGCCAGCACCCGGCGCCGCTCGGGATCGGCCGACGCGGCGGCGAACACCACCACCGGCAGATCGCGGGCGGAGCGCACCAGACGCGAATCGACGGACAGTCGGAGCCGGGAATCGAACACCACCCGGACCGGCGAGGTCTCGGCCATTCCGGCGAGCCGGACGGTCAGGGCGGGGTCGTCGACAGCCGCGGTGCCGATGCCGACGGCCACCGCGTCGGCTTCCGCCCGCATCAGATGGACGCGGTCGTGGGCCGCGGCACCGGTCACCTTCAGGTTCGGCGTGTCGCGGCGGCCGATGCGGCGGTCGGCGGAGACGGCGAGCTTCAGCGTGACCTGCGGCCGGCCGAGCCTGATGCGGCAGAGATGTCCGGCGAGCGCCGCTTCGGCGTCGGCGGCGCCGACCCCGACGGTGACCGCGATCCCCGCCTCGCCGAGCCGGGCGAAGCCCTTGCCGGCGACGCGCGGGTCGGGGTCCTCGACCGCGGCGACCACCCGGGCGACGCCGGCGGCGATGATCGCGTCGACGCAGGGCGGCGTCCGGCCGTGGTGGGAGCAGGGTTCGAGCGTGACGTAGAGCGTGGCGCCGCGGGCGGCCTCGCCGGCCTCGGCCAGCGCCTGCGGCTCGGCATGCGGCCGGCCGCCGATCGCGGTGACGCCGCGCCCGACGACGCGACCGTCGGCGACCACCAGTGCGCCGACCGACGGATTGGGCGCGGTCCGCCCGAGTCCGCGGCGGGACAGCCGAACGGCGGCGGCCATGAACCGGGCGTCGTCCGACGTCGGGAGCGTGAGGCGCGTACTGTCGTCTGGTCGGGGCTTCAAGGTCGGGTCTCGAAAGGCCGGTGCGGGCCTCAGCGCTGCGCCGGATCGGGCACGGCGAGATCGGCGAGCAGCGTCTCGAAGTCCTTGGCCTCGCGGAAGTTTCGATAGACCGAGGCGAAGCGCACGTAGGCGACGTCGTCCAGGCCCTTCAGCCCTTCCATGATCGACTGACCGATCAGCTCGGAGGAGACCTCGGGCTCGCCCAGGCTCTCCAGCTGGCGGACGATTCCAGAGACCATCCGCTCGATCCGGTCGGGATCGACCGGCCGCTTGCGGCAGGCGATCTGCACCGACCGTGCGAGCTTGTCGCGATCGAACGGCACCCGCCGTCCGGAGCGTTTGACCACCGTCAGTTCGCGCAGCTGCACCCGTTCGAAGGTGGTGAAGCGGCCGCCGCAGGTCGAACAGATCCGGCGCCGCCGGATGGCCGCGCCGTCCTCGGTCGGCCGGCTGTCCTTCACCTGGGTGTCGTCACCGCCGCAGTATGGGCAACGCATGAAACGCTCTCCGCCTCGGTTCGCAACCGAACCGCGGGATCGTTCTACACGATCGGGGGGGCGAGTGGCGAGAGGCGAGCGACGTTCCGGCCGCGACCCGCCGTCACGAGAAGACGCGCGGAGAGACGGGGACGATCCCGCCGATGCCGTCGACCGGATCGCGGGAGCGGTCTATGCTGAGGCGTCTCAGTATTTCGGAGCCGTGACGCGCCGCCACGGATTCCCCGATTTTCCGGAGGTCCCATGAAGTCCGCCGCCCTCGCTCTCGCCCTCGCCGGTTCCGCTCTGGTCGCCCTGCCGACACTCGCCGCCGACCCGACCCGGGTCGACGTCCGCATCCTCGCGATCAACGATTTCCACGGCAACCTGAAGCCGCCGGGCGGCGGCATCAAGATCCGCGACCCGAAGGACCCGTCGAAGATCGTCGCGGTACCCGCCGGCGGGTCGGAGGCGATGGCCACCCTGGTCAAGGAGCGTCGGGCCAAGGCCGAGCATTCGGTGTTCGTCGCCGCCGGCGATCTGGTCGGCGCCTCGCCGCTGCTCTCGGCCCTGTTCGCCGACGAGCCGACCGTCGAATCGCTGTCGCTGATGGGGCTCGAGGCCTCCGCCGTCGGCAACCACGAGTTCGACAAGGGCGTCACCGAGCTGCTGCGCAAGCAGAACGGCGGCTGTCAGGCCGACACCTCGTCCTGCAAGGCGCTGCATCCCTTCCTCGGCGCCAAGTACCAGTATCTCGCCGCCTCGACCATCGACAAGGCGACCGGCAAGCCGATCCTGCCGCCCTACGTGATCAAGACCTTCGAGGGCGTGTCGATCGCCTTCGTCGGCCTGACCCTGAAGGGCACGCCGGGCATCGTGATTCCGTCGGGGGTCGCCGGGGTCGAGTTCCGCGACGAGGCCGAGACGGTCAACGCGCTGGTGCCGGAGCTGAAGGCGAAGGGGATCGAGGCGATCGTCGTGCTGATCCACGAGGGCGGCTTCCCGACCGGCGACTACGACGAATGCCCCGGCATCTCCGGGCCGATCGTCGACATCGTCAAGCACTTCGACAAGGCGGTCGACGTGGTGATCTCCGGCCACACCCACAAGGCCTACAACTGCAAGATCGACGGCCGTCTGGTCACCTCCGGCGACAAGTTCGGCACCATCGTCAGCGAGATCGACCTCTCGATCGACCGCACCAGCCGCGACGTGGTCTCCGCCAAGGCCGGCAATCTGATCGTCCGCACCGACACTTATGCCAAGGACAAGGAGCAGACCGACCTGATCGCCTCCTACGAGAAGGTCGCCGGGCCGCTGATCGCCCGGCCGGTCGGCAAGATCACCGAGACGCTCGACCGCGCCGACAAGGGCTCCGGCGAGTCGACCCTCGGCGACGTGATCGCCGACGCCCAGCTCGCCGTCACCCGCGCGCCCGACAAGGGCGGGGCGGTCCTCGCGGTGACCAACCCCGGCGGCATCCGCACCGACCTCCTGAAGAACGGCGACGGCACCGTCACCTACGGCGACGTCTTCGCGGTCCAGCCGTTCGGCAACAACCTCGTCACCCTGACGCTCAGCGGCGCCGACCTGAAGACGATGCTCGAGCAGCAGTGGCTGAACCAGGAGAAGCCGCGGATCCTCCAGGTGTCGAAGGGCTTCACCTACACCTGGGACGCGGCCAAGCCCGCCGGCGAGCGGGTCGACGCCGCCTCGATCGCGATCGACGGCAAGCCGGTCACCGCCGACGGCCAGTACCGCGTGACCGTCAACAACTTCCTCGCCGACGGTGGCGACGGCTTCAAGGTCATCAAGACCGGGCGCGACCCGCTCGCCGGCATCTTCGACGCCGACGCGCTCGAGGAATACCTGAAGATCGCCGGGACCGTCGCTCCGCCGGCCATCGACCGGATCCGCCGGGTGAACTGAACCACGCGAAGATCCGCGACCTCGCCCCGACGGGCCGGGGTCGCGCGATCGTCGGCGGGCCGTCGCCTGCCGCCCGCCGCGCTCGCGCGCCGCCGGTCGGTCGAGAATACGCGATTTCCCGCAGCTTCCCCGCGAGCCCGCCACAATCCTCCCGTCTCCTCTTCCTCGGGTCCCGTCGGAGGAGGAGGGGACCCGATCGCGCCTTCCGCCGATCGGCGCCGCCGCGGTGGGAGGCGTCCCGGCTCGCCAGGGGAGGGCGCACCATGGGACGCATCTTTCTGCCATCGGAGACCAGGGGAATCTGGGACGGGCCGCAGCGCACGCTGACCGTGTTCGTCGGTGAGGAGGTGTTCGTCGGCTACGACGCGCAGGGGGGCGATGCCCGCAAGGCGCGGTTCTCGGCCTCTCAGGGCGGATCGGGCGAATATGTCCGCGAGGTCTATTCGGACGGTCCCGGCCGGTTGCAGGCGAAGGTGGAGACGCCGATGCCGCTCCGGCTCGATTTCACCGTCGAGGACGGCGACGGCAAGGAACTGGCCAAGCCGATCCGGATCCTGGTGCGGACGCGACCGAGCTGGGAACAGATCCCGCCGGTCGGCCAGCTCGATTCCAACGCCTGCTGGGCGGCGTCGATCCAATGGTGGCTGCGCGCCGCGCCGGATCGCGGCCCGCTCGATCAGAAGCAGCTGCTGGTGCGCACCACCGGCATGCTCGGTGCCGACGGCACCATCGATCCGGCCCGCCTCACCGCCTTCGTCTCGGCCAATCCGTTCCGGATGACCGGCCGCTCGATCGCCGCGAGGTCGCTGCCCGATTTCTTCGGGATGTGGCCGTTGCTCCTCGGCTTCCGGGCGCCGGGCGGCTTCGGGCACATGAACGTGCTCTGGGGGCGGGATCCGAAGACCCGGCAGGTCCGGGCGATGGAGCCGTGGTCTCCCGACCCGGCCGGCCTCGGTGCCCAGCTCGACACCATCGACGACGGCAGGGGACCGCCGGTCTACTTCTACAAGGGCTCGGGCGACCCCTACCGGTTCCTCGGCGCCCACGTCTCGCGGCCGGAGACCTACTACACCGAAGCCGCGTTGAAGAACGGCCAGTTCTGGGTCGGCGTGCCGAGCGAGTATCTGGCGCGACCCTGAGCCGGGGAGGAGCTTCGGGAGCCGCCCGGCGGCGACGCGACGGCGAATGTCGCGGCCGGGCGCTCCGTGCGATCATCGGCGTCGACTCGGCGGGTCGGGAGGCCCGCCGCCCGCCCGAGGAGCCCGCCATGCCCGAAAAGCCGCGCGAACTCGCGTTGATCTACGACTTCGACGGCACGCTGGCGCGCGGCAATCTCCAGGAGCGGAGCTTCTTTCCGGCGCTCGGCCTGGAGACCGAGGCGTTCTGGAAGGAGGTCAAGGCGACCTGCCGGGCGAACGACGAAGACGAGACGCTGACCTACATGAGCCTGATGCTGGAGAAGGCGAAGGCCCGCGGCGTCGCCTACACCCGGGCCTTCCTCGCCGCGCACGGCGCCGCCGCCGATCTCTTCGACGGTCTCGCCGACGGTTCGTGGTTCACGCGGATCGACGCCTTCGCCGAGAGCCTCGGTTTCGTCGCCCGTCATTTCGTCGTCTCGGCGGCGCTCGAGGAGATGCTCGCCGGCTGTCCGATCGCCGACCGGTTCGATCACGTCTTCGCGTCGAAATACCGCTACGTGGGCGACGAAGCGGTCTGGCCGAGCGTCGCGATCAACTACACAACCAAGATGCAGTACCTGTTCCGGATCAACAAGGGGCTGTTCAATCACTGGGACAACAAGACCCTCAACGAATACACCAGCCGGAGCGAGCGGCGGATCCCGTTCGAGAACATGATCTTCCTCGGCGACGGCGACACCGACGTGCCGACCATGAAG
>CALFRR010000107.1 GCA_937919435.1 uncultured Alphaproteobacteria bacterium | reverse complement strand
GATTCCGCCGGCTCGAAGAGCGAGTCCGGGTCTTCCGGCAAGTCACCGGGAAACAAGGCGAATTCGGCTTCAGGGTCGAGCGTTTCGCCGTCCACCCGTTCGCCCGGCAGAGGCACGCCGACGATCGCCGGCAGGCGCTCGCCGGCGGTCTCGACGATCGCCTCGCGGGTGGCGCGGACGGCGGCGAGGGCGACCACGTCGACCTCGGCTCCGGCGAAGGCGGCGCGGTCCATGGCGTCGGCGACGAGGCGGCGCAGGATCCGTTCGAGCCGGTCGTGGGAGGAGCGGTGGAGGTGGTCGGCCTTGGTGGCGGCGAAGACGATCCGGTCGATGCGGCGGCCGAGGATCGAGCCGAGCCAGCTGGTGCGGCCGGGGCGGAAGCAGCCGAGAATGCCGGTCAGCGCCTCGGCGAGATCGGCGACCGCGGTGGGGCCGGCGTTCAGCGCCGGCAGGGCGTCGACCAGGACGATCTGGCGATCGAGCCGGGCGAAGTGGTCGCGGAAGAACGGCCGGACGACGACGTCCTTGTAGGCCTCGAAGCGCCGCTCCATCATCGCCGCGAGGCTCTTCGGCGCCGGCGTGGCGGGGGCGTCGCGCAGCGGCGCGAAGGTCAGGGCCGGCGATCCGGCGAGGTCGCCGGGCATCAGGAAGCGCCCCGGCGGCAGGGTCGACAGGGCGTGCTCGTCGGCCCGGGCGGCGCGCAGGTGATCGGTGAACAGGGCGGCGAGGCGGCGGGCGACGGCCTCGTCCTCAGGCCCGTTCGGATCGACCGCCTCGGTCTCGGCCCGCCAGGGACCCGCGACCGGACGGCGGTCGGCGCGCGCCAGGGTCTCGGCCGACCATTCTGCCCAAGTCTTGGTGAGCAGCGGCAGATCGAGCAGCCATTCGCCGGGATAGTCGACGACGTCGAGATGGAGCCGGCCGCGGCCGAAGGCGCGGGCGAAGGCGGACGAGCTCTCGAACTCCAGGGTGAGCCGGAGCTCGGAGATCGATCGGGTCGAGTCCGGCCACAGACGGTCGTCGACCAGGGTGGCGACGTGGGCCTCGAGATCGAAGCGCGGCACCGCGTCGTCGGGCTGCGGCTCCAGCACGGCGCGGGCGAGGCGCCCCGAGGCGGCCGGCTCGAACAGCGGCAGGCGGCCGCCGTGGATCAGATTGTGGACCAGCGCGGTGATGAACACCGTCTTGCCGGAGCGCGACAGGCCGGTGACGCCGAGCCGCAGCGTGGGGGTGGCGAAGCCCATCGCCCAGTCGCCGAGATCGGCGAGGGAGCCGCGCAGCCGATCGGTGAAGGGCAGGGACGGGGGAAGGGAAACGGGCATCGGCGGCGATCACTCCGGACTGCCGTCGATGTAGGGAGCGCAGGCGGCATTTCAAAGAGCCGCGGGGGGCGTGGGATCAGGGCCGGCCGCCGGTCTCGCGACGGGCGTCGCCGACCGGCCGGGTGGCGCGGACGGGGACCGCGGGACGGGCGAAGGCGGCGGCGACGAACCACGTCGCCTGTTGGAGAACGAGCCCGCCGACGCCGATGCCGACCAGTGGCAGGGCCGCCCAGCGCAGCCAGATTCCGGTGGCGAGGTGGATGACGAGCGAGGCGAAGGTCACGACCAGCAGCATCATCAGATTGGCGCGCAGGCCGCTCGCCAGTCCGCCGAGGACGAAGACCGAGATCGCGACGAGGATTTCGCCGACCGCTGGCATGTTCCGCTCCGGTTCGACACCGCTCGCGATCGTCGCGAATCGGCTTCGTTCAGTCGAGTTTCGAACCTAGGTGACGTCGTAAAGTACCGCAAACCGGCAAAACGACCGTTGCCGCCGCGTAACAACTCGGGCGGTCATCGGTGGTCGGTGGTGAATACGATGGTGGATGCGGTCGTCCCGGTAGCGACGACGGTCCGTCGACGTCTCTTCGAAGACTCCGCCGGTAACGTTTCGGAGCGTGACGCGCCCGCATCTTCGCGGATGCGCGGGATCGCGGTGGCCTGACTCCGGGAGAGGCAGAGGGCTTCGTCTGGGGTCGACTTCTTCGCCGGCAACGGTGATTTCCGGCGACTCGGCGCCGAGAAGAACGATCCGGTCGGGAAATTCGGCCTGCGACGTTTTGGCCCGCGCGTCGGGGCGGTCGCAGATCTCCGGCAGTGAAGATCCGGGTCGTGTTGCCGATCTCGGCGTCGCGGATTCGTCACGGGAAGCGCGCGTCGGGACCGGCGACCGGTCACTCGGCCTCTTCGTCCTCCGGCTCCTCGACCTCGTCGAGAGCGTTCGGGCGCAGGAAGGCGACGAGGCGGCCGGTCTTCGGCTCGATGTCGACCCACTTGATCGCCGGGAAGTCGATCACCGCGAGGGTTCCGGTCGGGTAGCGATCGGCGAGCGCCTCGATCAGCTCCGGCCGGCCGGTGCCGGCGAGGGCGAGCGCGGTCTCCTCGAGCCCGGGATTGTGGCCGATCACCATCAGCGTCGCCGCTCCGCCGCCGTGGGCGCGGATCTGGTCGATGGTGTGGTCCTCGTCGGCGAGGTAGAGATCGCGCAGCAGACGCAGGTCGACGTCGCCTTCGAGCGAAGGCAGCAGTGCAGCGAGCGTCTCGCGGCAACGGCGCGCAGAAGAGCAGAGGATCTTCTGGGGTTTCAGGCCGACCGCGGCGATCCGGGTGGCGACCAGAGCGGCATCGTTGCGTCCACGACGCGCGAGCGGACGATCGAAATCGTCGAGATCGCGATGCTTCCAAGAGGATTTCGCGTGACGCAACAACAGAAGACGCGGCATCGGGTCTTTCGTCGAGTGATGATCGGACGGGTCGGCGATATCACGGGTGCGGACACATTACCATGACAGCCGTATGACACTCGTGACGACCGGCGAGAAAGTTCGACCGATATCCCGTCGACGCCGACGTTTCCCGACGACCTGCGCGGTCTTGCCGCGCGGCCGGGCCGCACCCCGGCGACGCGTGGCGGTCCGGCTCAGGGGTCTTCCGCGGGCGGCGCGGGGGCGTATTCGAGCAGATCGCCGGGGCCGCAGTCGAGTTCGCGGCAGATCGCCTCGAGCGTGTCGAAGCGGATCCCCTTCACCTTGCCCGACTTCAGCAGCGACAGGTTCTGCTCGGTGATGCCGATGCGCTGGGCGAGGTCGCGGGAGCGGACCTTGCGCAGCGCAAGGACGACGTCGAGGCGGACGACGATCGGCATCTGACCTCCTCAGACGAAGCTGGCGTGGTCGTCGGCGATCTCGGCCGCCGCCCGGAACACCTCGGCGAGCGCCAGGAAGCCGCAGAGCAACATCACGTCGAGAAGGTCGGCGGGCATCAGGAACACGCCGATCTGGCGCTGTCCGGGAGGCATGTGGAGGGTCATCAGGACGAAGATCACCGGTCGGAAGAGGATGTCGGAAAGGCCCGCGGCGAGCCCGTGCAGTGCGGTGCGCCGCAACAGGGCGGCCGCGTCGAGGGTGAAGATCCGGCCGGCCAGGAACTCGGTGGTCAGCCACCACAGGTTCAGGCAGGCGCCGGCGACGAAGGTCCAGGTGACGAGACAGACGATCAACCCGCCGAGCCGCTGTTGCCACGGAACCGGCCCGACGTCGACCCCGAGCCGGTGATTCCAGGCGGTGTCGACCGCGGTCGGGTCGTGCCACAGCACCAGGAGGCCGATCAGTCCCCACAGAGCGTAGAGCACGGCGGCGCCGCGCAGCAACCGGCAGAGCAGGGTGATCCGGCGCCGCAGGCCGTCGCCGGTCGGGTCGAGCGGCGGTGCGGAGAGCGGGACGACGGCGGGCATGGGAGCCTCCTCATTCGATTGACGCAGCCAAAAATTACTGTAATACGATAAAAAATCAATACCAAATATGAGGTGGCGTGATGGTCTCGGGGAAGCGATGGGGCGTGTCGGCGGCGCTTCTGGCGGCGGTGCTCGCCGGATGTGCGCAGGTCCCGGCGATGTCGGCGCTGAAGCTCGCGGGGTTCGATCCGATGAAGGCGGATCCGGCGACGATCCGGGCGGCGGTGGCGCTGCCGAGCGACGCGTTCCCGCCGACCGGCGGGGCCCGGCTGGTGCTGGCCCAGGCACGGCGCGACGGGCGGGACGCGCAACGGTTGGAGGTCGTGCTGGAAGAGGTGCCGTTGGTCTCGGAGACCGGGCTGGCGGCGGTGCGGGCGAAGCCGGGCCAGGTGATCCGCGCCTTCCGCATCCCGGCGGCCGATCGGGCGCGGCTGATCGAGACGCGGGCCGGGATGCTGGCGCGCGCCGCCGCCGAGCCGGGCGCCTTCGCGGGCACGCTGCAGGTCGAGGTCGCCGGCTGCCTGAAGCCCGGTGCGGAGGCGCCGAAACGGTTTCCGGTGTCGACCTGGTTGAAGACGGCGGAGACCGGCGACTACGTCACCCTGCTCGAAGACGTCGATCTGATCTCGGTGCTCGGCGATACCGAGTTCCGGCAGAAGACCGGGGTCTGCCCGGCCGGCTGACCCGGCCTCAGCGGCCTTCGCGACGCGACTGGGCGGCGATCCGTTCGAACAGATGGACGTCCTGCTCGCTCTTCAGAAGGGCGCCGGCGAGCGGCGGGATCGCCTTGCGCGGGTCCTGTTCGGCGAGCACGGCGGGATCGACGTCCTCCACCAGCAACAGGCGGATCCAGTCGAGGAACTCCGAGGTGGTCGGCTTCTTCTTCAGGCCCGGCAGGTCGCGCAGCGAAAAGAAGATCCGCAGCGCCTCCTCGAGCAGCCGCCGCTTCAGGCCGGGGAAATGGACCTCGACGATCTTCGCCATGGTCTCGGCGTCGGGGAAACGGATGTAGTGGAAGAAGCACCGGCGCAGGAAGGCGTCCGGCAGTTCCTTCTCGTTGTTCGAGGTGATCAGCACGATCGGCCGGCGCACCGCGCGGACGGTCTCGCCGGTCTCGTAGACGTGGAACTCCATCCGGTCGAGTTCGAGCAGCAGATCGTTCGGGAACTCGATGTCGGCCTTGTCGATCTCGTCGATCAGCAGCACCGGGCGGCGTTCGGCGACGAAGGCCTCCCACAGCTTGCCGCGTTTCAGGTAGTTGCGGATGTCGCGGACCCGCTCGTCGCCGATCTGGCCGTCGCGCAGACGGGAGACCGCGTCGTATTCGTAGAGCCCCTGCTGGGCCCGGGTGGTCGACTTGACGTGCCACTCGATCAGTGGGGCGTCGAGGGCGCCGGCGATCTCGCGGGCGAGCACCGTCTTGCCGGTGCCCGGCTCGCCCTTGACCAGCAACGGCCGCTCCAGGGTGATCGCGGCATTGACCGCGATGCGCAGATCGTCGGTGGCGACGTAGTCGGAAGTGCCTTCGAAACGCATCGGACCTCGATCCGTGGGTGGCCGCACGGGGGAGGCGCGGACGGGAGGCCGGAGTATCGCCGCGGGGGCGCGGAATGGGAAGCGGCACGCCTTCCGGCAACTCGGCAGAAACTTCCGCGAGGTCGGCGAATCTGCCCGGTCGAATCCGCCCGGCACCCGTCACGCCGCAAAGAAACCCAATCAATACAACGTCATGACTCCTGGCATGGGGCTTGCGACGGAGTTCGCGCGGGATGCCGTCCCGTTGCGTATCCATCGTCGGGAGTTTTCCATGGGTGTCTTCGAAGCGTTGACCAATGCGGTCGGTGGTCTGCAGGCTCAGTCCTATGCGTTGCAGAACATTTCGGGCAACATCGCCAACTCGGGCACCAGTGGCTACAAGGCGGTCGACACCGCCTTCCAGGATCTCCTGACCTCGACCGGCGTCAGTGCCTCGACCCAGACCTCCGGCTCGACGCTCGCCCGTTCGGTCACCACCACCACCGCGCAGGGGCCGGTGTCGTCGACCTCGGTGTCGACCAACATGGCGATCAGCGGCGACGGCTACTTCCAGGTTCGGGCGAAGATCGGCGAATCCGACGGCAAGTCGGTGCTCGACACCGCCTTCGTCTACACCCGTCAGGGCGACTTCACGATGAGTGCGGAAGGGTATCTGGTCAACTCGGCCGGCTACTACCTGACCGGCATCCCGGTCGATCCGAACACCGGCAACATGATCGGCTCGGCCGCCTCGTCGATCGTGGTCTCGACCGGTCTGATCCCGGCCAAGCAGACCTCGTCGATCGGCTACATCGGCAACCTGCCGTCGGATCCGTCGGTCGCCACGATCGTCGCCAGCGACTACGACACGGCGGGTACCGGGCACAGCGCCAACTACCCGGCGTCGATCGCGGCCGACGACAACGACATCTTCCTGAAGCAGTCGTTCGAGGGTGGGTCGGTCACCAGCTACGACGAGCAGGGCAACGAGGTGAACTTCCAGCTGCGCTGGGCCAAGGTCGCCGACAATCAGTGGCGTGCCTACTATCAGACCAGCTCGACCGCGACCGGGACCGCCGACAAGTGGGTGTCCACCGGCACGCTGTTCGAATTCAACGGCACCGGCACGCTGAAGAGCGTCACCAACGAGACGGTCACGCCGGCGGTCACCACCACGCCGGCGCCGAACAGCATCACCATCGCCGGGCTCAGTGTCGACGGCGTCGCGCTCGGTTCGGTCCGCTTCAACTACGACACCAATCTCACCCAGTACAACAACGGCACCACGGTCTCGCAGAGCAACCTCACGCAGAACGGTTATGCCAGCGGCAAGTTCACCAGTGCCGCGGTGAGTGCCGACGGCGTGGTGACCGCGTTCTTGGAGAAGACCGAAGACCCGCCGACCGAC
>CALFRR010000106.1 GCA_937919435.1 uncultured Alphaproteobacteria bacterium | reverse complement strand
CATCGCCGCCCGTCGGGGCGTCCCGCCGCTTCGCCCGCGACGAGCCCCGGCCCGGCCTCGGCCGCGCCGCCCATCCGCAATCCTCCGGACCGATCGAATCTCCGGGCGACGGGACTTGTGGTCGATCCGCGAATTGGTATAGTCCGGTTCAACTGGATCACCCACTGAACCGAACCAATACGGACTGCGTCCCGAAATGGCCACTGATGTCGATAGGACCGCGATCGTCGCAGCCTATGCCGAAACCCTCGACGGACTCGATGCGGCGGCTCGCCTGGGTCGCGACCTCGCTTCTGGTATAGACCGAGTCTACTTCGTCGCCTGCGGCGGCCCGAACCGGCTGATGCTGAACCTGGAGTACTGGATCCAGCACTACAGCCCGTCGCTGGAGGTCCGCCGCTATTTCCCGGCGGAGTTCATGACCCAGAACCCCGCGCGTTTCGACGAGCGCACCCTGGTCGTCCTCGGCTCCAAGTCGGGCAACACGCCCGAGACGGTGGCCGCCGCCGAGTTCGTCGCCGGACGGCCGTGCAAGACCGTCGCGGTGACCACCAGCCCCGACCTGCCGCTGGCGAAGGCGGTGCAGCACTGCTTCTTCACCGGTGCCGCCAACGGCGCGACCGCGGCCCAGTTCATGCTGCTCCTCGCCTTCACCGGCGGGCTCCTCGCCGAGAAGGACGGTTGGCCGCATCTCGACGACCTGATGTCGTCGCTGCGCGCCCTGCCGCAGGTGATGGCCGACACCGCCGCGGTCGCCGACGCCCGCGCCGCCGACGACGCCCGTCTCCTCAAGGACGATCGCACCCTCTATCACATCGCCGCCGGACCGATGTTCTCCACCGCCTATGTCATCGGCGTCTGTGTGCTGATGGAGATGCAGTGGATGCACAGCGTTCCGCTCGAGGCGGCCGAGTTCTTCCACGGTCCCTTCGAGATCGTCGACCAGAACACGCCGATCGTGCTGATGAAGGGCGAGGATCCCAGCCGGCCGCTGATGGAGCGGGCCGAGCGCTTCTGCAAGAAGTACACCGAGCGGACCTTCATCTACGACAGCGCCGACTACGAGATGAAGGGCGTCGCCCCCGAGATCCGGCAGATCGTCGCGCCCTACGTGTTGCAGGCGGCGCTGCGCCGGGTCTGCGAACGTCTGGCGGTGTGGCACAACCACCCGCTCTCCACCCGTCGTTACATGTGGAAGACCGAGTACTGATCATGGCGCGCATCCTCGGCATCGGCGACAACACGATCGACATCTATGTCGACCACGGCCTGCGGTTTCCCGGCGGCAACGCCGTGAACGTCGCGGTGCAGTGCCGCCGCCTCGGTGCCGAGGCCGCCTATCTCGGCTGTCTGGGCGCCGACGCCGGCGGCGACCTGCTCCATGAGGCGCTGGTCGCCGAAGGCGTCGAGATCGACCGCCTGCGCCGCATCGACGGCCCCAACGCCTGGTGCCGGATCCGGCATCACGGCAACGACCGCGTCTTCGCCGGATCGATCCCCGGAGTGCGCGGCCGTTACGATCTCGGCGAGGCCGACGGCACCTACATCGCCGGCTTCGACATCACCCATACCGGCATCTCGAGCGATCTCGACGGCGACATCGCCTTCCTCGCCCGCCATGCCCGCCTGCTGTCCTACGACTTCTCCGAATATTGGACCCGGCCCGGTGTCGGCGCCGTGTTGCCGCACCTCGACATCGCCTTCTTCTCCGCGCCGCGGGCATCCGACGAAGAGGCCCGTGCCCTGCTCGTCGAGATGCGGGACCGCGGCGTCGGCGAGGCGGTGGTGGTGACCCGCGGTATCCGCGGCTCGCTCGCTCTGGTCGGCGGCGAAGTCCATGTCGGCACCATCCGCCCGACCGAGGCCGTCGACACGCTCGGGGCCGGCGACGCCTTCATCGCCGGCTTCCTCGTCGCCTACGCGGATCATCGCGATCCCGCCCGAGCCCTGGCGCTCGGCGCCGAAGCGGCCGCCCGCGCCTGCACCCATCGCGGCGGGTTCGGCCACGAAAGTCCCATCCCCGCAGACGGTGCCGCCACCTGAGCGGCTGGCCGGCCGCTCCGCGTCGCCCCGAAGAACACGAAGAGGAGAGAAGCGCATGACACCCCCCATGTCGTCCTGGCTCGTCGCCGGTCTCGCCACCGCCATCCTCGCCGTGGGCAGTGCCGCGGCGCAGGAGAAGGTGACGCTGAACTTCCTCCACAAGTGGCCGGAGCCCGACAACGCCAAGTACTTCCAGACGGTGGTCAAGGAGTTCGAGGCGACCCATCCGAACGTCACCATCCGCATGGAAGCCGTCGCCGACGATCCCTACAAGGACAAGATCCGGGTGATCATGTCGAGCGGCAACGTTCCGGACATCTTCTTCTCGTGGTCGGGCGAGTACGTCGCTCAGTTCGTCCGCGCCGGCCGCGCCCTCGATCTCACCGCGGCCTTCGCGGAAGGTGATTGGCAGAGCCGCTTCTCCGACGCGACGCTCGAGCCGTTCCGCGTCGGCAAGGGCATCTACGGCGTACCGATGAACCTCTCGGGCAAGTTCGTCGCCTACAACAAGGCGCACTTCGCCAAGGTCGGCGCCCAACCGCCGGCGGACTTCGACGAACTCGTCGCGATCATGGAGAAGCTCAAGGCGGCCGGCATCACGCCCTTCGCCTTCGGCGGCCAGGCCCCCTGGGCCGACGCCCACTACATCGGCGACTTCAACGCCAAGCTCGTTCCCGAGGCGGTCCGGCGGGCCGACTACGCTCTGACCAGCCCCGACGCCGAACTCTTCACCCACCCGGGCTACGTCGAGGCACTCGCCAAGTTCCAGGACTTCGCCGCCCGCGGCTGGTTCAACAAGGGACCGAACGCCATCACCAACGCCATCGCCCGCGGCAGCTTCACCGCCGGACGCGAGGCGATGTTCTTCGAAGAGACGCTCGGCTTCAAACAGTACCAGAACTCCAAGCTCGCCGCCGACGGCTTCGGCTTCTTCCAGATGCCGCCGATGAAGGGCGCCGCCGGTCGCCAGGATCTGCTCACCGGCGCGCCCGACGGCTTCGTCGTCTCCGCCACCAGCAAGGCGCCGAAGGAGGCGCTGGAGTTCCTGCGCTTCCTCACCACCAAGGAGAACGGTGCCGCCTGGACCAAGGCCTCGGGTCGTCCGAGCGCGGTCAAGGGCGCGGTGACCACCGCCAACGCGCTGCCGGAAGTGGTGGCCGGCGTCGAGGCGATCGGCCGCGTCCCCGGCATGGCGATCTGGCTCGACACCGCCGTCGACAGCCGTATCGTCGGCGTCTGGCTGCCCGGCATGCAGGCGGTGCTCGGCGGCACCGAGTCGCCCGCACAGGTGATGGCCAAGGTCCGCCAGACGGCGCTCCAGGTGAAGAGCGAACGCAAGTGAAGCCCCGGTGCCGCTTCCCACCGGAAGCGGCACCGCCTTCGCGCCGGCCTCCGAAAGGAGGCACCCTGCCCCCAACCCGCCGAGCCGGCGCGGAGAACCCTCGATGTCGCGGTTCCGATCCCGAGTCGTCGTTCCCTATCTGCTGATGGCGCCGGCGCTCGTCCTGCTGTCGGTCTTCGTCTACGTGCCGGTGATCGAGAACCTGCGCTACAGCCTCTATCGTTGGAGCTCGCTGTCGCCGACCTGGGACTTCGTCGGGTTCGACAACTACGCCGCCCTCCTCGCCGATCCGCTGTTCTGGCGGGCGCTCGGCAACAACGCCACCTATGCCGCCGTGTCGCTGATCGTCCAGGTCTGCGGCGGTCTCGTCCTGGCGGCGACGTTGGAGGCGGGGGTGCTGCGGGGCCGGCTCTCCTCGTTCTTCCGCATCTCCTTCTTCATCCCGTCGATCCTGCCGATCACGGTCATCGGCCTGCTGTGGACGCTGCTCTATCAGCCGAGCATCGGCCTCGTCGCCCAGATCCTGGAGGCGATCGGCGTGCCGTCGCTCGCCCATGCCTGGCTCGGCGAGGAGGCGACGGCGCTCTATGCGGTGATCCTGGTGTCGCAGTGGCAGTGGACCGGCTACATCGCGGTGCTGTTCATCGTCGCGATCCGCGCCATCCCGGTCGAACTCTACGAGGCCGCCTCGCTCGACGGCGCCGGCAAGATCCGCCAGTTCTTCGCGATCACCATCCCCTGCGTCCGCGAGATGACTCTGGTGATGGCGAGCATCACGGTGTTCGGCGCGGTCAAGGTCTTCGACATCATCTGGGTGATGACCGGCGGCGGCCCCAACGGCTCCAGCGAGGTGCTGGCGACGCTGATGTATCGCTCCGCCTTCCGCAACGACGTCGTCGGCTACGCCTCGACGATCGCGGTGGTGATGTTCTGTCTTTCGCTCGTCTTCGGCCTGATCCAGATCCGGCTGCAACGTGAGCAGTCCTGACCCGACGACCGCGCCCGGAGACCGCCGATGACCCTGGTTTCGCCCACCTTCCGCCGGTCGCGCTCCTCGAGCGCTCCGATCGTCGCGCTCCTCCTGTGGGGGCTGACGGTCTTCTCGCTCTATCCGCTGATCTGGCTGGTGCTCAACTCGTTCAAGACCTCGAACGAGATGTTCGACCAGAGTTGGACGCTGCCGACGGTCTGGCACTTCGAGAACTACGTCACCGCCTGGAACTACGGGCTCGGCCACTACGTGGTCAACAGCCTGTTCGTCACCAGCGTCTCGGTGGTGGCGATCGCGCTGATCGGCGCCCTCAACGCCTTCGTCCTGACGACGATGAACTTCCCCGGCCGGCGCATCGTCTACGGCTTCCTGCTCGGCGGCATGATCATGCCGCCCGAGGTCTGCCTCTTCCCGCTGTTCAAGATCCTCGATCTCTTCGGTTTCTACGACACCTATCTGGCGATGATCCTGCCCTACGTCGCCTTCGGTCTGCCCTTCGCCACCTTCCTGCTGCGCGCCCACATGACCACCATCCCGCGCGAGCTCTACGAGGCGGCGGTGGTCGACGGCGGCGGCGTGCTGCGCATCTTCTGGTCGATCTATCTGCCGATGTCGCGCCCGGCCTTGGCCGCGGTCGGCCTGATCATGATGATGCGCACCTGGAACGAGTTCATCTTCGCTCTGACCTTCATCGAGAGCGACGGGCTGCGGACCCTGACCATCGGCATCTCGACCTTCGGCGATGCGCTGCGCGTCGACTGGACGGTGCTGATGGCCGGTCTGATCATCTCGATCGTCCCGGTCTTCGTCACCTTCCTCATGCTGCAGCGCCAGTTCATGGGCGGCCTGACGCAGGGCGCGGTCAAATGACCGTCGCGGTACCGCAACCTTCGTCGAACGCCGCGCCGGACGCGCCTTGCGACCGGCCGCGCCGCCCTGTATCCGCTCGAAACTGGGCGGACGGCGAGGCGCCGCCGCCCGGTATCGGGCCAGGAGGGCGAAACGTGACACGGTCGAAGGCACGACACGAGGCCGGACAGATCCACCTGCGCGTCATCACCGCTCTGCACGACATGATCGACCATCCGGAGGCGACGCCCGGCGACAAGATCCCGTCGGAACGGGTGCTGGCCGAGACGCTCGGCGTCAGCCGGATGACGGTACGCCGCGCCGTCGACGACCTCGTCCGGCTCGGCCGGCTCGAGCGGCGCTCGACCAGCGGCACCCACATCGCCGGCCCTTCGGTGATGCGTCCGCTCGACCTCGGTCAGGCGACCTCCTTCACCCGGGTGATGCAGACCTCGGGCGCCCGCCCCGGCGCCCGCCTGCTGTTCTTCGAGGCGCGCGCCGCCTCGCGCCAGCTCGCCGAGCACTTGGCCCTGGACGAGGGCGCGCCGCTGATCGTCATCCGCCGGCTGCGCACCGCCAACGGGCTGCCGATCGCGGTCGAGACGAGCCATCTGCCGGCCGAACGGGTGCCCGGTCTGATCGCCGCCGACCTGTTCGGCGACGCCTCGCTCTACGCTCTGCTGCGCGACCGCTTCGCGATCGAGCCGGAGCGCCGCCGCGCCCAGATCGGCGTGGTGCCGATCGGCGCCGAGGACGCCGACCTGCTCGGCCTGAAGGCGGGGACCAACGTCCTCTCCTACCGTCTCGACATCTTCGACCGCGACGGTCGACCGGTCGAATACATGTCGTCGGTCAACCATCCGCAGCGCGTCAACTTCGTCTCGACCTGGGTCCCGCCGACGGCCGCCCCCGTGCCGCAGCCGCCCCCGAAGCCTCCTGGAGACTGACATGGCCACCATCTCGATCGCCGGCGTCCGCAAGACCTACGGGGCCGCCACCGTGCTCAGCGGCATCGATCTCGACATCGGCGACGGTGAGTTCGTGGTCCTGGTCGGGCCGTCGGGATGTGGCAAGTCGACCCTGCTCCGGATGATCGCCGGGCTCGAGGAGATCTCGGACGGGACGATCCGGATCGGCGAGCGGGTGGTCAACGACCTGCCGTCGAAGGACCGGGACATCGCCATGGTGTTCCAGAACTACGCGCTCTACCCGCACATGACCGTGCGCGACAACATGGCCTTCTCGCTGAAGCTCCGGCGCGCCGAGAAGAGCGAGATCGAACGGCGGGTCCGCGACGCCGCCGCCATCCTCGGATTGACGCCCCTGCTCGACCGTCTGCCGCGCCAGCTCTCCGGCGGCCAACGTCAGCGCGTCGCGATGGGCCGGGCGATCGTCCGCGACCCGCAGGTGTTCCTGTTCGACGAGCCGCTGTCCAACCTCGACGCCAAGCTCAGGGTGCAGATGCGTTCCGAGATCAAGGAGTTGCACCAGCGCCTGAAGACCACCACGATCTACGTCACCCACGATCAGATCGAGGCGATGACCATGGCCGATCGGGTGGTCATCATGCGCGACGGCGCCGTCGAGCAGATCGGCCGGCCGCTCGACCTCTACGACCATCCCGCCAATCTCTTCGTCGCCGGTTTCATCGGATCTCCGGCGATGAACCTGATCGAGGGCCACGTCGAGGGCGACACGTTCCGCGACGAAGCGGGCTCGTCCTGGCCGATCGGGCACACGCCGAGCGAGGGCGGGCGCGCGGTTCTCGGGATCCGTCCGGAACACTTCCGTCTCGATCCCGACGGGCTGCCCTTCGAGGTGGTGCTGGTCGAACCGACCGGCTCGGAGACCCAGGTCCTGGTCCGCCGCGGCGACCAGCAGGTCGTCTGCCTGTTGCGGGAGCGCGCCAGCACCTGCCCCGGCGACACGCTCCACCTCGCCTATCGCCCGGAGCAGGCCCATCTCTTCTCGAAGGAGAGCGGCCGCCGGATCTGACGCCCGACCGCGCCCGAGCCGGCTCGTCGGCTCCGCCGGCGACCGCGGTCCCTGGGCGGCCGGCGATGGAGACGTCGGCCGGCAGGTCCGGTCGAGACGACGTCACCGCAGGACCGGATTCACGACCGGCGGAAGACCGGGCTGCCACCGCCTCCGCCGGAGTCGGCGGAACGGCGGAGCGGCGGCGGAACCGGGCGGCGTCTCCCTCTCGTCGCGGGTCTCCTTCCGTGACGGCTCGCCGGTCCGATCGGCTCGCGGTCGTCCTCCCGGAGCGGCACGCCCCAGAACGCCCGTCGGCGTGAGACGACGGCCGCCCCCGATCGGAGCGCGGAGGGGCGATCGGCGAGGCCCGCCGGCATATCGATTCGATACACGTATCGGTTCGATACACGCCGGTTTCCGACACGGCCGCTCCCCACCACGAAGCCGTCCGCGGCCCCGTCGCCGCACGGCTCGCGGGCACGCCGGACCGCCCAACGGCCGCTCACGCGAAGCGAATTCTTCCGTGTGAGCAGAGCCTTCGCTGCCTGACGGCAGGCTGTCCGGCGATCCCGCGCAGATACCCGGAACACCGCCGGCCGGACGCCGCAAGCGGCCTCGCCGGTCGCCGCCCCCGGCCGTCTCGCGAGACCGGGCCCTCTCTCCCACCGACGATGCCTCACCGGCGTGCGACATCGGACCGCGGCCCCGATCGGCCCACGAACCGGCCGGAGATCCGCTCCGGCCCGCGCTCCGACCACCGCCCGGCGCCACCCCGATCGACGATCCCGGTACGGGTTCATGGGCTTGCTCGACGCCCTCCGCCCCGACGACGGTCGTCCGCGGTCGTCCGCGGTCGTCCGGGAACACGTCGTCGCACCCACCACGAAACAGGGAACCGGGACGGCCGCCTCGACCCAGGGTCGAGGCGATCGCCGGCACGGCGAAGACCGCACCGGGTCGTCGCACGCGACGTATCGGTTCGATACGCGGCTCCCGCCGGCAGATCCGCCCCTCGATCCGCGTCGTCTCCCGCGATTGGCGGAAAACCGCGCGAATTCAGCATCTTGACGCCTCGCCGCTTCGGCTGGAGCGCATCTGGCACGCGCGTTGCGTTGTATGGTGCCGGACAGCAGTCCGAGAGGAAACGAAAACAATCTGCGTCGGATGTCGCGTCCGACGATGTATACAATATGAGAGAATGCAAGATGAACAAAAGTGAGTTCAACGTCGGCCTGGTCGGTTGGGACGTCTATCTTCCGGAAGACCGCATCACTGCCGACGAGCTGGCGCCGCAGATCAACATTCCGGCGAACATCATCAGAGACAAACTCGGATTCGATCGCAAGCCGGTCGGTGGCCCGGACGATCACTGCGTCGCCATGGCGACCAAGGCCGCCAAGAGGTGTCTGGAGAAGACCGGCATCGACCCGCGCGACATCGATCTCGTTCTCTGGGCCGGCGAGGACTACAAGGAATACGTCTGCTGGACGGCGGCGATCAACATCCAGGAGACCATCGGCGCGGTCAATGCCTGGGCCTTCGACACCGCGTTGCGCTGCGCCGGAACGCCGCTCGGCCTGAAGGTCGCCAAGGACCTGATGTTCGCCGACGACGAGATCGACACCGTCCTGATCGTCGGCGGCAACACCAACTGCTACCTGGTCGACTACCGCAACCCGCTGCATTCGTTCCTGTTCGACATGGCGCCGAGCGGCCTGGCGATGATCGTCAAGCGCGACTGGCCGGAGAACCGCATCCTCGAGAGCAACATCCTCACCGAGAGCTGTCTGACCATGGACTGCGTCGGCATGGTCGGCGGCTCGAAGACCCACCTCACCCACGCCGACGTCGACGACCTCGGCTGGAAGCTGGTCGTCGCCGATCCCGAGGGCATGAAGGCGCGGCTGAACGAGAAGTCGATTCCCGCCTTCGTCGAAGCGGTCCGCGGCGCCCTGCGCAAGAGCGGCCTGAGCGAAGCGGACATCGGCTACCTCTGCCCGATCCACTGCAATCCGAAGGCCCACCGCCTCATCCTGAACGAACTCGGGGTGAGCGAGGAGAACGCCGCCTACCTGCGCGACTACGGCCACTGCGGCCACGGCGACAATCTCATCGGTCTGGAGATGGGCCTGAAGGACGGCCGGATCGTCGAGGGCACCAACGTCGTGCTGCTCGGCGCCGGGACCGGCATGGCCTTCGGGTCGACCGTCATTCGCTACGGGAAATACATGTGATCCCGCCTCGCGATCGTGAACGGAGCCAGTGAAATGTCCTTCCAGTCCGAATACCAGGAAAAGCTGATCTCGATCGACGACGCGGTGATGAAGATCTCCAGCGACGACGAGATCATCGTCGGCGACGTCGCATCCGAAGCATCGGGTCTGCTGAGCCGGCTGCATCTCGTCGCCGACCGGGTCGAGAACGTCTCGGTGGTGATGATCCTGCCTCTCGGCGAATACGATTTCTACACGCGGCCCGAGATGAAGGGGCACTTCCTCCTCAACTCGATGTTCCACGGCCCCGGCACCCGCAAGGCGGAGGCGCTGGGCACGGTGGCCTACAACCCCACCCACCTGCACGACTGCCTGACCAAGCGGGCGACGGTGAAGAAGCCGAACGTCTTCATCGGCCAGGTGGCACCGATGGACCGGCACGGCTTCTTCTGTCTGTCGCTGGGCCTGACCTACGAGAAGGATGCGCTGGAGAACGCCGATCTGGTCATCCTCGAAGTCAACGAGTTCCTGCCCCGAACCGGCGGCGACACCCAGGTCCACATCCGCGACGTCGACTTCGTGGTCGAGAACCATCGGCCGATCCCGGCGCTTCCCCCCGTCCAGCCGACCGAGAAGGACAAGGTGATCGGTCGCCACATCGCCGATCTGGTCGAGGACGGCTCGACCATCCAGCTCGGCATCGGCGGCATCTCGAATGCGGCGGCGCTCTTCCTGAAGGAGAAGAAGGATCTCGGCGTACACACCGAGATGCTGTCGGATTCGGTCGTCGATCTGGTCGAGGCCGGCGCCGTCACCGGTGCCCGCAAGACCCTCTGGAAGGGCAAGATCGTCGCCGCCTTCGTCTTCGGATCGAAGAAGATCTACGACTTCGTCGACGCCAATCCGGCTGTCGAGCTGCATCGCGGCAGCGTCGTGAACGACCCCTGCGTGATCGGCCGCAACCACCAGATGGTGTCGATCAACACCACCCTGGAAGTCGATCTGAGCGGCCAGTGCTGTTCGGAGAGCCTCGGACTGCGCCAGTACAGCGGCACCGGCGGGGCCTCCGACACCGCGGTCGGCGCCCAGCGCTCGCCGGGCGGCAAGTCGATCGTCGCCCTCTATTCGACCGCCAGGAACGATTCCATCTCGGCCATCGTTCCGACCCTCAGCCCCGGCGCGGCGGTCTCGCTGTCCCGCAACGACGTCGATTACGTCGTCACCGAATTCGGGGTGGCGCACCTGCGCGGCCGCAACCTGCGCGAACGAGCGGAGAGCCTGATCTCCATCGCATCACCGAAGTTCCGGGACTTCCTGCGCGATCAGGCGAAGAGCCTCGGCATCCTCTGAGAGAAAGAAAAGACCCTGGGAGGATCTCTCATGAAAGCGAAATACCAAGTCTCACTGGTCATCATGATCTGCTATCTCGTCGCCTGGCTCGACCGCATGTGCATCAGCATGACGGTTCCCTTCATGATGAAGGATCTCAATTTCTCGGCGACGGCCGCCGGCAGCATCATGGGAGCCTTCTTCCTCACCTATTCGCTCGCGCAGATGCCGGGCGGCATGCTGAGCGACAAGATCGGGCCGCGCAAGGTGATCAGCGGCGCACTGGTCTGGTGGTCGGTGTTCACCGCCTTCACCGGCATGGTGTCCTCGCTCACCAACATCCTGGTCGTCCGGTTCCTGTTCGGCCTGGGCGAGGGCGTCTTCCCGGCGCCGGTGTGGAAGACCATCGGCAACTGGTTCAACAAGCGCGAGCGCGCCACCGCCAACTCGATCATCCTCTCCACCGTGGCGCTGGGACCGGCGATCACGCCGCTGATCATGGCGCCGATCATCGCCAACTTCGGCTGGCGCGCGGCCTTCTACGTTCTCGGCGCGGCCGGTTTCGTCTGCGCGCTGCTGTCCTGGCGGTATCTCGCCGACACGCCGCGCGAGCACCGCGGCATCTCCGCCGCCGAACTCGCCGAGCACGAGGCCGAACGCAGGGCCGAGGCGGCGGCGGCCGGCGACGGCGGCATGGCCAAGGCGTCGCTGCGCCAGTTGATGGCCTCGCCGACCATCTGGATGCTGTTCCTGGTCTGGCTGACGCTGACCATCGCCATGTACGGCTACATGACCTGGCTGCCGACCTATCTGATGAAGGTGCGCGGCCTGTCGCTGATGAGCGCCGGCTTCGCCGCCTCGGTCCCGTTCTTCTTCGCGGCGATCGGGACCGGCATCTCCGGATGGCTGATGGATCGGTTCTTCAAGAACAACATCAAGATGATGATCGTCATCTCCGAGCTCCTCGGCGCGTTCTTCCTCTATCAGTTCTTCAACGTCGCCGACAACACGATGGCGCAGATCTACCAGTGCGTCGCCGCGTTCTTCCTGTGGATGGCGCTGGGCTCGTTCTGGTCGCTGACCGTGCTGGTCATCCCCGAACATCTGATGGGCAGCGGCTCCGGCTTCGTCAACACCGGAGGTCAGTTCGGCGGGTTCGTCGCGCCGATCGCGATCGGTCTGATGATCGACTACTTCGGCGGAAACTACGCCGCCGGGTTCAACGTGCTGATCGGCTCGACCATCGTGTCCGCGCTGATCGTCACCTTCTTCGTCAGGACCAGGAAGCCCGTCGCGGCGAAGCCGAGCCTGGCCACCGAGTGAAGCATCGGCTCGCGCCTCCGCGTCGAGGCCGGGATCGGACCCGCCCGCCAGGGCGACGCCGATCCCGGTCGGCGCCGCCCGCGGGCCCACCCGACGAACGATCTCGGGCCGAGGACCGCCGTCCGGCGCTCGGCCCGCCCGAGACATGTGCCCCGATCGGGGCCGGGAGAACGGAAATCATGGCGATCGAAACTGTGACGGTCATCGGTGCCGGTCAGATGGGAAGTGGAATCGCGCAGGTGATGGCGCAGGCGGGTCTCACGGTGGTGCTGCGCGACGTCGACGAGGCCGCCGTGGCCAAGGGACTGGCCCGGATCGACAAGGCGCTGTCGAAGAGCGTGGAGAAGCAGAAGCTCACCGCCGAAGCCAAGGCGGAGATCGTTGGACGGATCTCGGGGACCGTCGACCCCGGTGGCGCCGCCGCCGACGTCGATCTGGTGATCGAGGCGGCGGTCGAGAACCTCGAGGCCAAACGGGCGATCTTCCAGGCGATCGACGTGCTCTGCCCGGAGCGGACGATCTTCGCCTCGAACACCTCGTCGCTGCCGATCACCACCCTGGCGGCGACCACCCGCCGGCCGAAGAAGTTCATCGGCATGCACTTCTTCAACCCCGTCCCGGCGATGGCGCTGGTCGAGGTGGTCCGCGGCCTGGAGACCGACGGCGAGGTGGTCGCCGAGATCACCGGACTGGTGAAGCGGCTCGGCAAGACCGCCGTCGACGTGACCGACATGCCCGGCTTCTGCGGCAACCGGATCATGATCCCGATGATCAACGAGGCGGTGTTCGCGCTGATGGAGGGCGTCGCCAGCGTCGAGGACATCGACAACGTCGCGAAGCTCGGCTTCAACCATCCGATGGGACCGCTCGCCCTGTCCGACCTGATCGGCAACGACACCGTCCTGGCGATCATGGAGGTTCTCCACGCCGGCTACGGCGACGCCAAGTTCCGGCCCTGTCCGTTGCTGCGGAAATACGTCGCGGCCGGCCGCCTCGGTCGCAAGACCGGCCGGGGCTTCTACGACTATTCGGTGTGAACGTCATGGCCGACACGGGAAACGCCGGGACGTGCACGACGCGGTCTCTCCTCCTCGAGGTGCGGGGGCCGATCGCCGTGATCACCGTCGACCGGCCGAAGGCCCTCAACGCGCTCGATTCGGCGACGATCGGCGAGTTCGAGGCGATCCTCGACCGGCTCTCGGCCGATCGCACGATCCGGGTGGTGATCGTCACCGGCGCCGGCGGAAAGGCGTTCGTCGCCGGTGCCGACGTCGCCGAGATGCGCGACATGAGCCCGGCCGAGGCGCGCCGCTTCGCCAGACGCGGCCAGGCGGCCTTCGCCCGGCTCGAGCGTCTGCCGCAGCCGGTCATCGCCGCGGTCAACGGCTTCGCGCTGGGAGGCGGTTGCGAGCTGGCGATGGCCTGCGACATCCGCATCGCCGCCGAGAACGCGCGCTTCGGCCTGCCGGAGACCGGGCTCGGCATCACCCCCGGCTTCGGCGGCACCCAGCGTCTGCCGCGGCTGGTCGGGGTGGGCCGGGCGAAACGGCTGATGTTCACCGGCGATCTCGTCGACGCGGCGGAGGCATTGCGGATCGGTCTCGTCGACGCGGTGGTCCCGGTCGGCGGGGCTCCGGCCGCCGCTCTCGCCATGGCGGAGAAGATCGCCGGACGCGCCCCCGGCGCGATCGCCGCCTGCAAGGCGGCGGTCCGTGACGGGCTCGACGGCGACCTCGACCGCGGCATCGCGCACGAAGCCGAGGTCTTCGCCCTGTGCTTCGCCGATCCCGAGCAACGCGAACGGATGGCCGCCTTCGTCGAGAAGCGGCCCTGACCGATCGATCGCCCGCCCGACCGAACCGGGCCGGGCCGCCGCCGCCGAAGGGCGCGAATGGCCGGCGGCGCGGTGCCGTCCGAGGGGTCCTCACCCCGAGGTCGGCACCGACGCCG
The DNA here is from genome assembly GCA_937919435.1 of uncultured Alphaproteobacteria bacterium. GTDB lineage: Bacteria > Pseudomonadota > Alphaproteobacteria > Rhizobiales > Ancalomicrobiaceae > Siculibacillus. The sequence goes on along the minus strand of CALFRR010000106.1, from coordinate 9,975 downwards.
GCTCCGGCGCGCGCGATCGGCAACGCTTCCGCAGTGGATCAGTGGCGAAATGTCGTCTGGCATTCGCCGTCAGGAGGCTTCATGCCGGTGATGATACCGGAGGAGAAGATGGTCGACCCGATTCTGGAACAACTCGTCGCCACGATCCCGTTGGTCCAGGAGTTGTTGATAGAGGACGTCGGTTTCGCCATCAACAGCGTCGACAAGAACGTGGCCTACTTCCCCGGACGCGCGTTGAAGATCTACAGCAAGACCTCTTACGAGATCCGGCCCGGAGACCCGATGCATCCAGGCCTGATGGGCTACAAGGCGGTCCGCGAGAACCGTCGACTGGTGGCCAACATCGAAGCGGGAAAGAGCGTCTACGGCATTCCCTATACGGTCGTCGCCCTGCCGATCCACGACGATTCCCGCGCCACCGTCGGGTCGCTGGTGATGGTCTTCGTGCGCAAGCTGGCCGACTACAAGAAGGAGCCGCGCCTGTTCTCGGCCAAATACGGCCTCGACGACGTCGTCGGGACCGGGGAACAGATGACGGCGTGCAAGGCGCGCGCCCGGCGGATCGCCAGATCGAGCTCCACCGTGCTGATCCTCGGCGAGACCGGGGTCGGCAAGGAGCTGTTCGCGCACGCCATCCACAAGGAGAGCAGCCGTCAGGGCGGGCCGTTCGTCCGGGTGAACTGCGCGGCCATTCCGGAGGCCCTGCTGGAGGCCGAGCTGTTCGGCTACGAGGAGGGCTCGTTCACCGGGGCGCGCAAGGGCGGCCAGGTCGGCAAGTTCGAACAGGCCGAGGGCGGCACCATCTTCCTCGACGAGATCGGCGACATGCCGTTCAACATGCAGGCCAAACTGCTGCGGATCCTACAGGAGCGCGAGTTCGAGCGGATCGGCGGCAAGGGCGTCAGACAGGTCAACATGCGGATCGTCGCCGCCACCAACGCCGATCTCGAGACCCTGATCCGCAACGGCCGTTTCCGCAGCGACCTGTTCTACCGGCTGAACGTCCTCACGCTGACGATCCCGCCGCTGCGCGAACATCCGCAGGACATTCCCGACTACGTCGACCACTTCCGGGGCATCTTCCTGCGCGAGCACGGCCTGTCCACCACCCTCTCGCCCGAGTGCGTGGCGGCGCTGTCCAACTACGACTGGCCGGGCAACATCCGCGAGCTCGGCAGCATCGTCGAGAAGGTGATGTTCGAGGCGGAAGGCCGTACCGCGACGGTCGACGACCTCCCCAGACACATCGCCGAACTCGCCAACCGGAAGAAACCGAGCGGGACGTCCGAGAACAGCCTGATCGCGAAGCTCGAGCAGTTCGAGAAGGAGGAGATCCGCAAGGCCCTCGCCCTGTGCGGCGGCAATCGGACCGAAGCGGCCGACCATCTCCGGATCGCGCGAATCCGGCTCTATCGGAAGCTCAAGAAGTACAGACTGTCCTGACCCGCCGACCCCTCGGAGCGGGCCGGCCGCATCCTCCGGGGGCGCCGACGGCCCTCACCGGGAGAACAGGAACCGATCCAGCGCGATGGCGATGCCGTCGGCATCGTTGGCGGCGGTGACGTGGTCCGCCGCCTGCTTCAGCGCGTCTTCGGCGTTGCCCATCGCGACCCCGAGCCCGACCGCCGCGATCATGTCGTAGTCGTTGAGATTGTCGCCGAAGGCGATGATCTCCTCCGGCCGGATCCCGGCCCGTGCCGCCCAGGCGAGAAGCCGGCGGCCCTTGGAGTTGCCGGCCCGGACCACGTCCCAGCGATCGGTCCACGACTGCTCGACGCCGAAGGTGCCGAGCGCCGTCACCGCGTCGTGCCAGCGCGCGATCGCCGCCGGATCGCCCCCGGTGACCAGGAACTTGAGGACCGTCGCGCCGGAGGCGATCACCTCCTCGAACGATCGGCAGTGGACGAACACCGGACGCCGGTCGGCCGGCTGGCCCTCCGCCCAGGCGATCAGCGCGTCGAGATGCGGCGTCCGCGTCTCGTAGAGCATCGCGTCGCTCGAATAGATCATGAAGCCGACGCCGTGCTCTCGGAACAGCGGCAGCAGTTGCTCGGTCTCGCTGCGATCGAGCGGATCGATCTCGCTCGCCCGCCCCGCGGCCCAGTCCCAGACATAGGTGCCGTTGCAGCAGATCGACGACCCGCCGGTCGACAGATCGGCCAGGAAGGGCGCCACGCCGGTGTGATGCCGGCCGGTGACCACGATGGTCTCGATCCCCATCGTCCGCGCGCGCGCCACCGCTTCGCGGGTCGAAGGGAGGACGCGGTTGCCCGGCGCGAGAGCGGTGCCGTCGAGATCGAGGGCGAGGAGTCGATGGTTCGTCATGACCCTCCCATACCCGCTTTCGCCGCAGAGATCACCTCTTCGATGCCGCACGTGCGACGACGAGCGCCACCCCGGCCATCGCCGGCGGTTTGCCGGACCGGAGTTCCGGTGTATCCACGGTCGTCGCCCCCGGATCGAGAGCCGCCATGACCGCCCTGCCCCTCGTCGTCGCCCCCGAAGTCGCCGCCGCCCTCGCCGCCCGGCGCCCGGTCGTCGCGCTCGAGTCCACGATCGTCACCCACGGTCTGCCGTGGCCCGACAACGTCGCGGTGGCCCGCGACGTCGAAGCCGCGGTGCGGGCCGGCGGCGCCGTCCCGGCGACCATCGCGGTGATCGACGGCGCCATCCGGATCGGCCTCGACGACGCCACGCTGGAGCGTCTCGGCCGGCTGGAGGGCTGTCTGAAGCTGTCGCGCGCCGACCTCGCCTATGCGGTGGCGACCGGCCGGCCCGGCTCGACCACGGTCGCCGCGACGATGATCTGTGCCGCGCTCGCCGGCATCGAGGTCTTCGCCACCGGCGGCATCGGCGGCGTCCACCGCGGCGCCGAGACGAGCTTCGACGTCTCCGCCGATCTCGGCGAACTCGGCCGCACCCCGGTCGCGGTGGTCTCCGCCGGCGCCAAGGCGCTGCTCGACCTCGACAAGACGCTGGAGGTCCTGGAAACGAACGGGGTCCCGGTGATCGGTTGGCGGACCGACGACTTCCCGGCCTTCTGGTCGCGCGCTTCCGGCCTGCCGGCGCCGATCCGGATCGACGACGCGGCAACCTTCGCCCGTTTCTGGCGGATGCGGCAGACCCTCGGGGTGGTCGGCGGCGCGCTGATCGCCAACCCGGTCCCCGCCGCCTTCGAGATCCCGCGCGACGAGATGGAGCCGATCATCGCCGCGGCGATCGAACGGGCGGAAGCCGAAGGCGTGCGCGCCAAGGCGGTGACCCCGCGCCTCCTGACCCTGATTCTCGAGGCGACGGCGGGGAAGAGCCTCGTCACCAACCGCGCCCTGATCCTGTCGAACGCCGCCGTCGCGGCGGAGATCGCCGAGGCGCTCGCGGCGCACCGATCCCCGACGTGAGCCGGCGATACGGCACGGAGCACCGCGTCGAATCGCCCGCGCCCTACGACGCCAGCACGTCCTTCACCGCCGTCGCCAGCGCCTTCAGGGTGAAGGGCTTCGGCAGGAACGAGAACACCTCGCCCTCCGGCAGGTTCTTGGCGAAGGCGTCTTCGGCATAGCCGGAGACGAAGATGATCTTCAGTTCCGGCCGCTGCTTGCGGAGCTCCCGGAGCAGGCTCGGGCCGTCCATCTCCGGCATCACCACGTCGGAGACGACGAGATCGATGGTGCCGCCGGTCTCCTCCATCACCGCCAGCGCCTCCGATCCGGTCGAGGCCTCGTGCACCGTGTAGCCGCGCGAGGCGAGCGCCCGGGAGGCGAAGGCGCGCACCGCCTCCTCGTCCTCGACCAGCAGGATCGTCGCCGAGCCCGTCAGGTCGGTCTGCGCCGAGGCCGGGGCGTCGATCCGCCCCTCGCCGGCCTTCGCCGCCTCGCTCGCCGTCTCGACATGGCGCGGCAGCAGGATCGAGAAGGTGGTGCCGACCCCGACCTCGCTCTGGCAATAGACGAAGCCGCCGGTCTGCTTGACGATGCCGTAGACGGTGGAGAGCCCGAGACCGGTGCCCTGGCCGACCGGCTTGGTCGTGAAGAACGGCTCGAAGATGTTCTCGATGATGTCCTTCGGGATGCCCGAACCGGTGTCCGAGACCTCGATCAGCATGTAGTCGCCGGCCGGCATGCCCGGCGTCTTGAACGGCAGCTTCTCGCCCGCCGGCACGTTGCGGGTGAGGATCGTCAGCTTGCCGCCGCCGGTCATCGCGTCGCGGGCGTTGACCGCCAGATTGACGATCACCTGCTCGAGCTGGCTGGTGTCGGCCTTGATCGGCCACAGATCGCGGCCGTGGACGACGTCGAGCTCGACCTTCTCGCCGAGCAGCCGGCCGAGCAGCATGTGCAGATCGGCCAGCGTGTCGCCGAACTGGACCACCTCCGGCCGGAGCGTCTGGCGGCGCGAGAACGCCAGCAGCTGGCGCACCAGCGCCGCCGCCCGGTTGGCGTTCTGCTTGATGTTCATGATGTCCTGGAACGCCGGATCGGACGGCCGATGGCTCGCCAGCAGCAGGTCGGAGAAGCCGATGATCGCGGTCAGGACGTTGTTGAAGTCGTGGGCGATGCCGCCGGCCAGCTGGCCGATCGCCTGCATCTTCTGGCTCTGCGCGAACCGCTGTTCGAGCTCGCGCTGCGCCGTCGTCTCGAGCGCGTAGACGATCGCCGCCTCGCCCTCGCCGGTCCCCTCTTCGACCGGCGAGACGAAGAACCGCGCCGAACGCTTCTTGGTCTCGTCGTCGACCAGCTGGACGTCGACCGGATCGATGTCGCCCCGCCCGCCGAGCGCCGCGGCGAGCGCATCGGCGAGCTTCGGCCGGTCGACCTCGGCGACGGTGTCGATCATCAGGCCGCGGCTGCCGTCCGCTCCGGCCCGCACCATGCCGCCGAACAGCTTGAGGAACGGCGCGTTGGTCCGCCCGATCGCGCCGGTCCGGTCGAGCCCGGCGATGGCGATCGGGGTCGAGTTGAAGAAGCGCTGGAACCGCACCTCCGAGGCCCGGAGCGCCTCCGACACGTCCTCGCCGGCCGAGCGGTTGATCACCAGCGTCCGGCTGTCGCCGGGCCCGCCACCGGCGCCCAGGGGCACCTTGTGGAGCAGGCGGACCGGCAGGCTCTGGCCGTTGCGCTTGACGAAGTCGAGGTCGACGATCCGGGTGCGTCCGTCCGGCACCGCGTCCGAGATCAGCGCCATCCCCTGCCCCTGGACGATGTCCTTGAGGCGGATCGCACCGGGCTCGAACTCGGCGAGGTCGTACCCCAGCCAGTCGGCCAGCGTCGCGTTGAGATAGGTGAGCTTGCCGGTCGGGTCGCAGGAGAAGAAGCCGGCCGGCGCGTGGTCGAGGAAGGTGACGACCTGCTGCAGCTCCTGGAAGCTCGTCTCCTGACGTTCCCGCTCGCCGGTCAGGTCGGCGATCCGCCACACCGCGAGCCGCCGCTCGCTCTCGCCGCCCGGCGGCAACGGCCGGACCGAGATGCGGTACCAGCGCGGCCCGCCCTCGACGGTTCCGATCGGATGGGCGGTGCGGATCTCCGCCTCCTCCGGGCAGCGCCGACGCACCGCGTCCGACAGGCGGAACATCGATTCCGCCGCGTCGGGATGGCCGGCGAACAGCCGCTCCACCGTCTTCAGGTCGTTCTGGGTGTCCGAGCGGGTCAGCACCGCATAGGCCGGGTTGGACAGCAGGATCCGCCCGTCCTCGTCGGTGACCAGGACCCCTTCGTCGAACCCGTCGACGATCCGCCGGGTCAGCGAGTTGTCGAGCGGCCGGGCACCGAAACGCAGCAGGCCGATCGCCCCGGCGAACAGCGTGAACACGCCGACCACTGCGAGCAGGCCGAGCAGGATCTGCACGTAGGGTTCGGCCTGTGCCGGTTCGACCAGCGCGAGCGCCGCCGCGGCCACGACGAAGGAGGCGGCGAGCGCGATCAGGAGACCGATGCTGCCCGCCCGGCTCCCGCGATCGAGGGTCGCGGCCGTACCCGTCTCGAGATCGTCGACCTGTCCCATCTCACCCGGTCCCGGAAGTCGCCCGACGGCACCACGGCCGTATCCCGGGGAGTGCCGGCGGCCGCCGTCGGCACCGCACGAGGCGTCGCGAATCTCCCCCCACCGGGATTCGTCGACCTTTGCTCGGAACGTCGCGCGCGACAAGAGCCGCGACCGCGGCGCCGCTCAGCGGCGCCGGCGCGACAGACGCATGACGAAGCCGATCACCTCGGCCACCGCCTTGTAGTGTTCTTCGGGAATCTCCTTGTCGATGTCGACCTGTGCGTGCAGGGCCCGGGCGAGCGGCGGATTCTCGACGATCGGCACGTCGTTGGCCTTGGCGACTTCGCGGATCTTGAACGCCAGTTCGTCGGCGCCCTTGGCCACCAGCAGCGGCGCCTTCATGCCGCTCTCGTACTTCAGTGCGACGGCGTAGTGGGTCGGGTTGGTCACCACCACCGTCGCCTGAGGCACCGCCGCCATCATCCGGCGCCGGGCCCGCGCCATCCGCATCTGCCGGATCTTGCCCTTGATCTCGGGATTGCCCTCGGCCTGTTTGAACTCCTCCTTGAGTTCCTCGCGGGTCATCCGTTGCCGCTTCATCCAGCGCCGATGCTGCCAGAAGTAGTCGAGCCCGGCGATGAAGGCCATGACGATCAGCACGGCGAACATCATCCGGATCGCCGCTTCCTGGATGATCGCCAGCAGCCCGACCGGTTCGGTCGCCACGATCGTGTCGATCCGCGCCAGTTCCGGGCGCAACGCGATCACGATCGCCGCACCGACCATGACGATCTTTGCGACGCCCTTCACCCCCTGCATCGCGCCGTCGGCCGAGAAGATCCGTTTGAACCCGGCGAGCGGCGAGACCCGATCGAACTTCGGCGCCAGCGGCTCGGAGGTCCACAGCAGACGGTGCTGCACGGCGCTGCCGCCGGCCCCGGCGACGAAGAACAGCAGCGCCGGCAGCGCCAGCGCCGCCCCGACCACCGCACCGACGTGCAGATAGAGCTCGGTGAGCCCGCGCCGGTCGAGCGCGATCTGATCGGCGTGTTCGAAGAAGGCGCCGAGCGCATGGGCGAGATCCCGCGCCACCTTCGGCGACATCAGCCCGACCAGCACGGTGCCCGCCGCGAGCACGAAGAAGGTCGAGAGCTCCTGGCTCTTGACCACGTCGCCGCGCTTGATCGCGTCGTCGATCTTCTTCTGTGACGGTTCTTCTGTTTTTGAGTCTTCGTCCTCGTCGCCGCCGGCCATCGCTCACTCCGCGACGAGACGGCCGAGGCCGACCCGAACATGATCCAGATACCAGAACATGCCGGTGGTCAGCGTCAGGGCGAAGAGGAGCAGGCCGGCGCCGATCGACAACGGCATGGCCACGAAGAACAGCTGGAACTGCGGCATCATCTTCTGCAACATGCCCAGCCCGAGGTTGAAGATCAGTCCGAAGGCGAGGAACGGTGCCGACAACTGCACCCCGACCTTGAAGCTCTCCGCGACCATGCCGACGGTCACTTCGGCGAAGTCGCCGACCGGCAGCCAATGGCCCGGCGGGAACAGCCGGAAACTCGACGACACCGCCGCGAGCGCCGGCATGTGGAGATCGGTGACCATGATCAGGGTCACCACCGCGATCGACAGGAAGTTGCCGATGATCACCCCCTGGCTGCCCTGGGTCGGATCGACGGTCATCGCGAAGCCGAGACCGAGCTGGGTGGCGATCGTCGTACCGGCGACCTGCGCGCCGGCCAGCAGCAGCCGGGTGGCCAGCCCGATGAACAGCCCGGTGGCGATCTCGCCGGCGAGCATCGCCACCGCCGCCGGCGTGTTGGCGGAGAGCCCCGACGGGTACTGCGCCGCCACCCCCGGATGGAGGATCAGCGCCAGGAACAGAGCCAGCCCGAGCCGGATGCGCACCGCCACCGAGGTCTCGCCGAAGGCCGGCAGCAGCATCACGATCGCCCCGACCCGGGCGAACACCAGGATGTAGACGACGGCGATCTCCGGCAGCAGCTGGATGGTCATCGCCGGTCCCTTCCACGCTCCGGGGTGGCCTCGGCGGTCATGGGGTGGCGATCTTGTCCATCACCCGGGTCCAGAACCCGGCGAGTTGGGCGCCCATGAAGGGAAAGGTGATCAGCATGGTGGCGAAGATCGCCAGGATCTTCGGCACGTAGACCAGCGTCGCCTCCTGCACCTGGGTGACCGCCTGCAGGAGACCGACCACGATGCCGACGGTGAGGCCGACCACCATCACCGGTGCCGCCACCAGAACCAGCGTGACGATGCCGTCCCTCGCCAGGTCGAGCAATTCCGCTCCGGTCACCCGCGTACTCCGTTCCGCTCCCGCCGACCGGCCCGCCGGGGCTCAGATCGGCATCTTCATGATCTCTTCGTAGGCCGAGATGACCTTGTCGCGGATGGTCACCATGGTCTCGAAGGTGGTCTGGGTCTCCGCCACGGCGGTGACCACGTCGACGACGTCGGCCTTGCCGTTGGCATAGGCCATGCTCTTGGCTTCTGCGGCCCGCCCCTGTGCCTCGATCTCGCCGATCGACGCCTTCAGCATCTGCGCGAAGTCGGGGTGCCCGGCCGCGCCAGTCTGCCGCTGATCGGGACGATTCGCGAGCCCCTGGGCGAGGCGATAGGCGTTGGCGGCGATCGCGGCGGTGGTCATCGACACTCTCCGGCGGGAAATCGGGGGAAACGGGCGGCGCCGACGGGGCGCAGGACGGCGTCTCAGGCCTTCAGGATCTCGATCGTGCGGCTGATCATCCGGCGGGTCGCGGTGACGATGTTGAGGTTCGCCTCGTAGGAGCGCTGTGCCTCCCGCATGTCCACCGATTCGACCAGCGGCTCGACATTCGGATACTTCACGTATCCGGCCGCGTCGGCCGCCGGATGCCCCGGCTCGTAGCGGCTCTTGAAGGCCGAGCGGTCACGCTCGACCCGGCCGAGTTCGACCGTCTGCGCGCCGATCGCCTTGTCGAAATGCGCGGTGAAGGTCGGCACCTTGCGCCGGTAGGGATCGCCGTTGGCGTTGCGGGCCGTCGAATCGGCGTTGGCGACGTTCTCGGCGATCACCCGCATCCGCCCGGACTGGGCCTTCAGGCCGGACGCCGCGATCTTCAGCGACTGGAGGAATTCGGACGTCATGGCTCACCTCGCGGGTATCACTTGCGGCCGAGCGCCGTGCGGATCAGTGTCAGCGACTGCTGGTAGAGGCCGGCCGCGGTCTGGTAGTCGAGCTGGTTCTCGGCCGACTTGGCCATCTGTTCCTCGAGGTCGACGGCATTGCCGTTCGCCGTCACTTCGAAGCCCGGAGCCCCGTCCCGCTTGAACCCGCGCGTCGAATCGGCGGCCGCCACGTGGCCCGGTTGGGTCACCGCGAGGCGCACCACCGGGGCCCGCACCGACGCCGCCGCGCCTTCGGCGTTGGGCGTCACGAAGGTCGGCGTCTTCAGGTCGTGCGACTTGAAACGCGGCGTGTCGGCATTGGCGACGTTCTCGGCGAGCAGCCGCTGGCGGGCCTGATGCCACTGCATCTTGGTCCTGAGCGTTTCCATCAGGGTCAGGTCGCCGATCGCCATGCCCGCCTCCGGTCACGGGGGCTCGCCACGGCGGCCTCCCCCGACTGGGCAAAATTGTCCCAGCAGATGGTTAACGAGACGTTAATTCTGTCGTTCTTTCCGGGACACCGCCGGTTCCGCACCGCCGAAATCGGACCGTGGCTCGCGTTTTCCGTGAACTTTCGGTAAACGATCGACGAGGGGGTCGGCAGAAACCGCCGGCCCCGGTTAACATTCGTCTCAGTAGACAGATTCGCCGCGTCCCGTCGCCCACCCGAGCGACCCGTTGCGAGGAGTACCCAGATGAACGCCTTGCGGGATTGGCTCAACCTCCAACTGGGCCCCGACGGGGGACGCGCCGCACAGATCGTTCTGGCGCTTCTCGTCGTCGTCCTGCTGTTGATCGGCCTCCCGATGATCTTCCGGCGCA
>CALFRR010000105.1 GCA_937919435.1 uncultured Alphaproteobacteria bacterium | reverse complement strand
CTCGGCGCGAGGCGGACGCTCGGCGCGAGCCGGGCGTTCGGTCCGTGCGGGACGCTCCTCACGGGCGGGGCGTTCGCCCTCGGCCCGGGCCGGAGCGTCGGCGTGCGCAGCCGTGCGGCCGCGGCTCCGTTCGCCGTCACGGCGACGGGCGTCCTCGCGGCGGCGGCCGCGGACCTCGCGTTCGCCGCGCGGCGGACGATCGGACGGCGCCAGCTCGGAGACGTGCGGACCGATCCATTCGACCTTGTCGCCGGTCAGCTTCTCGATCGCCGAGAGGTGCTTCAGGTCCAGGTCGGTGACGATGGTCACCGCGGTGCCGGAGCGTCCGGCGCGGCCGGTGCGGCCGATGCGGTGAACGTAGTCCTCGGAATGGACGGGGACGTCGTAGTTGTAGACGTGGCTGACGTCGGGGATGTCGAGGCCGCGGGCGGCGACGTCGGAGGCGACCAGGATCGTCAGCTTGTTGCCGCGGAAACCGTCGAGCATCGCCATGCGCGAGCGCTGGTCCATGTCGCCGTGCAGCGCGCCGACCGAGAAGCCGTGCTTTTCCAGGCTGCGGAAGACCACCTGGACGTCGCGCTTGCGGTTGCAGAAGACGATGGCGTTCTTCAGGTCCTCGGCGGAGCGGATCAGCTCGCGCAGCACGTGGCGCTTGTCCTCCGGCTCGCGGCCGGAGCCGATCAGGCGCTGGGTCACCGTCGCGGTGACGCTCGCCGGACGGGCCGCTTCGATCCGGACGGGATCGCGCAGGAACATGTCGGCGAGGCGCTGGATCTCCGGCGGCATGGTCGCCGAGAACATCAGGGTCTGCCGGCTCGGCGGGATCAGCTTGCAGATCTTCTCGATGTCCGGGATGAAGCCCATGTCGAGCATCCGGTCGGCTTCGTCGATCACCAGGATCTCGACGCCGGACATCAGCAGCCGGCCGCGACCGAACAGATCGAGCAGCCGGCCGGGGGTGGCGATCAGCACGTCGGTGCCGCGGTCGAGCTTCTTCAACTGGTCGTCGAAGGAGACGCCGCCGATCAGCAGGGCGACGTTGAGTTTGTGGTTGACGCCGTATTCGTTGAACTTCTCCTCGACCTGAGCCGCCAGTTCGCGGGTCGGTTCGAGGATCAGGGTGCGCGGCATACGCGCCCGGGCGCGGCCCTGTTCCAGGCGGGTCAGCATCGGCAGCACGAAGGACGCGGTCTTGCCGGTTCCGGTCTGGGCGATGCCACAGACGTCGCGCAGCTCGAGGACGATCGGGATCGCCTGGGCCTGGATCGGGGTCGGAGTGGTGTATCCGGCGGCTTCCACCGCCGCGAGGACTTTTTCGGACAGTCCGAGTGTGGAGAAGGTCATGTTTTCCGTCGCTGCCGCGCGAATTTCCGGTGGCCCCGGTCTGTCGACGCTCCGTTTCGGGAGCTCGGTCCGGGCATCGGCCGGTCGCGCGCAGAATCTTTGGAGAAATCCGAGATTTGCGCCCGCATATTGGTCGAGACGTGCGAAAAGTCAACGCATGACGCGCGGAGCGGCGAGATTTGGCCCGACCGGGCACGAGGTATAGTCACCGGCGGCGAGGATGAAGGGCCCACGGGCGGTGGTCGTGGCAGCGGCATCATCGTCGTCCGAGGCGTGGCGGGAGAGGATAGCGGATGTCCAGATCGACCCTGTTGCTCGTTCCGGGACTGCTCTGCACGGCTGCCCTGTGGCGCTCGCAGGCCGCCGCCTTCGCCGCCGACCACGACGTGGTGGTCGCCGATCACACGAGCGCCGACACGGTCGGGGGGATCGCCGAAGCGGTGCTGGCGCGTGCGCCGGCCCGGTTTTCGCTCGCCGGTCTGTCGATGGGCGGTTACGTCGCCTTCGAGATCGTGCGGCGGGCGCCGGAGCGGGTCGAACGGCTCGCCCTGCTCGACACCCGGGCCGAGGCGGACGGCGAGGAGGCGGCCGAGAACCGTCGGCGCCAGATCGCGATCGCCGAAGGCGGCGGGTTCCCGCGGATCCCGGATCTGCAACTGCCGAAGATGCTGGCGCCGGCGCGGTCGGGCGATCCGATGCTGACCGGACTGTTCCGGACGATGGCGCTCGAGACCGGGGCGGCGGGTTTCGTGCGCCAGCAACGGGCGATTCTCGGACGGCCGGACAGCCGACCGCTGCTGCCGCGGATCGGCGTGCCGACGCTGGTGCTGGTCGGAGCGGAGGACCAACTCACCCCGCCGGAGACGATGCGGCCGATCGCCGAGGCGATCCCGGGGGCGCGGTTCGAGGTGATCGCGGGAGCCGGGCATCTGTCGCCGCTCGAAGCGCCGGAGGCGGTGAACGCCGCCTTCGCGGCCTGGCTGGCCCGTCCGCCGTCGCTCGGCGGCGGGAGCGCCGCTTGACCGGATCCCCCGGGGCATCGCTCAATCCCCGCCGGTCGGCGTCGGGCCGACCGGAGCACGATTCGGTGCGTGCCGCGCACGGACCGGTCGGATCGGAACCGGAGGAGGTTCCGGCTCACCATCGAGGGGGAGAATCGACATGAGAACAGCAGTCTTCGCGGCCGCTCTGGGGTTGGTCGCGTTCGGTCTGGCCGGCCCGTCGGCGGGTGTGGTGCAGGCCGCCGAGGCCCGCCAGGACTTCACCCTGGTCAACAAGACCGGCTACGACATCTCTGCGGTCTACGTCTCGCCGTCCAAGTCGTCGGACTGGGAGGAGGACGTCCTCGGCAAGGACACGCTCGACGACGGCGACACCTGGGAGATCAAGTTCCATCGCGCAACCAAGACCTGCAAGTGGGATCTGAAGGTCGTCTACGCCGACGACGATTCCGAAGCGATCTGGGGCGGCATCGATCTGTGCCAGGTGTCGAAGATCACCATCCACTACAACCGAAAGGCCGACAAGACCACGGCCGATCTCGAGTGATCCGCCGACGTGCGGCGTCGGCCGGGTTTCGGCCTCGGACACCGGATCGGGCCGGTGTCGGGGGCGAGCCGGTCCGATCGGCCGGCGCGTGATTGCGTCGGCTTCCGCACGGGTGCTAGAAACGGGGCGGTGCCGGGACGGGCTCTGGCTCGATCCGCGGTGCCGCCCGCGCCTTCTCCGCTCGATCGTTCCATCCGAGGTTTCCATGTCCGTCGACCGCTCGACCGTCCTCCGCGTCGCTCATCTCGCGCGCATCCGCGTCGCCGATGCGGAGGTGGACAAGCTCCAGGGCGAACTCAATTCGATCCTCGGCTTCGTCGACGAGCTCTCCGGCCTCGACGTCGCCGACGTCGAGCCGCTGACCTCGATCGTGCCGATCGCGATGAAGAAGCGGGCCGACGTCGTCACCGACGGCGACATTCCGAAGAAGGTGACGCAGAACGCGCCGCTCGCCGAGGACGACTATTTCGTCGTCCCCAAGGTGGTCGAGTGAGATCCGCGTTCCGCCGCCCTCCGCCGCTCCCCTTCCGCCGAATTTCGGACAGCCGACCGTGACCGACCTGACCGCACTGACCATCGCCGAGGCTCGCGACGCCCTCGCCAAGAAGGACTTCACCGCGCTCGATCTGACCGAGGCCTATCTCTCCGCCATGGAGAAGGCCCGGTCGCTCGGCGCCTACGTACTGGAGACCCCGGAGCAGGCGCGTGCGATGGCCGCGGCCTCCGACGCCCGTCGGGCGAAGGGCGAGGTCGGGGCGCTCGAGGGCATCCCGCTCGGGGTCAAGGACCTCTACTGCACCGAAGGGGTGCGGACGACCGCCTGCTCGCGGATCCTCGACGAGTTCACCCCGCCCTACGAATCGACGGTCACCGCGAACCTGTGGGCCGACGGCGCGGTGCTGCTCGGCAAGCTCAACTGCGACGAGTTCGCGATGGGCTCGTCGAACGAGACCTCGCGCTTCGGGCCGGTCACCAACCCGTGGCGGCGCAGGGCCGCCGACGGCTCGATCGATCCGACGCCGCTGGTGCCCGGCGGCTCGTCGGGTGGATCGGCGGCCGCGGTCGCCGCGCATCTGTGCGCCGCCGCGACCGGCACCGACACCGGCGGTTCGATCCGCCAGCCGGCCGCCTTCACCGGTACGGTCGGGATCAAGCCGACCTACGGGCGCTGCTCGCGCTGGGGCATCGTCGCCTTCGCCTCGTCGCTCGATCAGGCCGGGCCGTTCGCCCGCACGGTGCGCGACGCCGCGATCCTGCTGAAGTCGTTCGCCTCGGTCGACCCGAAGGACACCACCTCGGTCGATCTGCCGGTGCCGGACTACGAGGCCTCGGTCGGCCGGTCGATCAAGGGCAAGGTGATCGGCATCCCGAAGGAGTATCGGGTCGACGGCATGCCGGCCGAGATCGAGGCGCTCTGGCAGGAAGGCATCGCCTGGCTGAAGGCGGCCGGCGCCGAGATCCGCGAGATCTCCCTGCCGCACACGAAGTACGCGCTTCCCGCCTACTACATCGTCGCCCCGGCCGAGGCCTCTTCGAACCTCGCCCGCTACGACGGCATCCGCTACGGGCTCCGGGTGCCCGGCGACGACATCACCGACACCTACGAGCTGACCCGTGCCGCCGGTTTCGGGGCGGAGGTCCGCCGTCGCGTGATGATCGGCACCTACGTGCTGTCGGCCGGCTACTACGACGCCTACTACGTCCGTGCCCAGAAGGTCCGCACCCTGATCAAGCGCGACTTCGACCTCGCCTTCGCGGCCGGGGTCGACGCGGTGCTGACCCCGGCGACGCCGTCGTCGGCCTTCGGCATCGGCGAGAAGTCGGGCGGCGATCCGGTCGAGATGTACCTCAACGACATCTTCACGGTGACCGTCAACATGGCCGGACTGCCGGGCATGGTGGTTCCCGGCGGGCTCGACGCCAAGGGCCTGCCGCTCGGCCTGCAGTTGATCGGTCGTCCCTTCGAGGAAGAGACGCTGTTCCAGGTCGGCGAGGTGATCGAGCAGGCGGCAGGCCGGTTCGTGCCGGCGAAGTGGTGGTGAGGTGAGGGGCCTTCGCGCCGCGGCGGTCGCCGTCGGTCTCGGGTTCGGGCTCGTCGCCGGCGCCGCCGTGGCGCAGACCACCGGCGGCCCGAAGACCTTTTCCGCCAAGGACGTGATCGAGGGGACGAAAGTCTCGCGCGAAGTCTGTGCGCGCACCCCGAAGGCGGTCTTCGTCACCTCGTTCGGCGAAGGCGTCTGCATCCGCTGGTATCTGGCCGGGGACGCGCGAGGCAAGGCCGCGGTGGTCTTCTTCACCGGCGACGTGCTCGGCCTCGACGCCAAGGGGCGGCGCGAGGTCGATCCCGGCTATCTCACCCAGGCGCCGGAATACATCGACATCGCCTCGCGGGTGTGGACCGAGCGGCTCGGCGCGCCGGTGATCTTCTTCGGGCGGATGGGGCTCAACGGCTCGTCCGGCTGGCACGGCGACCGGCGTACCGCGCTCGAGGCCGACGTCACCGCCCGCGCCCTCGACGCGATCGCCGCGAAGGAAGGGCTCACCGGTTTCCACCTCGTCGGCCAGTCGGGCGGGGCGATGCTGGTGCCGCCGCTGGTGGCGTCGCGCGACGACGTCGGCTGTGCGGTGATCGCCTCCGGGCCGCTCGATTTCCGCGCCTTCACCCGGGCCTACGGCATCACCTTCCGGGAGACCGGCCCGCGTGCCCATCTCGATCCGATGCGCGACGTGCCGAAGATCGCCGCGGCGACCTCGCGGGACGATCCGACCCGGATGTTCCTGCTCACCGATCCGAAGGACCGGGCCGTGCCGACGGTCTACCAACTGCCGTTCGCGGTGGCGCTGGCGCGGGCCGGAGGGCGGGCGACGGTGATCCGCACCGAAGGGCGCGACGTCGAGCACCACGCGCTGATCGAGAAGGCGCTGTTCGTCGCCGGCGACTGCATCGCCGGGCGATCGGACGCGGAGATTCTCGGGCGCTGGGAAGGCCGGGCGGGAAACGATCTGCCGCGATGACCATCAGCACAAGGTCGAAGCGTTTCGGACGCGGGGACGCGTCCGGGCGGCGGCGGCGTGTCGCATGCCCCCGACAAATTGGGGGTACGGACAAAAATTGCAGGAAATGAGTATTGACGGCCCGCCTTCCGCGACGCCTCATGCAATATGGGTCCGGGTGCTCGTAGATGATGAATCGTCTACACCCCCCGACGGCGGTCACCGGAAACAGCGAAAGTCATGCACAACGGAAGCAAAACAGCCTCGGCAAAGCGTATTCTGGTCGTCGACGACGACGCCCAGATCAGGTCACTCCTGCGAGCTCTGTTGGAAGGTGAGGGTTATGACGTAGCGGAAGCGGGGAATGGCGAAGAGTTGTGGGACCAGCTCCGCAACGAGCATACGACCCTGGTGACCCTCGATCTCGGTCTCGCCGGTGAGGACGGATTGGAACTGGCTCGAGAGATCCGACGTCGGATGGATATTCCGATCATCATGATCTCCGGCAAGTCCGACGACGTCGATCGGATCGTCGGTCTCGAACTCGGCGCCGACGACTACATCACCAAGCCCTTCAATCTCAGGGAAGTTCTCGCCCGGGTGCGGGCGGTGCTGCGGCGGTACGAGCCTCGCTTCTCTTCGCCGGGCGAACAGGCGGAATCGAACGGTCTGGTGTTCGACGGGTGGGTGATCGATCAGGCGTCGCGGATCCTCGTCGATCCCGCCGGGGCGCCGGTCGAACTGACCACCGCGGAGTTCAATCTGCTCTCGCTGTTCGTCGATCGGCCGCGCCGTGTGCTCTCCCGCGATCAGATTCTCGATCTGCTGAAGGGGGCCGAGTGGTCGCCGCTCGATCGCTCGATCGACACGCTGGTCGGCCGGCTGCGGCGCAAGATCGAAGCGGATCCCGACCATCCGACCTTCGTCAAGACGGTCCGCGGCGTCGGCTACGTCTTCGCCGTCGACGTCACGCGGCGCTGATCGGGCCCTCCGGTCCTTCCGATCTCGCAGGCGAAGGTCCCGCCCCTCGTCGGCGGGCGACGTCGTCCGGCGGCATCATACCGAGTTCACGAAGTTCGGACTCGTCCGAATTTCGTGAGTCACGGCCTGACCGGCCGACGCCCGTTCGGGCTTGCCTTCGCGGATGAAGCTCCGAACGGGTCGGAATTTCATCCGCTCGGCATCAGGCCCGGGCGGCGCCGGTTTCGTCCTCGTCCGACCGCTCTCCGAGCAGCTCACCGATCGCCCGGGCGAGATCCGCCTGCAGGTAGGGCTTGCGCAGCACCGCCCACGGCTCGGTGCAGGGCTCGGCGGCGCGGATCAGGTTCTCGGCGAAGCCCGAGGTGAGCAGCACGCGGAGTTCGGGCCGCTCCCGCTGGAGCCGGCGGGCGAGGTCCAGGCCGGACATTCCGCCGGGCATGACGATGTCCGAGAAGACCAGGTCGATCGGTTCTCCGGCTTCGATCAACGCCAACGCCTGGGGGGCGGTCGCCGCCTCGACCACCCGGTAACCGAGGGCGATCAGCCGCTCGCGGGTGACTTCGGCGACATGGGCGTGATCTTCGACCACCAGAATCCGCTCGCCGGCGCCGCGGCGCATCGGCCGGACGACGCGGGGCACCTCGGCGGAGGGCTGTCCGGCCGCCCGCGGCAGATACACGTCGACCCGAGTGCCGTGGCCGGGCTCGGTATGGAGGGTGACGTAGCCGCCGGACTGGTGGACGAAGCCGTGTACGGTCGCCAGACCGAGGCCGGTGCCGCGGCCGACCTCCTTGGTGGTGAAGAACGGTTCGAAGGCCCGCGCCTGCACGTCCGGGGTCATGCCGGTGCCGTCGTCGACCACCGACAGGCGGACGAAGTCACCGGGGAGCTCCGGGCCGTCGGCGGGCAGGTCGGCGCGCTCGACGCCGACGTTGCTGGTCTCGATCACCACGGTGCCGCCGTCGGGCATCGCGTCGCGGGCGTTGAAGACGAGGTTGAGCAGGGCGCTCTCGAACTCGGCGGCGTCGAGGCGGATCGGCCAGAGATCGTCGGCGAAGACCGGAACCAGAGTGACCGAGGCACCGAGCGAGCGGACGGCGAGGTCCAGGGTCGCGGTGATCCGGGTGTTGAGGTCGACGATCGCCGGTTCGAGGCGGCGCTGGCGGGCGAAGGTGGACAGCCGCTGGACGAGCGACGCGCCGCTCTCGGTCGCCCGCAGCGCCTCGCCGATCCGGCGCCGGCAGGACGCTTCGAGCGGCTGCATCTCGAGCAGTTGCAGGTTGCCGGAGATGACGGTCAGGAGGTTGTTGAAGTCGTGGGCGATGCCGCCGGTCATCCGGCCGAGCGCCTCCAGCCGGCGGGTCGCCTCGATCTGTTTCATCGCGCGTTCGGCCAGCACCTGAGCGCCGACGTCGCGGACGGTGCCCCAGATCTCGAGCTTGCCGTCCGCGGTGATCCGGCGGCGGGCGGTCAGCGACAGCCAGGTGTCGGTGCCGTCGGTGCGGGTGATCGGCGCGATCACCGGTATCGGTTCGATCGGTTCGCCGGCACGGGTCGGGGAGAAGAAGACCGGCAGCGTTCCGGGAGCGAACAGGCGGGCGATCTCGGCGACCGTCGGGTTCTCGCAGGTGCCGAACAGCGCGGCGCTGCGGCGGTCGCAGTCGACGAGGCCGGTCGGCTCCTCGATCCACCAGATGCCGAGGCCGGCGGCGGCGAGGGTGTGGCGCTGCTCGTCCTCGCGATCACGCAGGAGGCGTTCGGTGCGACGGCGCTCGCCGATGTCGAAGAACATCACGCTGGCGCCGATCACCACGCCGTCGGGCCGGCGGACCGGTGCACCGTAGAGGGCGACCTCGACCGGCGTGCCGTCCCTGCGGCGGCGGACCGCTTCGGTGCCGAAGGAACTGCCGGCGAGCGTCGAGCGGACGTTGAAGTGGACGTTCTCGACGTCGCCGGGGAAGGCGATCAGCGTCGCCGGAGCCCCCAGCGCTTCGGCAGCGGAATAGCCGAACATCGATTCGGCCGCCGGATTCCACGCGGTGATCCGCTCGTCGCGATCGAAGGCGACGACGGCGGCGGGCGAGGAGGCGACGACCGCGGCGAGGCGGGCATTGGTCGCATCGGCGCGATGGCGCGCCGACACGTCGCGCAGGATCACCGTGAGAAGGGTGGATCGGCCGATGCCGGTCGCCGAGAACGACGCTTCGACCGTGAACTCGCCGCCGTCACGGCGCCGGGCCGGCGTCTCCCGGCCGATCTTCGGCAGGGGCGGCTCGGTCGCGCCGGCCGCCGGCGATCGCCGCTCGCCGCATTCGGGCAGGAAGTCGGCGAGCGGCCGGCCGAGGGCCTCCGCCTGCGGCAGACCGAACATGCGTTCGGCGGCGAGATTGAAGAGGACGATCGACAGCGTGTCGTCGACGGTGACGATGGCGTCCTCGGCGAACGAGACGATCTGATCGAGCCGGGCGCGGCTCTCCGTGAGTTCGCGCTCGTTGCGGCGCCGTTCGGTGACGTCGGTGAGCGTCGCCACCGCGCCGCGCCGCCTGCCGGTCTCCGGATCGAGGATCGGTTCGGCGTTGACCATCAGCCAGACGACCGCATCGCCCCGCCTCACGCCGACCACGGCGTCGCGGCAGGGCAGGCCGGTGGCGAGGACCCGCCGGCCGGGCAGGTCGGCGAAGGCCAGCGGACGGCCGCTCTCGTCGATCTTCTCGGAGGTCCGGAGTTCCTCGAGCTTGTCCTCGGGATCGATCGCGTCGAAGCCGAGCAGAGCATCGGCGGCGGGATTGGAAAAGACCAGTCCGCCGTCTTCGTCGAACACCAGCACGCCCTCGCGCATCGCGCGGATCACCGAACGGACCCGGGCATCGGCGCGGGCGAGATCGGTGCGGGCCCGGCGGCGGAGATGATCGTGGAGCAGGCGGTCGAGGTCGCAGCCCGTCGACAGGACGACGCCGGTGAGGACGTAGAAGATCAACGAATAGAGATCGGAGCCGCCGACCACGAGGCTTCCGTCGACCCGCGGAAAGAACCAGTAGAGCGCCATCGAGACCGACAGCGCGATCGTGCAGAGTCCGGCGGCGAGCCCGCCGAACATCGCCGAGATCGCGACCGCCAGATGGAATATGCCCATGCGCGGCGACGTCGCCTGTTCGGCGAAACGGACCAGCAGCGCCGTCCCCGACGTCGCGACGGCGAGCGCGACGGCTCCTCGCGGTCCCGAGCAGCGGTGGCGGATCGACGACAGGGCCGCGAGGATCCGCTCCAGGCGCGAATTCTGCTCCGAATCCTGTTGCGCCGGCCAAGCGGGGTCCGACTCCGTCACGGGGAACTCCTCATCCGGAACGGACGCGAGTCTCGACTGGATCGCGTCTCGCCGCAAGACGAAATGCCGACGCAGACCTGTTGATCGAGCGTATCACGAGGCTACGCGCATACCGCTCGGCGTCGCCGGCGGTCGACTTCGTGTCGCATGGTTTGTTACCGAACGTCACACGATGTCACGTCGTCGGCAAACAGTCGTCGATCACGTGTGGTTCTCTGTCGACCATGGAGATGGCCGCGAGGTGGGTGGCCGCGTGAGAGATACGGGGAAACCAGATGCAAGATACGTCGGCGAGAGCGAACATCATCGAGAACGACGAAGTCGTCATGACCCTGAACGCGCTGCAGGACGGCGTCGAACGGCCGGCTTCCGGTCGTAGGACCGTCGGGGAACGTCGCGTCGGCCGCAATGCCAAGTTGGTCGCCGCGGTCGCCGAGCGTCTGTCGAAGGTGATGTCCTTCGGGCGTCTTCAGGAGGCCGATCTCTACACGATCGGCGAACTCTCCGACTATCTGCAGGTTTCGCTGCGCACGCTGCGTTTCTACGAGCAGGCGGGGCTGCTGCGGCCGCAGCGCGAGGGTCTGAAGCGCCTCTATACGCGCGAGGATCTCGACCGCCTCCAGGTGATCGTGACGCTGCGCGAGATGGAGGCGTCGCTCACCGCGATCAAGACGCTGATGACGACGATCGCCGATGCCGGTGACGAGGAGCGGATGATCGCCGAAATCCGGCGTCTGCTCGACTCGCTCGACGAAGGCAATCGGGAGCGGATCTCCGAGCTCGAGCGCGTCAATCACCGTATCGGCGAGACGATCCGCTGTCTCTCTGCCTGATCCGGCTCCTCCGCGACAGTCGAAGTGCCAACTCCACGCGCTCGCCCGCGAGGTGCGACCTCAGGGGCGAGCGTGTTCGTCGGGTTCGTCTCGTCGGGACCGGACGTTGGGGCATGGGCCTAAAGATCTAGATCGACGAGCCAATCGATTAACCTGTCGCTGCGATGGTGCGTGTCAGCATCGCAGGCGAGCGAGATCCTCGGAGCCGACCGTGTGTCGTCATGGTCCCTCCACGGTTTCGTGCGCTCCGCCCGTCGGGCGGGTCTCGGGCTGAGGATCGGAACGACAGATGACGCCCCGGTCGGAAAGGAGATACGCCGTCGGTGTGGTGGCCGCCTGGGCCGTCTTCGCCGTCTGCTGGATCTATTTCTCCGATCGGTTGCTCGAGAACTTCGGCGACATCGAGCTCGTGTCGCGGGTGTCGACCTACAAGGGCCTGTTGTTCGTCGCGATCAGCGCCGTCTTCTTCTGGCTGGCGTTGCAGCGGAGGTGGTCGGAGCAGGACGGCGACGTGTCCGCGCCGACGGACGTCTCGCGACGGGGAGTGGTGTTCTTCGCGTTGGCGGTGGTCACGATCGCCTTCCTCGGGCAGATCGTCTATCGCTCGGAGGCGGATTCGCTGAAGGCGGCGGCGATGCGGCAGGTGCGGGCCACCGCGGCGTTGCAGACCGACGGTCTGTCGCGTTGGCTCGACGAACGCGCCGGCAATGCCCGGGTCTTCGCCGCCGACGCCACCACGCGCGCCTTCGTGACCCGATTGCTCGATCGGGGCGAGGAAGTCGACCGGCGACGCCTCGCCGATGCGCTGGCGTTGGTTCGCGACACCTATGGTTTCGCCGCGGCGGCGATCGTCGGTGTCGACCGGAAGGTGATCCTCGGCGATGCGGCGGCGGTCTCGGACCGACCGATCTTCGAGGCGGCCTTCACGCGGGCGCTCGGCGGTGCCCTGAGTTTCGTCGATCTCCATCGGTGGGCCGACGGATCCCCTCATTTCGGCTACCTGGCGCCGATCTACGCGACCGACGACCGCTCCGGGCGGCCGCTGGCCGTGGTCGCCCTCGATCTCCGGCCGGAACGGCACCTCTATCCGTCGCTACAGGTCTGGCCGGTCGCCTCGCGGACCGGAACCACGCTGATCGCACGGGTGGAGGGCGATCGGGTCGTCTATCTGGTCGATCCGCCGGATCGGCCGGGGGGGGCCTTCAGTGCGAGCGGCAGGCTCGACGATCCGGATCTGCCGGCGGCCCGCCAGGCCCGGACCGGCGAGGGCACGATGACCGGCATCGACTATCGCGGCGTTCGGGTGATCGCCGCGGGAACCACGCTTCCGACGACCGGTTGGATCCTGATCTCCAAGGTCGACGAAGAGGAGGCGCTCGGCGCACTCGGGCAGCGGATGCTGGTCGCCGGAGCGGCGATCTCGATCGCCGTGTTCGCCTGCCTCGGGCTCGCCTACTTCTATCTCCAGCAGCTGCGTCTGAAGTCGATCGTCGGCGAGATGGAGCAGCGGCGGCGTGCCGATGCGGCCGAGATCCGTTACCGGAAGACCTTCGAAGAGGCCCCGATCGGCATCGCGCACGTCTCCTTCGACAGCGTCGTGCTGCGGTTCAATCGCGCCTTCGCGGAGATCGGCGGTCTCTGCGAGGTTTCTGTCGGGCGGTTGCGGCTGCTCGACCTGCTGTTCGACGAGGATCGCGCGCCGGTGGCCGAGGGGCTCGCCCGGATGGCCCGTGGCGAGGCCGAGCAGATCACCTCGCGTCGGCGGATCCTCGGGCGCAACGGCGACGTCGTCCATGTCGAGATCACCGCCTCGCGGCTGCACGACGCCGGTCCGGCGGGCGACTACGTGATCGCGATGGTCACCGACGTCACCGCCCGGGTGGCGGCGGAGGAGGCGCTGAAGGCGAGCGAGGAACGTTTCGATCTCGCGATGCGCGGCACCGACGACGGCCTCTGGGACTGGAACATCGAGACCGGCACCGTGTTCTTCTCGCCGCGTTGGAAGGAGATGCTCGGCTACGGTGCGGACGAGGTCGCGAACCGGATCGAGGCCCACGCGGCGCTGCTGCACCCCGACGACGTCGCCGCGACTCAGCAGTCGACCCAGGACATCCTGTCCGGGCGTGCGGATTCCTTCCGCGGCGAGTTCCGGCTGCGCAGCAAGTCCGGCGAATGGCGCCATGTCCTGTCGCGGGCCTTCGTGGTGCGCGACGCGCAGGGCCGTCCGAAGCGGATGGTCGGCACGCAGAGCGACATCACCGAGCGCAAACGGACGGAAGCGGAGTTGCGTTCCGCCGCGGCGGTGTTCACCAACACGCAGGAAGGCGTGGCGATCACCGATCCGACCGGCATCGTCCTCGCCGCCAATCCGGCCTTCACCGCGATCACCGGTTGGGACGGCGGCGAGATCATCGGCCGCAACATCGGGGTCCTGAAGTCGGGGCGCCAGAAGGGCGAGTTCTACCGCGCGATGTGGGCGGAGCTCCAGCGAAACGGGCACTGGCAGGGTGAGATCTGGAACCGTCGAAGGAACGGCGAAATCTATCCGGAATGGCTGACCATCTCGTCGGTGCGCGACGAGACCGGTGCCATCACGCACCGGGTCGCCACCTTCACCGACATCAGCCGGCTGAAGGATTCGGAGGCGCGGCTCGAACAACTCGCCCTCTTCGATTCCCTGACCGGTCTGCCGAACCGTCTGCGGCTCGAGACCGAGCTGGAACGGGAGGTCGAACGGGTCGGGCGAGAGAAGAGCCACGCGGCGGTGCTGTTCCTCGACCTCGACCGGTTCCGCAACGTCAACGAGAGCCTCGGCCACGTCGCCGGCGACGAGTTGCTGGTGCAGGTGGCGCGACGGTTGGCGCGCGATCTGCCGGAAGGTGCGGTCCTCGCCCGGATCGGCGGCGACGAGTTCGTCGGTCTGCTCTCGGACGTCGAGGGGCGCGACGGCGTCGCCGCGGTCGCCGCCCGTTGGGTGGCGCGGCTCGACGAACCCTTCGTGCTCTCCGGCGGCCAGGAGATCTACACCTCGGCGAGCGTCGGCATCGCCTGCTGTCCACACGACGGCGTTACCGCCGGTGGGCTGCTGCGGCATGCGGACGCCGCTCTCTACGACGCCAAACGGGCCGGAGGCGGGACGCTGCGGTTCTGGTCGCGCGGCCTGACGGCGGCGGCCGTCGACCGGCTGGAGACCGAAGCGGGGCTCCGGCGGGCGCTCGATCGCGGCGAACTCGAACTGCACTACCAGCCGTTGGTCGCGGCGGCGGACGGCCGGGTGTGCGGGCTCGAGGCGCTGGTGCGCTGGCGCGATCCGAAGGCCGGCCTGATCGGCCCCGGGAGTTTCATTCCGGTGGCCGAGGAGACCGGTCTGATCATCCCGATCGGCGACTGGGTCCGGCGCACCGCCTGCCGCCAGATTCGGCAGTGGCGGGACGCCGGGCTCGACGTGCCGCTGGTCGCGGTCAACCTGAGCGCGCGTGAGTTTCAGCGGTCGGATCTGGCGCGGCGGGTCGCCGACGTGTTGGCGGAGAGCGGACTGCCGCCGGCGTGCCTGGAGATCGAGATCACCGAGACGGCGCTGATGGAGCAGGGCAGCGAGATCGACCGGCGCATCACGGCGCTCGGCGAGCTCGGGATTCGTCTGGC
>CALFRR010000104.1 GCA_937919435.1 uncultured Alphaproteobacteria bacterium | reverse complement strand
AGCGGTGCGTTCGCCGGCCAGTTCGGCGACGTCGGCGCCGCCGATCGCCGCGCCGTCACCGGCGAGATAGACGCCGTCGACCGACGAGCGCCCCTCTGGCGAGCGGACCGGCTGCCACTGATGGGTGACCTCGTCGAAGACCGTGGCGCAGCCGGCGAGATCGGCGAGCTGGAACTCGCTGTTGAGGCCGAAGGAGGCACCGACCGCGTCGCAGGCGACCCGATGTTCGGCGCCGGCGGCATCGGTCCACACCAGCGCCTCGACCCGTTCCGTCCCCTCGACCCGGATCGCCTTCACGCCGAAGCGGATGTTGACGCCGCGCATCAGGTTGCGGGCCATGAACCACAGGCCCTTGGCGAGGGTCGCCGGCACGGCGAGCATGCCGATGCCGTTCGTCACCTTCGGCCAGAACGGGGTCACGTCGAGGGCGGCGACGACTTCGGCGCCGGCGGTGAGGTACTGGTGGACGACCAACGGCAGGAGCGGGCCGGCGCCGACCAGCACCACCTTCCGGCCGATCGACACGCCCTGCGCCTTGAGCGCGATCTGGGCGGCGCCGAGGCTGAAGACGCCGGGTGTGGTCCAGCCGGGGAACGGCAGGACCCGGTCCATCGCGCCGGTCGCCAGGATCATCCGATCGGCGTCGAGCGTGTCGAACCGATCGCCGGAGAGCAGCGACAGGCGCTTGCCCTCGACCGCCCAGACCAGGGTCGCCATCCGGGTCTCGACCTTCGCGCCGAGCCGGTCGAGCAGGCCGTGCAGACGGAGCGCCTTCGCGGCCTCGAAGCTGTAGAGATCGCGCGCCGGACGTTCGGCGGGCGGCGGCGGGCGGCGATAGATCTGGCCGCCGGAGCGCCAGTGTTCGTCGATCAGGATCGGCACGAGGCCGGCTTCGGCGAGGACTTCGACGGCGCGAAGACCGGCCGGACCGGCGCCGACCACCACGATCCTGCGCGAGGCGTTCGCACTCATGCGCCGGCCCTCCCGTGGACCAGGACCCGCATGCCCTCTTCGACCAGGGTGGTGCAGGAGCGCAGGCGGCGTCCATCCTCGAGATCGACCATGCAGTCCTGGCAGGCCGCCATCAGGCAGAAGCCGGAACGGGTGGTGTCGGCGAACTCGAAGCGGCGCAGATCGGGGCGATTGAGGAGAATGGCGGTGATCAGCCAATCACCTTCGCGCGCCTCGGCCGGTTCGCCGTCGATGAGGAAGCGGACGACCGGGCCGGTGCGCGGCACCAGACGGTGGAAGAGACCGGTCGTTTTCTGTTCGTCTCGGGTCACAGCATGTGCTCGTAGCGACAGTTGACGAGAAGTTCGGCGACGCTCGCCGTGTTCGGCAGTTCGATCACGGTGGCGACCAGCCGGGCGAGGTCGGCGGGGTCGGTCATCGCTTCGGCCGGCGGATCGGTGACGTGGCGGGTGAGGTCGGTGGCGGTGAAGCCGGGACAGAGCGCGGTGGCGCGGATGCCGTGCTCCCAGCCGTGGCGGCGGATCGAATGAGTCAGCGCGACGACCGCGTGCTTGGCCATCTGATAGCCGGTGTTGAGGCCCATCACCCGCTTGCCGGAGAGCGAGGCGACGGTGACGACCCGGCCTTCGCCGGCGCGCTTCAACGCCGGTAAGGCCGCTCGCACCAGGAGGAACGGCGCCTTCACGTCGATCTCCCACAGCCGGTCGAGCTCGTCGACGTCGCCCTCCTCGAGCCCGACGAAGGGGGCGATGCCGGCATTGGCGACGACCCCGTCGATCCGACCGAAACGGCGCAGCGTCGCCTCGACCCAGGCGACCGGGGACGCCGGATCGCCGGCTTCGTAGGCATGGACGAAGAGGTCGTCGGACGGGGCGCCGAAGACCGCGGCGGCCGTCTCGGGCCTGCGCACGCCGAGCGACAGGCGATGTCCGCGCGAGCGCAGTTCCGTCGCCACGGCCTCGCCGATGCCGCGCGAGGCACCTGATATCATGATGACTTTCGCCGTCGTGCCCATATCGTCCGCATGCCTCCGGATTGGTCAATCACGAGGCCGCCGCGACGAAATGTCAATGCGTTTTCTTGACAGACGAAAGAGATGAGCTCACTTTTTCGGCTATCGAAATTTCTTCATCGATTCACCGAGGGCTCTTCCGGATGAAGAAAAAGCCGGGCGACGAGGCCACACCCTCCAGTCTGCAACGCGGCCTGAGACTCCTCAGACGTCTCTCCGAGGCTCCGCCGGAAGGCTTCCGGCTCGCCGATCTCGCCGACGCGTCGGGAGGCACCGAGGCGACCGCCCATCGGCTGCTCAAGGCGCTGATCGAGGAAGGCTTCGTCGCCCGCACCCGAGACCGCCGCTACCGTCTGGCGCTCGACTTCTTCTCGCTCGCGGCGCGGGCCGAGCCGCCGGAGAACCTGCGCGACATCTGCCACCCGCGACTGCTGCATCTGTCGGCGGTGTTGAACGAGACGGTGTTCCTGCTGGTCCGCTCGGGCTTCCACGCGGTCTGTCTCGACCGGGCCGACGGGCCGTTCCCGATCCGCTCGTTCACCGGCGACATCGGCGGCCGGATCCCGCTCGGGGTCGGCCAGGGCTCGCTGGTCATCCTCGCCAATCTGCCGGAGGAGGAGCGCGAGGAGGTGATCCGTTTCAACCTGCCGCGGCTGATCGACATCGGGCCGATCGACGAGGTCTATCTGCGCCAGGAGATCGACAAGGCGTTGAAGGACGGCCATTCGGCGACCGAGACCGGGATCATCCAGGGGATGACCGGGGTCGCGGTCCCGATCTTCGACACCCGCGGCCGGGTGGTGGCGGCGCTGTCGATCGGCACCGCCACCGAACGGCTGACGCCGCAGCGCAAGGCGACGATCATCGAACTCCTGGAGAAGGAGGCGGGCGACATCGGCCGGCGGATCTCGCCGTTCGACCCGGCGCTGCGCCGGCCGGCGCGTTGGCTCGGCGGGGTGGTCGCGCCCCGCGGGTGACGAACGTCCGGCCGGCGACGATCACCGCGGCCGGACGTCGGATTCTCCGGCCGGTTCAGCCGACGCGCAGACCGCGAACGAAGCCCTCGACCTCGGTCTCCAGCCGTTTCGCCTGATCGGTCAGGTTGTTGGAGAGCCCCATCAGACGCGCCGAGGCGGTTCCGGTCATCTCCGCGGCGCTGCCGACGCTCTCGATGTTGGCGGTCACCGCGGCGGTGCCGGCGGCGGCGCGCTGGGTGTTGTCGGCGATGCCGCGCGTGGCGCCGTCCTGCTCCTCGATGGCGACGGCGACCCGGCCGGAGATCTCCCGGATCTGCTCGATGGTCGCGGCGATGGTGCCGATCGACCCGACGCTGCGCTGGGTCGCCTGCTGGATCTCGGCGATCTTGCTGCCGATCTCCTCGGTCGCCCGGGCGGTCTGGGCGGCGAGTTGCTTGACCTCGGAGGCGACCACGGCGAAGCCACGCCCGGCCTCGCCGGCGCGCGCCGCCTCGATCGTCGCGTTGAGGGCGAGGAGGTTGGTCTGCCCGGCGATCGAGTTGATCAGATCGATCACCTGACCGATCGCTTCCGCGGCGACCGACAACGCCTTGATGTCGGTCTCGGTATGGGCCGCCTCGCCGACCGCCTGCTCGGCGATCGAGGCGGCCTGCTTGACCCGCTCGGCGATCTCCCGGACCGACCGCGACATGGCATCGGTGGCGCCGGCGACGGTCTGCACGTTGGCGGAGGATTCCTCGGCGGCGTTGGCCACGGTCTGCGCCTGACGCGAGGTCTCCTCGGCGGTCGCCGAGAGTTCGAGCGCCGCCTGCTGCACTTCGCGCGACGAGCCGACGAATCCTTCCGCCAACACGCCCATGGTCTCCTCGAACCGATCGGCGATGGCGTTGCGTTCGGCCGACCGCTGCTCCGCCAGGAGGCGCTGGCGCTCGCCGGCCTCCTCGGTCTGACGATGCGCCTCGTCGCGCAGACGGTCGCGGAACCCGGCGACCGCCCGGGCGATCGCCCCGATCTCGTCGGCCCGGGCCTGCCCGTCGACCGTCGCATCGAGCCGTCCGTCGGCCAGGGCGCCGAGATCCCGGGTCAGCGCATGCAGCGGGCGGGTGACCGAACGGCTGACGAACAGGGCGAGCAGGACGAAGAAGCCGGCGATCGGCAGGAAGGCGAGACCGGCGAAACGCACCATCGACCACAGCCGCGCGTCGACGTCGTGGACGTGCAGACCGGAGTTGATCCAGATCTTCCACTGCGGGAACGCCGCGTTGTAGGAGACCTTCCGCGTCTCGACCTCGTCGCCCGGCTTCTTCCAAAGAAACTCGTAGAAGCCGGCGCCGCGCTCGCCGACGATCTTCAGGATGTCGAGGATGACCGGCGCACCGGAGCCGTCCTTCAGCCCCGACATGTCCTTGCCCTCGTACTCCCTGCGGATCGGATGCATGAGGGCGGTGCCCTTCATGTC
>CALFRR010000103.1 GCA_937919435.1 uncultured Alphaproteobacteria bacterium | reverse complement strand
CACCGACCGCCGTCGCGCCGGCCGCTCCGGGCGCCGGCTCTCCGGCGACACCGGCCGTGGCACCCACCACGTCGCCGGCCGTGCCCACACCGAGCGAACCGCCCGCCGCGCGGCCGGCCCCCACCTTCCCGCCACCCGCGGCGACCACCGCACCCTCGCCGGACACCGTGCCGCCACGGGTCGCCGCACCGTCGGGGCCGCTCGTCGAACCACCCGTCGCCACGACCACGCCGCCCACACCGACGCCGCCGACGACGCCCGCTCCGGCGTCACGGGTCGGCGAGGTGGTCGCCGACGACGCCATCGTCATCCGGCGGTTCGCGCGTCCGACCCCCGCCGACGTCGCCGGCTGGCTCGCCGCCTATGCCCGCAACAACTGCATCCTGTTGGTCCCCGAACGGCTCGAGGCCGACACCGCCCGCACCGCCGCCTTCGGCGCGTCGATCCGACCGTTCGAAGTGCTCGACGGCGATTTCCAGCGCACTTTCGGCTTCCCGATCGACATCGATCTGCATCTGGTGATGCCGACCCACTGTCCGCTGCTCGACCGGCTGGCACGACTCGGCGGCGACCGGCCGAGCCTCGATCTGTCGAGCGACCGTGCCGCGGAGGGCGCCACCGTCACCGGCGCCGCGGCCGCCCCCGGCAGGGCGATCTCGGTGGTGCTGGTCGAAGACGACGGCACCGTCCGTCCGCTCGCCGACGGTCGCGACCGGGTCGAGTTCCGGACCGCGGTCGCGCGTCGCACCGGCGGCGGCGACAAGCCGCAACTGGTCGTGGCTCTGGCGACAGCCGGCACGCCGAAGGCGGGCGACATGCGGTCGCACCCGCTCTCCGACCTCGTCGGCCGCCTCGATGCCCCGCCCGGCGGCGATCCGCCGTCCGTCGCGCTGCGCTATCTGGTGATCGGGCGTTGACCGCCGCCCCCGCCGGCGGACCGACCGCGTCGGCTCACTCGCCCGGCGAGCCCGGCCGCTGCATCTCTTCGCCGGCCACTTCGAGCACGATGTCGATGAACTCGCGCGCCATCGGGCTCGGTCGGTCGCCCCGGCGGGTCAGCACGCCGTAGTCTTCGATCTGCCGGGCGAAGTCGAGCGGAAGCTTGGCCAGGATCTTCTGGTCGATGAAGGCGTCGACCGCCGAACTCGGCAGCACCGTCAGCATGTCGCTCGCCTGCAGAAGCTGCAACGTGGTGAAGATCGAGGTCGTCTCGACGATGTTGACCGGACAGGTCAGACCGTGATCGGCGAGCGTTCCCTCGAACAGCCGGCGGGTCGGGGTGGTCAGCGGCTGCACGATCCACGGCCAGTCCATCAGCCGGGCGAGCGTCAGCCCGCTCTCGCTGAGCAGCGGATGGGTCGGGCTGCCGACGATGCACATCCGCGTCGCCCCGATGTCGCGGAAATCGAACCAGTTGTGCTGATCCTCGCCGGTGAACCGGCCGATCACCAGATCGAGGGTCTTTTCCTTCAACTCTTCGAGCAGCAGATCGCTGGTCCGCTCCAACACCCGGATCGACACCCGGGGATGGTGCGCCTTCATCCGCATGATGCAGGGCGACAGCAGAAACGCCGCCCCGTAGGTCACGCCGACCTGCACGACGCCGTAGCCGCCGCGCTTCATGTGGTCGAGTTCCTCGATGAACTTGCCGGCGACGTTGAGACTCTCGTGGGCGAAGCGCAGGACGAACTCGCCGATCTCGGTCGGCTTCATGTCGCGCGGCAGCCGCTCGAACAGTTCGAGGTCGAACATGTCCTCGATGTCCTGGAGGATCTTGGTCGCCGCCGGCTGGGTGATGTTCAGCTGCTGCGCCGCGACGTGCATGTTGTGGCTGCGGCCGAGCGCGTCGAGCAGGTGGAGATGGCGATAGCGAAGGCGGCTGCACAGCGTCTGCAGGGTGGGCGACGAACGCATCTCTGACTCCGGCCGAGACCCCCGCGGATCGATCGGCCGTCGACTGATAACCGATGGTAATCGCGGACGCCAGTTGAATTCATTGGAACGCCACGGCCGAGAGGTTTAGACGTCTCGTTCGAGAAAACACGGCGAGGTGGTTGGGATTCTTACGGATTTAACCCCTCGGCAATAAAGATGGCCCGTAGCGTGACACCCCCTGACGGCATTCTTCCCGCCGATTCGACCGGTCGCAGACCTGATCCGAGGATGCGGAAACACCCGGTCACCGTCGCCGGATACGGGCTTTTCCTGAAGGATACTCCCGACGAGACGATGAACGAACCCGACCGCTAGTCGACGGACCACCGTTCGGCATGCGCCCTGTCGGCTCCGCCGTCGGCCATTCCGATCCTTCGGTCCGCCGGACCATCCCCCGAAATCCCGGAACGAATGCCCCCGACGAACGATCGGATCGATCGTCGGTCGGATGGAGTACGCACATGCATCCTCTCGTCGATACCGAGACCATCGAGCGGCCGGACCCCATGGTGACGGAGCGGTCGGTTTCGCTGGTGTTCACCGGTTCGGGTGGCGCCGGCGCCATGACCGCCGGCCAGATCTTCCTCGATGCCGCCGCCAAGGCCGGTTTCTACGGCCTGATGACCCGTTCGATGGGACCGCAGATCCGGGGTGGCGAAGCCGCCGCGATGCTGCGCGTCTCGACCCGGCCGGTCACCTCGCTCGACGACACCTTCGATCTCCTCGTCGCCTTCGACTGGGGAAGCGTCGCCCGTTTCGCCGCCGAACTGCCGCTCGGGCCGAAGAGCCTGGTGCTGGTCGACGACGAACAGGACGAGACTCCCGCCTTCGTGGTGGCGAGCGGCGCCGAAGTGGTCCGCCTGCCGTTCGAACGGACCGCCGAGACGATCCCCGACGGCCGCGTCAACATGGTCGGCGCCGGCGTCGCCGCGCATCTGACCGGGCTCGACCCTGCCGGCATCGCCACCGCGATCGCCACCAAGCTCGGCCGCAAGGGCGACGCCGCCGTCGCCGCGGCGCGCGGCGCGATCGAGGCCGGCATGCGTCTGGTCGCCGATCGTGCGCCGGTGATCCGCCTCGGCTCCGGCGAGGGCGACGCGGGCGACCGCTGGAACATCTCCGGCAACGAAGCGACCGGCCTCGGCGCCCTGCGCGGCGGCATCGGCTTCGTCGCCGCCTATCCGATCACCCCGTCGACCGAGATCCTCGAGTGGATGGCCCCGGCGCTGGAGAAGACCGGCGGCGTGCTGGTCCAGGCCGAGGACGAACTCGCCTCGATCAACATGATCGTCGGCTCGTCCTTCGCCGGTGTGCCCTCGATGACCGCGACCTCCGGTCCGGGCCTGTCGCTGATGGCGGAATCGCTCGGTCTTGCGGTCGCTTCGGAGACCCCGGTGGTGGTCGTCGACGTGATGCGCGGCGGCCCTTCGACCGGCATCCCGACCAAGTCGGAACAGTCCGATCTGGCGATCGCGCTGGACGGCCTGCACGGCGACGCGCCGCATCTGGTGATCGCGCCGAACTCGATCGCCGACTGCCTCGCCGCCACCCAATGGGCGGTGCATCTCGCCGAGAAGCTGCAGACCCCGGCGATCGTGCTGTCCGATCAGAGCCTCGGCCAGTCGCGGGTGGTCACCGACCGGCCGGCCGACCGGCCCTACCGCGCCGAGCGTCTGGTCGCCGAGGCGAACACCCCGAACTACCGCCGTTATGCGACGACCGAGAGCGGCGTCTCGCCGATGGCGATCCCCGGCACGCCCGGCCTCGCCCATGTCGCCGACGGACTCGAGCACTCCGAGCGCGGCACCCCTTCGGCCGCCGCCGCCGACCATCAGCGTCAGCTCGACAAGCGCCAGGGCAAGCTCGACCGCCACCTCTACGGCCCCGACTGGGCCGACGTCGAGGGCGACGGCGAGGTGGCGATCGTCACCTGGGGGTCGGTCACCGGCCCGGCCCGCGAAGCCGCCGCTCGGATGCGGGCACGCGGCGAGAAGGTCCGCCTGATCTCTCTGCGGCTGCTCTCGCCGGCCCGTCCGGTCGAGATGGCCGAGGCGCTCTCCGGCGTCGAGCGGGTGCTCGTCGTCGAACAGAGCCATTCGAAGCAGTTCTTCAAGTATCTGCGCGCAAACTACGACCTGCCGGCGAAGAACAAGTCCTTCGCGCGGCCCGGTCCTCTGCCGGTGCGTCCGGTCGAGATCGAAGCGCGTCTCAGCGATTGGAGCATGCAATGAGCATTCGCGGCAACCTCGCCCTCCATCGGGACGCGCAAGCGCCGCTGCGTGCCGCCGACTTCCGCTCGGACGTCGATCCGATCTGGTGCCCCGGCTGCGGTCATCATGCGCTGCTGCTCTCGGTGACCACCGCCCTCGCCGAACTCGGCGTCGCCCATGAGAACGTCGCTTTCGTCTCCGGCATCGGCTGCTCCTCGCGGATTCCCGCCTACACCAACGTCTACGGCTTCCACGGCGTCCACGGCCGGGCCCTGCCGATCGCCACCGGCGTCAAGCTGGCGCGGCCCGAGCTGACCGTGATCGCCGCCGGCGGCGACGGCGACGGCCTGTCGATCGGCGGCAACCACTTCACCCACGCCTGCCGCCGCAACGTCGACATGACCTACATCGTCATGGACAATCAGGTCTACGGCATGACCAAGGGCCAGGCGTCGCCGACCACCTCGTCCGACTGGGCGGGGTCCAAGCTGACCCCGCACGGCACCGGCATCTCCCCGGTCGAGCCGGCCCGGCTGGCGCTGATCGCCGGCGCCAACTTCATCGCCCGCGGCTTCTCCGGTCAGCCGAAGGAGGTCGCCAAGCTGATCGTCGAAGCGATCCGCCATCCCGGCTTCTCCTTCGTCCACGTGCTCAGCCCCTGCGTCACCTACCGCAAGGAGCAGCGCGAATGGCGCCACGCCGTCCACCCCGGGCTCGACGCCACTCCGCCCTCACGGATGGACGAGGCGATGCGCCGGCTCGCCGACGACGACGGCTTCACCACCGGCATCCTGTTCGCCGGTGACCGCGCGCCGTTCCGGCCGGAGCGCCGCAAGCGGGTCGAGATCGGCGCCTTCGACGCGCAGTTCGCCGCCTGACACGGCAGAGTCGCGAGATCTTCGGAAACGGGGCCGTCCTCGACGGCCCCGTACGTCTCCGGGCGCCCGACCGACCGAAATTCCTCCGAAACTTCAACGTTTCGGAAACCGAGAGAGGAGGAAGATGGGGCCGCGGCGGACCGAGATCCGCGGATCCGCCGGGCCGCGACTGCGGAACCCCGAGGTCTTCAGATGCAACTCCCCTTCATCGCGCGCATCGGGTCGTCGAGCACGGCCAAGGTCACTCTGACCGGCTTCCTCGTGGTCCTCTCCACCGTCGTCGTCCTCTCCGGTCTGTCCTGGACGATCATCGCCGAAGACGTCGCCGCGACCGTCTCGCGCCGTCAGGACGGCAACATCCGGACCACCGCCACCCTGCTCGCCCGCGACCTGCCGGGCACCGCGCTGACCTGGAACGCCGACGGCAGCCCGCGCATCGTCATGCCGGCGGTTCCCGCCTTCACCGATCATCGCACCATCGACGACGTCGCCC
The DNA here is from genome assembly GCA_937919435.1 of uncultured Alphaproteobacteria bacterium. GTDB lineage: Bacteria > Pseudomonadota > Alphaproteobacteria > Rhizobiales > Ancalomicrobiaceae > Siculibacillus. Next base: position 7,162 of record CALFRR010000103.1, on the reverse strand, counting down.
GGATCACCGGCGACACCGCCACCCTCTTCGCCTGGGATGCCGCCAGAGACGAGTTCGTCCGCGTCTCCACCAACGTGAAGAAGCCGGACGGCAGCCGCGCCGTCGGCACGGTGCTCGGCCGGACCGGGCCGGTACATCCCGTCGTCCTGCGTGGGGGGACCTATGCCGGTTCCGCCGAGATCCTCGGCAGGGCCTACGTCACGCGCTATGCGCCGATCTTCGCGCCCGACGGCCGGGTGATCGGCATCGTCTATTCCGGCGTCGAGAAGGCGGCCGTCGACCGGCTGACCGTCGGCTGGGCCGAGGCGATCACCATTGCCGGCACGATCATCCTGATGCTCGCCGGTCTGGCGATGGCCTGGTTCGGCCGTCGGATGACCCGTCCGTTGAACGACCTCGCCGCGACGCTCGAGCGGGTCTCCGCCGGCGACCTCGGAGCGCAGATGCCGCATCGCGATCGCATCGACGAGACCGGCGCCGTCGCCCGTGCCGCCGAGACGCTGCGGCTCGCCGCCCGCGAACGCGCCGAACTCGCCGAAGCTCAGAAGAACGAGCACGACGCCCGCCTCGCCGAGCAGAGCCGGATCGCCGAGCGCATCGCCGGGTTCCGCCGCACCATCGAGACGCTGATGACCTCGCTCGGCGGCGACGTCGAACGGCTCGATCACACCGCGCGCGACCTCGGCACGCTCGCCGACCAGTCGAACCGCCGTGCCGAGACCGCCGCCCGGGCCACCGGCTCCGCCTCCGAAGGCGTCGTGACCGTCGCCTCCGCCGCCGGCGACCTCGCCACCTCGGTCGCCGAGATCGACCGGCGGGCCGAAGCCGCGACCGCGGTGGTCGGCGCCGCCCGCCACGCCGCCGAGGAATCGAATGCGCGAGTGGCCACTCTGGTCGCCGCCTCCGCCCGCATCGGCACCGTCGTCGACATGATCCGCGACGTCGCCGAACAGACCAATCTGCTCGCCCTCAACGCCACCATCGAGGCCGCCCGGGCCGGCGAGGCCGGCCGCGGCTTCGCCGTCGTCGCCTCCGAGGTCAAGACGCTGGCCGGCCAGACCGCCCGCGCCACCGACGAGATCGTCGGCCAGATCGGGGCGATCCGCGCCGAGGTGGACGGCGCCGTCGCCGCCATCCGGGTGATCGTCGACAAGATCGGCGAGACCGCCGAGCTGACCGAAGCGATCGCCGGTGCGGTCGGCCGCCAGACCGCGGCGACCGCCGACATCTCCCGCAGCGCCGATTCCGCGGCGCGCGGCGCCGCCGACGCGGCCGAGGGGGTCTCGGCGGTGAGCGGCCTCGCCGCCCGCACCGAAGCGGCGGCCGCCGACATCACCGACGTCGCCGGCCGGGTCGCCGGTCTCACGACCGAGCTCGCCGGCGAGATCGACCGCTTCCTCGGCGACGTCGCCGCCTGATCCGCCCGGCTCTCCTCTTCCGGCGTTCCGGCATGTCGGCTTCGCCCTTCCCCGAGCGACCGCTCTCGGGCATCGTCGGCCCGACCCGCCGCTCGAACGGGGCGGACCGATGGCGCTCCCACCCGACACTCCGCGAAGGACCGGCATGTTCACCACCCGACCCGAGATCCAGGGCACCTTCGGTGTCGTCACCTCCACCCACTGGCTCGGCTCGCAGGCCGGCATGGCGATGCTGGAGCGCGGTGGCAACGCCTTCGACGCGGCGGTCGCGACCGCCTTCGTGCTCCACGTCGTCGAACCACATCTGGTCGGTCCGGCCGGCGACGTTCCGATCATCTTCCACTCGGTGAGGACCGGCCGTACCGAGGTGCTCTGCGGTCAGGCCCCCGCTCCGGCCGGTGCGACCATCGACCACTATCGGTCGGAGGGCCTGTCGCTGATCCCCGGCGACGGCCTGCTCGCCACCGTCATTCCCGGTGCCTTCGATGCCTGGATGCTGCTGCTGCGCGATCACGGCACCCTGCGCCTGCGCGACGTGCTCGCCCCGGCGATCCACTACGCCGGCCGCGGCCACCCGTTGCTCGCCTCGGTCGCCCGGGTGATCGGCGGCCTCGCCGACTTCTTCCGGCGCGAATGGCCGACCTCCGCCGCCACCTGGCTGCCCGGCGGCCAGCCGCCGGAAGCCGGGGCACTGTTCCGCAACGAGGCCCTCGCCGCCACCTGGGAGAAGATCCTGGCCGCGGCGGAAGCCCCCGGCCGCAGCCGCGAAGCGGAGATCGAGGCGGCCCGCGACGCTTTCTATCGCGGCTTCGTCGCCGAGGCGATCGAACGCTTCGCCACCAAGACCGAGGTGATGGACAAGTCCGGCAGCCGCCATCGCGGTGTGCTCACAGCCGCCGACATGGCCGGCTGGCAGGCGACCTACGAGGCGACGACGTGGCTCGACTACGGCCGTTACCGGGTCCACAAGACCGGCCCCTGGGGTCAGGGACCGGTGTTCCTGCAGACCCTCGCTCTGCTCTCCGGCTTCGATCTCGCCGAGATGGCGCCGGCCGGCTCGCCGTTCCTGCACACCGTGGTCGAGGCGATGAAACTCGCCTTCGCCGACCGCGAGATCTATTACGGCGATCCCGCCCACGTCGACGTGCCGCTCGACGTGCTGCTGTCGAAACCCTACGCCGACGAACGCCGCCGTCTGATCGGCCGCGACGCGTCGCTCGACCTGCGTCCCGGTGTCGTCCCCGGATGGGAGGACCGCGTCGCCCGCGGTCTCGCCCATCTCGACCGGGTCGCCATGGTGAGCGCCGAGGCCGGCCACGAGCCGACCAACGCCGACATGCGCGCCGCCCAGACGGTGAAGCGCGGCGACACCGTCCACATCGACGCGATCGACGCCGCCGGCAACATGGTCGCGGCGATGCCGTCCGGCGGCTGGCTGCAGTCCTCGCCGGTGATCCCGGAGCTCGGCTTCCAGCTCAACAGCCGCGCCCAGATGTTCTGGCTGGAACCCGGCCTGCCGTCGTCGCTCGCTCCGGGGAAACGGCCCCGCACCACCCTGACCCCGACGCTGGCGGAGAAGGACGGCCGGCCCTACATGGTCTTCGGTTCGCCCGGCGGCGATCAGCAGGAGCAATGGCAGTTGCAGCTCTTCCTGCGTCACGTCCACCACGGCCTGAACCTGCAGGAATCGATCGAACTGCCGATGGCCCACTCCGCCCATTTCCCGTCGTCGTTCTTCCCGCGCGAGCGCCGGCCCGGCCACCTGACCCTGGAGGCGAGCTTCGGCGACGCCGTGATCGCCGATCTCGCCGCCCGCGGCCATCGCCTCGACGTGGTGCCGGAATGGACCGTCGGCCGGCTGGTGGCGGCCCGCCGACGCGACGACGGCGTGCTCTGCGCCGCCGCCACGCCCCGTCTGATGCAGGCCTATGCGGTCGGCCGCTGATCCGCGGCACCGTCGCCCGGCTGCCATGTCATATGACGACTGCGACTTTCGTCAGATTTCGCTGTATACGCTACCCGGAGCGTGGGCCGACGCCGTCGGCTCCTCCGCCGATCGATCCGAGATGAGCCGATGAACCTCGCGCGCCTGCGTCCCGACAACTTCACCCTCGCCATCGCCGGCGCCGTGGTGGTCGCCTCCGTCCTTCCCGCCACCGGGCTCGCCGAGGCGATCCTCGGCCGGGTCGTCGATCTGGCGATCGCCATGCTGTTCTTCCTGCACGGGGCGAAGCTCTCGCGCCAGGCGGTGGTCGCCGGCATGACCCATTGGCGCCTGCATCTGCTGATCGTCGTCTCGACCTTCGTGTTCTTCCCGCTGCTCGGCCTCGCCGTCCGGGCGATCGGCCTGCCGATGCCGGCCGAACTGGTCTCGGGCATCCTCTATCTGACCCTGCTCTCCTCGACCGTGCAGTCGTCGATCGCCTTCACCTCGATCGGCCGCGGCAACGTCGCCGCCGCCGTCTGCGCCGCGTCGGCCTCGAACTTCCTCGGCATCTTCCTGACCCCGGTGCTGGTCGGCCTGACCATGCGCACCGCCGGCGTCGTCATCTCCGCCGCCTCGCTCGAACAGATCGTCGTCCAGTTGCTGGTGCCCTTCGCCCTCGGCCAGCTGCTCCAGCCGCGGATCGGCGGCTTCGTCAAACGCCATTCGAAGGTGCTCGGCTTCTTCGACCGCGGATCGATCCTCGGCGTCGTCTATCTCGCCTTCGGCCATGCGGTGGTCGGCGGCATCTGGCAGAAGCTGACGCCGGGGGCCCTTCTGGTTCTGGTGGTGGTGCTGGCGGTGCTGCTGGCGATCGTCCTGAGCGCCACCACGCTCGCCTCCCGGTCGTTCGGGTTCTCCCGCGAGGACGAAGTGACGATCGTCATGTGCGGCTCGAAGAAGAGCCTGGCGAGCGGCGTGCCGATGGCCAACATCCTGTTCGCCGGCCTCGACCTCGGTCTCCTGGTGCTGCCGCTGATGATCTTCCACCAGATCCAACTGATGGTCTGCGCGGTGCTCGCCCAGCGCTACGCCGCCCGTGCCGAGGCCGAAGCGACGGCCGAGGGCGCCGCCGCGGAGTGACCGCCGACGGACGCCGGCGCCTGCCCCGCATCCCTCGCCACGCGTCGCCTCCCTGTCGGATCTGCGCCGTCGTTTCGGTCGCGATCCCCACCATCGCCGCCCGATTCGCCGCGGCCGCGTCGGCTTCCCGACAATCGCGGTCGGCCGGCCGAACGATCACCCGCCGAAAGCGCGCCGTTTCCGCGCGGAACCTCGTTCGAGCGCTGCGGTGGATCGACGCGGCATTCTGGTACGACCGTTGCAACCGACGCCTCCCGTGTCGTTCGAAAACAGGGAGATGGCGGACATGCGGACCCTCGGCTTCGCCGAAGCCCATCGGCGGCGGCCCGCACTCGCGGTCGTCCTGGGAACCAACGAGATCGCTTCGGCGGTGGCGGTCCATCTGCGCCGCGCCGGATTCGGCGTCGTCCTGTCGCACGACCCGCATCCGCCGGTTCTGCGACGTGCCATGTCGTTCCACGACGCGTTGTGGGGCGACCCTGCGCGGGTCGAGGAATACGGCGCGATCGCTATCGAACGGATCACCGAGATGTTTCCGGCGATGTTCCGCGACGACGCGGTGATCGTCACACGGATGGGTCTCGTCGAACTTCTCGCGCTGGGGTCGCTGGACCTGCTGATCGATGCCCGTATGTTGAAGTACGCCGAAATACCCGATCTTCGGCACCTCGCGGTGGCGACGATCGGGCTCGGCCCGGGATTCACCGCTGGCGTCAACTGTGACCGTGCGGTGGAAACCCGTCCGGCGCGGGCAGGTCTCCTTCTGACCCGAGGTTCGACCGATGCGCCGGACGGGATCTCAGCCCCGCTCGGCGGGGTCGGCGGCGAACGCTTCGTCCGGGCCGCCGCGCCCGGCGTCTGGCGGACCGCACTGTCGATCGGCACCCGCGTCTATCGCGGCATGACCCTCGGCCACCTCGACCGCACCGCCGTCCTCGCCCCGATGGACGGCCTTCTGCGCGGATCGGTCCGCGATGCCACCGAAGTCCCGGCGCGGGTGAAACTGATCGAGATCGACCCGCGCGACCGGAACCATGTCCGCTTCACCGGCATCGACGAGCGCGGACGTACCATCGCCGAGGCGGCCGTGGCCGCCGCCACGGACCTTCTGGCCGACGCCCGGCTCGCCGCGGTCGGCACCGCCACCCTCCTGCCCACACCCCACCGCGACCGGTCGCGTTGACCACCGAGGGGCTCCGCGGAACGCCGGCTACGCCGTTTCACCATTGACGGTTTCGTTTTCCTTCGAAATACTCCGGGCTTCGAAAGCACGTCACTTCAGTTCCGGAGTCGGCCGGTGGCCTCGCTCGCCGCGACCATGCGTCACCAGACGATCCTCGCCACCCTCGAAGAACGCGGGCGGGCGACGGTGGCGGAGTTGTCCGATCTGCTCGGCGTGTCGAGCGTCACCATCCGCGACGACCTCCGCACGCTCGAGGCCGGGCGGCAGCTGGTGCGCAGCCGCGGCGGCGCCCTGGCGATCGGCGACGGCCGGCCGGAACAGCCGATCGAACTGACGAGCAAGGCCCAGGCGGCCGCCAAGCGGGCGATCGGGCGGGCGGCGGCGGCCATGGTCCGCGACGGGCAGAAGATCATCGTCGACGTCGGATCGACGACCACAGCACTCGCCGAATCTCTGTCCGGTCGTTTCCACGATCTGACCGTGATCACCAATGCGATCAACATCGCTCTCGTCTTCGAGAAGCACGCGAATTCCACGGTCGTCGTGACCGGCGGCACGCTTCGGCCCCTGCAACACTCGCTGGTGGCGCCGCTGGGCACACTTCTCCTGGAACGCCTCAACGCCGACATCGCCTTCATCGGCTGCAACGGCGTCGATGCCCGGCACGGATTCACCAATTCCAACCTCGCCGAAGCCGAGATCAAACAGGCGATGATCGCCTCCGCGGCCCGGGTCGTGGTGCTCGCCGACCACACCAAACTCGGCGCCGTCGCCTCCGCCTTCGTCGCCCGGCCGGAACAGGTCGATCTGCTGATCACCGACGACGCCGCCGATCCGCGGGTGGTCGCCGACCTCGCGGCGGTGGGCATCGAGATCCGGATCGCCGACGCAGCCTGACCGATTCGATTTCGATTTCTTTCGCATTCGCGAGATCGGCATCGCCGATCCGCCGAAATGAGCTCGAACGGGCATCCTCTGTCGGTTTCGATCGCGGCCCGCATCGGCCGTCCGGATCGGAGGGAGCGACGGAGAGCCGCGCACGGCATTCCACAAATCGCGGCTTTCTGTGGTGTTTCCTGATCCGCCGCAGCGGACGGCACCACCTTCGGTGGCGCCTGCGGCGCAGGTCGCAGACTTGCGATGTTCTTCGTTACCCTGTATTTTCTTTCGAAGTTCCGCGAAAGGTCGGTCGCGGAGCGGATCGGTGATCGATCGCTCGTTCCGCCGCCCCCGCAGGATTGCGCGGGATCGCAGCGCCGGACGGTGGCGGCCGAAGACGACGGGCCCGGGACACGGATGGGCGCGCGACGACCAAAGGGGAGAAGACGCAGATGTTGACGTTCGCCAAGACGGCTCTGAAGACGGCCCTGGCGGCCGCGGCCCTGTCCGCGTTCGCCATCGGTTCGGTTCCCGCAGCGGAGAAGGGTTACGTTGGCGTATCGATGCCGACGAAGTCTTCGGCGCGGTGGATCGACGACGGGAACAACATGGTGA
>CALFRR010000102.1 GCA_937919435.1 uncultured Alphaproteobacteria bacterium | reverse complement strand
GCGCGCTGCCGACCCTGCACGACCGTTACGGCATCTCGACCGCAGCGGTGGTCGCCAGCGTGAAGACCTGGATCGGATGAGCCGGTCCCGGGCGGTGGTCTCACCGCCCGCCACGAGGAGAGAGATCGGCGGTCGAAGCGGCCGGCGGTCTCCCGAAAACCCCGGCGGACGACGGGGGCCCGAGAGAACCGGAGAGGTCCGAGGGCCGTGCGACCGGGTGAAAACGAACGACAAAACGGAAGACGGAGGAAGAACCCATGACTCGATCGACGTTCCTGCCGACTCGCCGCCACCTCCTGACCGGAGCCGCCGCGCTCGGTGCCGGCCTCGTCGCCGCACCCGCGATCGTCGGCGCAGCCGGTCCGATGCGCCTGACCTTCGGCCACGGCGCTGCCGCCGGCAATCCGCGTTCGCTCGCCGCCGACCTGTTCGCCAAGCTGGTCAAGGAGAAGAGCGGCGGAGCGTTGGAAGTCGGCGTCGCCGGTTCCGCCCAGCTCGGCGACGACGTCGCTCTGCTGACCTCGTTGCGGACCGGTGCGGTGGCGATCTCCGCCAACAGCCAGGGTCCGACCTCGTCGGTGGTGCCCGAACTCGCCGCCTTCGGCCTGCCGTTCCTGTTCGCCGACGCCAAGTCGGCGGTCGACATCGTCACCAAGAAACTCGCCGCCTCGCTCTCCAAGAAGTTCGACGCGGTCGGCATCGTTCCGCTCGCCTGGTGGGACAACGGCATTCGCCACATCTCCAACTCCAAGCGGCCGATCGTGGTTCCCGGCGATCTCGCCGGCCTGAAGATCCGCACCCCCGCCGATCCCTCGACCATCGACATCTTCCAGGCGCTCGGCGCGGCGACCGCCCAGATCACCTTCTCCGAGCTCTACGTCGCGCTCCAGCAGGGCGTCGTCGACGGTCAGGAAAACCCGCTGACCAACATCGCCTCGTCGAAGATCTACGAGGTCAACAAGTACATCAGCCTCTCCGCCCACAAGTGGGAATCGACCCCGGTGCTGATGGCCAAGTCGGTCTGGACCCGCCTCGACAAGAAGGGCCAGGAGGTGGTGATGGCCGCCGCCGCGGAGGCCGGCGCCTACCAGATCGGGCTCAACGAAGAGGCCAACGCCAAGCTGCTCGGCGACTTCAAGGCCAACCCGGCGATCGCCGTCAACGAGGTCGACCGCGCCGCCTTCCGCAAGGCCACCGCTCCGGTGATGGACAAGTGGGAAGCCAAGCCGTTCGGCGACTTCGTCAAGGAGATCCGGAAGGCCGTCGGAGCATGACCGCCATGGCGACGCCCGAACTCGTCACCGCCACGCATCCGGTGGTGACCTTCCTCGAACGGGTCGATCGAACGGTCGGCTTCGTCTGCCGAGGCGTGGTGGCGACGACCGGCGTCGCCCTCCTCTGCGCGATCTCGATCGGCGTGATCTCGCGTTACGTCGTGACGGTCGGCGGCGTCGACTGGGCCGAGGAACTGCCCAAGCAGCTCTTCGCCTGGTTCATCATGGGCGGCGTGGTCCTCGCCGTCCATGGCGGCAACCACATCGCCGTCGACCTCCTGATGACCGTGCTGCCCGAACGCGGCAAGCGGGTGATCCTGGCGGTGACCAACGTCGCGGTGGCCGTCGCCTATCTCTATCTCGCCGACACCGCCTACGCAGTCGCGGAAATAGCCGCCGCCGAGATCAACCCGGTTCTGGGTACGCCCGGCAGCCTCCCCTTCCTCGCCCTGACCATCGGCTGCGTGCTGACCGCGGTGTCGACCGCCTCGATCGGCATCAAGGTGGCGATCCTCGGATCGAGCGCCGCGCCGCAGGGCCGACCGGAGGACAGCGTCCAATGATCTCCGTGATGATCGTCCTGTTCTTCGGCCTGCTCGCCCTGGCGGTGCCGGTCGCCCATGTCCTGGTGATCGCCTCGGGCGGGGCGATCCTGTGGGGCGGCGAGCTGCCGACCATGCTGGTCGCCCAGCAGATGGTCAATCAGACCCAGTCGTTCCCGATGCTGGCGCTGCCGTTCTTCATCCTGTCGGGCTCGCTGATGATGAGCGGCCGGCTCGGCGAGAACCTGATCGGCTTCGCCTCGGAACTGGTGCAGCGTCGGCGCGGCGGCCTCGGCTCGGTCAGTGTGGTCGGCTCCTGCGTGTTCGGCGGGGTCTCCGGCTCGGCGGTCGCCGACGCCACCGCGCTCGGCGGCATGCTGATCCCCTGGCAGAAGCGCGAAGGGTATCCCGCCGCCTTCACCGCCGCCAACAACGCCGCGGCGGCGACCATCGCCATCCTGATCCCGCCGTCGATCCCCTTCATCCTCTACTCGCTGGTGTCGAACGTCTCGGTCTCCGACCTGTTCGTCGCCGGTGTGGTACCGGGGCTGATGCTGACCGCCGGCTTCGTCGGGGTGTGCAACGTCTCCGCCCGGGTGCGCGGCTTCCCGTTCCTCGACATCCCCTTCGACTGGGGGAAGTTCGGGCGGCTGTTCGTCGAGGCGCTGCCGGCGCTGGCGATGCCGGTGCTGATCCTGGTGCTCCTGCGCTTCGGCATCGCCACGCCGACCGAAGTCTCGGTGATGGCGGTGCTCTACGCGATGGCGGCCGGCATCTTCCTCTACCGCGACATGACCCCGACCCGCTTCTTCCAGGCGATGATCGCGGCCGGCATCGCCACCGGCGTGGTGATGCTGGTGATCATGGGCTCGTCGGTGGTCGGCTGGCTGATGACCTACGCGGAAGTGCCGCAGCGCTTCGCCGACTGGTGCCTCGGCACGCTGAAGGAGCCCTGGCTGATCATCGTGGCGATGAACTTCATCATGCTGATCGCCGGGATGTTCATCGATCTGCCGGCGGCGATCCTGCTGCTCGGGCCGATCTTCGTGCCGCTCGCCCAGGTGATCGGCCTCGATCTCACCCAGCTCGGCCTGATGATGGTGCTGAACCTCGCCATCGGGCTCTACACCCCGCCGGTCGGGACCACCCTGTTCATCTCCTCGTCGATCGCCGGCGTGTCGATCGTCAAGACGACGCGGGAGCTGTGGCCCTTCTATCTGATCGCACTGACCACGCTGCTGCTGTTCAGCTACGTGCCGGCGCTGACCCTCTGACTCACTGACCTTCGACACCAACCTTGTCGACGCCGTCGCCCTCGGGCGACGGCGATCGGGAGACCCTTGTCATGTCCTTCGACGTCGATCCGATCCGAATGGCGAACGCCATCCGCTTCCTCTCCATGGACGCCATCGAGCGGGCGAACGACGGCCATCCGGGCACGCCGCTCGGTGGGGCCGACATCGTCACCGCCCTGTTCACCCAGCATCTGAAGTTCGATCCGAAGAACCCGACATGGCCGGACCGCGACCGTTTCGTCCAGTCGAACGGCCACGGCTCGATGCTGATCTACTCGTTGCTCCACCTCAGCGGCTACGAGCGGATCACCATCGACGCGATCCGGAACTTCCGCGAGCTCGGATCGGAGTGCCCGGGCCATCCCGAATACGATCCGCACGTCGGGATCGAGACCACCACCGGGCCGCTCGGCCAGGGCATCGCCAATGCCGTCGGCATGGCGGTCGCCGAGGCCCGGCTCGCCGCGGTGTTCGGCCCCGAGGTGGTCGACCACTACACCTATGCGCTGGTCGGCGACGGATGTCTGATGGAAGGCGTCGCTCACGAGGTGATCGCGCTCGCCGGTCACCTGAAGCTCGGCAAACTGATCTTCCTCTGGGACGACAACCGGATGACCGACGACGGCGCCACCGATCAGGCGCTCGGCGACGACGTCCGCGCCCGTTTCGCCGCCGCCGGCTGGCAGGTGATCGACACCGACGGCCACGACGCCGAGCAGGTCTCCGCCGCCATCTTCCTCGCCAAGCGCGATCCGCGCCCCTCGGTGATCGCCTGCCGGACGACGATCGGTGCCGGCATTCCGCGCATCCAGGGCACCCGCGCCGCCCACGGCGGTCGGGTCTACGACACCGACACCGTCGCGGCCCGCGAGCATCTCGGCTGGCCGCACGCTCCCTTCGAGATTCCCGCCGACGTGCTCGGTGCCTGGCGGACGGCCGGCGGGCGCGGCGCCGCCGACCGGATCGCCTGGGAGGAGCGGATGGCGCAGCAGACGCCCGAGACCCGCGCCGAGTTCGCTCGCCTGATGGCCGGCGATCTGCCGGAGGGCTGGCGCGACACACTCTCGGCGTTCCGCCGCCGGATGGTCGACGAGCATCCGGAACAACCGGGCATCACCACCTCCGGCCAGATCGTCGACGTGCTCGCCGACGCGATCCCCGAGCTGTTCGGCGGTGCGCCGGACCTCGAGGCGGCGACCAAGCACAAGAACCGGATGGCGCCGTTCGGCGCCGAGCGTCGCGACGGCCGCTATCTGCATTACGGGGTGCGCGAGCACGCCATGGGCTCGATGATGAACGGCATGGTCGCCCATCGCGGCGTGAAGCCCTACGGCGTCACCTTCCTGGTGTTCTCCGACTACGAACGCCCGGCGCTCAGGATGGCGGCGATGATGGGGTTGCCGACCCTGTTCCTGTTCAGCCACGACTCGATCGGCATCGGCAAGAACGGCCCGACCCACCAGCCGGTGGAGATGCTCGCCTCGCTCCGGGCGATCCCGAACATGGCGGTGATGCGCCCGGCCGACGCGGTCGAGGCGGCCGAATGCTGGGAAGTGGCGCTCGATCGGCGCGACGGACCGACCTCGCTGATCTTCTCGCGCCAGGCGGTGCCGACCGTCCGCCGCGCCCACCGCGACGACAATCCCTGCCGCCGCGGCGCCTACGTGCTCGCCGAGGCGGCCTGCGGACCGCGCCGGGTGAGCCTGCTCGCCACCGGTTCGGAAGTAGCGATCGCGCTCGCCGCCCGCGAATCGCTCGAGGCCGAGGGGATCGCCACCGCGGTCGTGTCGATGCCGTGCTGGGAGCTGTTCGAGGCGGAAGATCCGGCCTACCGTGAGGCGGTGCTCGGCGCCGGCTGCGTCCGGGTCGCGGTCGAAGCGGCGGTGAGGCTCGGCTGGGAGCGGTGGATCGGGATCGACGGCGGTTTCGTCGGCATGTCGAGCTTCGGTGCCTCCGGCCCGGTGCCCGACCTCTTCCGCCATTTCGGCATCACGCCCGAAGCGGTCGCCGCGGCGGCGCGCGCCCGGCTCTGATACTCGGCTCATGACATTCGGACTCGTCCGAGTTTCATGAGCGGTACGGCCCGACCGGCCGACGCCCGTTCGGGCTTGCCTTCGCCGATGAAGTTTCGAAAAGGTCGAGGCTTCGTAGGCTCGGTATCAGACGATCGCGCGGCCCTCTTCGGGGGGGCGCGAGATCGTCCGGGCGATCAGCGTCAGGGCCTCCGCGAGACGGGCGCGATCGCCGACGCCGCCGAGCGCCAATCGCACGGCG
>CALFRR010000101.1 GCA_937919435.1 uncultured Alphaproteobacteria bacterium | reverse complement strand
GACGAACCGACCGCCAGCCTCGACGCCGCCGCCGGCCGCGCCGTCGCCGACCTGCTCGTCGAAGCAGCGACCGAGAGCGGCGCCACCCTGCTGGTGGTCGCCCACGACGAGGCCCTGCTCGCCCGTCTCGACCGGGTCCATCGGCTGAAGGCCGGCCGTCTGGTCGGGGAGGAGGCACGATGAACCCCTTGCCGATGATCCGTGCCGATCTGCGCGGTCTGCGCTGGACCGGCGTGGTGGTCGTCCTCCTGGTCGCCGTGGCGGTCGCCGTCGGCATCGCGCTGGGCGCCCAGGAGCGCGCCTTCCGCAAGGCCTCGGCCCGCGCCGCCGACGACTTCCCGCTGCTGATCGGCGCCGCCGGATCGAAGTCGCAGCTGGTGCTGACCTCGGTCTACCTGCAGCTCGACGCCCTGCCGCTGATCGACGGATCGGCACTCGCCCGGCTCGGCGGCGACGACCGGGTCGCGGCGATGGCCCCGATCGCCTTCGGCGACGTCGTCGCCGGCCACCCGGTGATCGGCACCACCGCCGACTTCGCCACCCGCTGGGGGCGGGTCGGGCTCACCGAGGGCCGCGTCTTCGCCGCCGAGAACGAAGCGGTGGTCGGCGCCGAGGCACGCTTCGCGGTCGGCGCCGATCTCACCCCGTCGCACGGCACCGCCGGCGGAAGCTGGCCGACCAACCTCGGCAGGGTCGGGGCCGAGGAGGCCTCGCACCGCCACGAGCACGCCCATTACAAGGTGGTCGGCCGGCTGGCACCGACCGGCGGCCCCTGGGACCGGGCGGTGATCGTGCCGGTCGAGACCGTCTGGGAGACCCACCATCTCGGCAACGGCCACGCGGCCGGTGTGGAACGCATCGGCCCGCCCTTCGAAGCCGACAAGATCCCCGACGTCCCGGCGATCGTCGTCAGACCGAAGAGCTTCGCCGCCGCCTATCAGCTGCGCGGCGAGTGGAAGAAGTCGGACACCCAGGCGCTGTTTCCCGCCGAGGTCCTGGTCGAACTCCATTCGATCCTCGGCGACGTCGAGCGCATCCTGCTGGTCGCCTCGGCGATCGACGACGGACTGGTCTTCCTCGCCGTCACCGCCCTCCTGGTCACCGTGACCGGCCTCCGGCGGCGGCGCTATGCGGTGCTGCGGGCGATCGGTGCGCCGCAGGGCTTCGTCCTGGCGACGGTCTGGGGCGCCGCGGCGACGCTGATGGCGATCGGCTCGCTCACCGGCCTCGGCCTGGGCTGGCTCGGCGCGATCGCCGTCTCCGAGGTGGTCGCCGGCCGCACCGGCCTCGCCGTACCGGTGGCGCTCGGACCGTCGGAACTCCTGTGGGCCGGCTCGGTGTTCCTCGCCGGCAGTCTGTTCGCGCTGGTCCCGGCGGTCATCGCCGGCCGTGGCAGGGTGGTCGACGGTCTCACCGGCTGACGCCCTGCTTCGGACCCGTGGGCGTGACGCCGCACCGCGCCGGCGTGGACCGGCTGCGACGACGACGGCAGCCCCGCGGGCTTGACGAAACCGCCCCCCGCCCGCCACACCGGGAGGGAGGTCGGGCGTACGTCGCCCGCTCTCGGAGCGAGGATGAATGCACCGCACAATGCCCCTTCAGATCCGTGATCGCGAGGCCGACGGTCACATCGACGTTTCGACCGCCAGGACCGGGCGGTCACCGATGACCCATGTCGAACGTCTGCGTGCCGAGCTCGCCGACGACATCGCCGCCGGTCGCCTGCCGCCGGGAACCTCTCTCGACGAAACCCTGCTCGCCGCGCGCTTCGGGGTGTCGCGCACTCCGGTTCGTGAAGCCCTGCGCGATCTCGCCGCCGGTGGTCTGGTCGAGACCCGGCCGCACCGTGGCGCGGTGGTCGCCGAGGTCGATCAGAAGCGCCTCGAACAGATGTTCACCGTGATGGCCGAGCTCGAAGCGCTCTGCGCCGGCCTCGCCGCGGTCTCGATGACCGCCCCGGAACGTGCCGCGCTCGACGAGATGCAGGCGCGCGCCGCCGAACTCGTGCACCTCGGCGATCTCTCCGGCTACAAGGCGGCGAACGATCGCTTCCACGGGTTCGTCTACACGGCGTCGCACAACGACTTCCTCTGCGAGACGGTGCTCACCGTGCGCCGGCGCGTCAACGCCTTCCGTCGGTCGCAGTTCGCCGACCTCGGCCGGCTCGCGGCCAGCCACGCCGAGCACGATCGGGTGGTCAGCGCGATGTTGCGTGGGGATCGCGAGGCGGCGGGCGCCGCCATGCGCGACCATCTGGAGAGCTCTCGCACCACCTACGCGGTCCATCGCGACCGTTCGTGACGCACCGCAACAACGGTCGAATCGGTCGCCGCAACGCGCTTCCCGATCTTCGGACGGCCGAGGATCGGTCGAAATCCCCGTTCGTCCCCCTGCTCCCGCCCCACATCGGCGCAGAACCGCCGCGACCCATGGCCGCGCCCTCGGCGAAGGTGGCGCCGGTCAGTGCGCGTCGTCGCTCCGGTCGTCGGGCTCCGGCCGTCGCGCGTCGTCGACGACGACCCATTTCGGCAGCGGCAGATCCCAGCTCCGCTTCATGGCGACCAGCCGCAGGCCCGATGCCAACACCGCACCGATCGGTGCGGTGATCGCGTCCGGCAGTCCGATCGGGTCGCCGACCGCCACCACCGACGCACCGGCGAGCGCCGCCACCGCATAGATCTCCTTGCGCAACACCATCGGCGTCTGGGCCGTCAGGATGTCGCGGCCGATGCCGCCGCCGATCGCCGACAGCATCCCGATCAGCGCCGCCATCACCGGGGTCAGTCCGGCGTCGAGCGCCTTGCGCGTCCCGACCACCGCATAGAAGCCGAGGCCGAGGGCGTCGAACACCGCGACCGGTGCCGCGAGCCGGGCGATCGGCCGGTAGGCCAGCGTGCAGGCGAGCCCGGCGAGGCAGGCGACGGCGGCGTAGTGCCAGGTGGCGATGGCGATCGGCGGCACCGCCCCGATCAACAGGTCGCGGACGATGCCGCCGGAGGTCGAGGCGACGAAGGCGAGGAAGACGACACCGAACGGATCGAGCCGGTGTTCGACCGCGCGGGTTCCCCCGGCGAGGGCGAAGGCGAAGGTTCCGACGAGATCGAGGAGCGTGAAGAACATGAGGCGGGATCGCGGCGCGAGGGTTCGGAGCGAAACGGGACCGGCAAGATCCCACGCCTCGGCCTCCACCGGAAGAGGCGGGTCGAGTCCCGGACGATTCCCCGGTGGAGGGCCGTCACGGGCGCGCGTCGGCGCCCCCCCGCGGCGGACCCGCGGAGAAAAAAGGCGGCGCCCCGAGGGGCGCCGCAGGACTCCGTCGACCGTGGAAGGCCACGAGCCGTCGGAGAGGATCAAAGGATGCCGGTCACCTTGCAGATCAGCGCGCCGACGATGCCGCCGACCAGCGGCGCCGCCACCGGAACCCAGGAATAGCCCCAGTCCGAGCCACCCTTGCCGGCGATCGGCAGGATCGCGTGGGCGATCCGCGGTCCGAGGTCACGAGCGGGGTTGATCGCGTAGCCGGTCGGCCCGCCGAGCGACAGACCGATGCCCCACACCAGCATGCCCCAGAGATAGGGGTTGAAGCCGTTCGGCAGGCCGGAGCCGGCGAAGCCCTTCGAGGCGAAGGAGAAGCCGACCACCACCAGCAGGACGGTGCCGAGGAACTCGGTGAGGCAGTTGGCCGGCAGATTGCGGATCGCCGGGGCGGTGCAGAACACGCCGAGCTTGGCCCCCGGGTCCTCGGTGCCCTCCCAGTGCGGCAGATAGGCGAGCCAGACCAGAGCGCCGCCGACCACCGCGCCGACCATCTGAGCGATGATGTAGGGGACGACGTTCGAGTAGTCGCCGGACCCCACCGCCGCGGCCACCGTCACCGCCGGATTGAGATGGGCGACACCGCCGACGCCGAGGCTGGCGGTGACCCCGAGCAGGACGGCCAATCCCCAGGCCGTGGTCACCACGATCCAGCCGCCGCCTCCTCCTTTCGAGCCCTTCAACGACAGATTGGCGACGACGCCGTCACCCAGGAAGACCAGAACCATCATACCGAAGAATTCACCGAAAATCGGTCCGTGCATTGTAGTCACTCCGAAATATCAGA
>CALFRR010000100.1 GCA_937919435.1 uncultured Alphaproteobacteria bacterium | reverse complement strand
CGGTATCTTCGACACCGCATCCGCAAGGCCCGTGACCTTGGACATACCGTTTCCTTTTCTTTCGGCCCGATGGAATGACGCCGGTGCGACCCCGGGGTCGAGGGGAGGGGGATCGCACCGGCCGACACGCTCGGAGACGTCCAGGACCACGTGGGTCCGCCGGCATCTCCTCGGCGCGTTCTTCTTGCCGCCCTCGGGGCGGGGCGGTGCCGGAGCCTGAGCAAGCCCCGTGCCATACGTCGAGAACGGCGAGTTCTCTGCGCGGAATCGA
The DNA here is from genome assembly GCA_937919435.1 of uncultured Alphaproteobacteria bacterium. Taxonomy (GTDB): domain Bacteria; phylum Pseudomonadota; class Alphaproteobacteria; order Rhizobiales; family Ancalomicrobiaceae; genus Siculibacillus. Next base: position 54,327 of record CALFRR010000100.1, on the reverse strand, counting down.
CGTACGACGACTTCGAAATGTCGGGATGACCATGCAAGCTACTTCACGGGTGCGCAAAAATTTGCGCACTTCGCGGAAAAGTCGTGGGGCGGAAACTGACGTGACTACGACGAAAGACTCGGGAGTGCTTGCCCGGGTGGAGATTTCGCGCGATAAGACCGGTGTTCCGACCGGCTCGGTCGGTGCCTCGACTCCGAGGGTCGATCCTTGTATTTCGCCGGACTCGCTCGTTTCCTGCCGTCGCGCAGCCTGCGCAACCGCCTGATGGCGACCTCGCTGGTGGTGGTCGCATTGCCGATCGCGATCGTCGGCGTGATGCTCGAGCGGGAAGGCCGGCAGGCGCTGGTCCACGAGAAGCAGGACAAGCTGTTCGCCCTCGCCCGCATCCTCGACGCCGAACTGGGACAGGGCTTCGACGGCTTCCTGGCCGATCTGCCGACCGGCTGGTCCAATCGGAGCGCGGCGATCCGTCGGCTGAACGAACGTCTCGAACCGGTGACCGACCGGGTCGCGGCGGCCGATCCCGGTGTCGGCGTCGGCTACTACTCGCGCCGGCTCGACGCGATCGTCACCTACGGTCCGAGCCGCGACTACGCCGGAACCGTCGGTCGTTCGATCAATCCCGACCATCCCGGCCGATTGGTGATGGAGACCGGCATTCCCCGGGTCGAGGTCGGCACCCTGGTCCGCGGTCCGATCATGAACGCCATGCTGCCGATCGTCCGCGGCGGCGAGACCATCGGCTACATCTGGGCGAACGAATTCTCCGACGCGATCGAGGCGCAGCAGCGCCGCATCGACGAGGCGGTGATCCTGGCCAGTATCGGCGGCATGGTGATCGCCTTCCTGATCGTCTGGGCGATGTCGCGTCGCCTGTCGCGCGAAGTCGAAGTGATCGTCGACGGGCTGGCGACGATGAAGACCGACCTGCGCCGGCCGATCCCGAAGCTGCGCGACGAACTCGGCGGGATCGTCGATGCGATCAACGGCATGGCCCGGGCTCTGCTCGACGCCCGCTCGCTGACCGAAAACATCCTCGAGAGCATCGCCGACGGGGTGATCGCGGTCGACCGCGAGGGTCTGGTGACGGCGATCAACCCGGCGGCCGAGAAGCTCTACGGGGTCTCGGCGACGGAAGCCCTCGGCCATCCCTACACCGAGGTGTTCACCTGTTCGCCGACCCGTAGCGCCCTCCTGTCGACGCTCCAGACCGGCCGGCCGAAGATCAGCGCCACCATCGACTACCAGCGCGGCGACGAGATCCTGAAGCTCGACGCCTCCTCGGCGGTGCTGCGCGACGGCGACGGCACGCCGATCGGCGCGGTGGTGGTGATGAAGGACGTCGGCGAGCGCCATCGGCTGATGAATCAGGTGATGCGCGCCGACCGGCTCGCCGCGCTCGGCGAACTGACCGCCGGCATCGCCCACGAGATCCGCAATCCGCTGACCTCGATCCGCGGTTTCGTCCAGTATCTCGACGACTGCGAGACGATCGAGGAATGGCGCCAGTACGGACCCTTGATCGTCCGCCAGGTCGACAGTCTCAACCGGATCATCGGCGAGCTGCTCGCCTTCGGGCGCCCACGCCCGCCGCAGATCGGCCGGGTGCGGCTCGACGTGCTGGTCGAGGAGACCACCTTCCTCACCCGCGGCAAGTCGGGCGCCCGCATCGAACTCGACCTCGCGTCCGATCTCCCGGAGATCGAGGCGGACGGCGAAGCGCTGAAGCAGGCGCTGCTCAACCTCGTCATCAACGCGATCCAGGCGATCCCCGACACCGGCACGGTGGTCGTCTCGACCCGCGCCGACGGCGAGACCGACGTGGCGATCCGGGTGACCGACGACGGCGTCGGCGTCGCTCCGGAGAATCTCGGCAAGATCTTCGATCCGTTCTTCTCGACCAAGCCGACCGGCACCGGCCTCGGCCTCGCCATGGTCCACCGCATCGTCGACGCCCATCACGGCGTCATCACCGTCGAGAGCCGGCCCGATGCCGGCACCACGGTGACGGTGAGACTGCCCATCGTCCAACCGCCACCGCCGCCGGAGGAGCCCGCGCCATGACCCCGCCCGCCCCTCTCGCCCTCGTCGTCGACGACGACGAGGCGATCCGTCAGATGCTGTCGGCCGTCCTCGGCAAGGAGGGCCTGCAGGTGGTGACCGCCACCGACGGTGTCGAGGCGGTCGAAGCCTTTCGCAGCCGCCACGCCGCCGTGGTGCTGATGGACATCCGGATGCCGCGGATGAGCGGGCTCGAGGCGCTGAAGAAGATCCTGGAGATCGACCGCGCCGCCGCGGTGATCCTGATGACCGCCTTCGCCGAGGTCGGCACCGCGGTTCAGGCGATCAAGGACGGTGCCTTCGACTACGTCATCAAGCCCTACGACATCGAGGAGATCCGCCTGCTGGTCCGCCGGGCGCTGGAGATCCGGTCGATGCGCGCCGACATCGTCTCGCTCCGGCGCGAACTCTCCGAGCGCTACGGCGCCGAGGGCATCATCACCGACAATCCGCGGATGCTCGAACTCCGCCAGACCATCGCCAAGGTGGCGCGCTCCAACGCCACGGTCCTCGTCGCCGGCGAGAGCGGCACCGGCAAGGAACTGGTCGCGGCGGCGGTCCACTACGGCAGCCCGCGGGCGACCGGCCCCTTCGTCAAGGTCAACTGCGCGGCGATCCCCGAAGGGTTGTTGGAGAGCGAGTTCTTCGGCCACGAGAAGGGCGCCTTCACCGGCGCCGCCAACCGTCGCCGCGGCCGGTTCGAACAGGCCGAGCACGGCACCCTGTTTCTCGACGAGATCGGCGAGATCTCTCCGGGCCTGCAGGTCAAACTGCTCCGGGTGATCCAGGAGCGCGAGTTCGAGCGGGTCGGCGGCTCGACCACCGTCAAGTCCGACGTCCGCATCGTCGCCGCGACCAATCGCGATCTGGAGGCGATGGTCCGTCAGGGGCGGTTCCGCCAGGATCTCTACTTCCGCCTCAACGTGGTGACGCTGAAGACGATCCCCCTGCGCGAGCGGCCCGAGGACATCCGTCTGCTCGCTCACCATTTCCTCGAGCGCTTCTCGGCCGACAACGAGGTCGCGGTGCGCGGTTTCGATCCGACCGCGCTGGACTGTCTCGTCGCCCACGACTGGCCGGGCAACGTGCGCGAACTCGCCAACGCCGTCGAACGCGCGGTGGTGATGTCGACGAGCGGTGTGATCCTGCCGGAGGATCTGCCGGAGGCGGTGGCTCGCGGCAGCCGTTCGAGCGTCGCTGCGACCGTCGGCGATACCGGCGAACCGGAGCCGGTCCGGCCGTTGCGCGATCTCGTCAACACCTTCGAGACCCGGGTGATCCGCGAAGCGCTCGCCCGCAACGGCGGCAACCGCGCCCGCACCGCGGTCGAACTCGGCATCTCCCGCCGCGCTCTGCTCTACAAGCTCCAGGAATACGGGATCGGCGCGGCGACCCGCGAGGCGGAGGGCTGATCTTCGCGAAGCGGCGATCGACGGCCTTGCCGATCCGGTCCCGGGCGACCAGAGTGCGCCCCGTGCCTCCGGCCGCATCGCGGTCCCGCGACGCACGGACCCGATCGCGCCGCCCGGCGGCGCGGTGACCGACCGCTCGGAGCCTCGCCTTGCCCAGCCGTGACCATCCCTCGTTCCGGACCCTCGGCGACTTCGTCGCCTTCCTCGACGCTCGCGGCCTCGTCCGCCGGATCGCCGAGCCGATCTCCACCGTCCACGAGGCGACCGAGATCCATCGCCGGGTGCTCGAAGCGGAAGGGCCGGTACTGCTGTTCGAGAAGCCGGTGCTGCCGGACGGGCGCGTCTCCGAGCATCCGCTGCTGGTCAATCTGTTCGGCACCGTCGAGCGGGTGGCGCTCGGTCTCGGTATCGACAAGGGAAACCTCGACCGTCTCGGCGAGGAACTGGCGGCGCTGCGCGATCCGACCCCGCCGGAGGGGATCGCCGATGCGATTTCCCGCCTGCCGCTGTTGAAGGCGGCGCTGTCGACCCGGCCGAAGTCGGTCTCCGCCGCTCCGGTCCAGGAGACGGTTCTGACCGGCGAGGCGATCGATCTCGGCGCGCTGCCGATCCAGACCTGCTGGCCCGGCGAACCGGCGCCGCTGGTCACCTGGGGGCTGGTCTACACCCGGCCGCCGCAGACCCGGGCCACCTCGCGCTACAACGTCGGCGTCTACCGGATGCAGGTCGCCGGTCCCGACCGGCTGATCATGCGCTGGCTCGCCCATCGCGGCGGCGCCACCCACCATCGCGAATGGGTGAGGCGCGGCGAGGAGATGCCGGTGGCGATCGTGATCGGCGCCGATCCCGGCACCATCCTGGCCGGCGTGCTGCCGCTGCCGGAGAATCTCTCGGAGATCCATTTCTCCGGCCTGCTGCGCGGCGAGCGCCCGCGTCTGGTCGACGCGAAGACGGTGCCGCTCAAGGTGCCGGCCGACGCCGAACTGGTGATCGAGGGCTGGGTGTCGCCGACCGAGACGCTGCCCGAGGGGCCCTACGGCGACCACACCGGCTACTACAACTCGGTCGAGGACTTCCCCGTCGTGCGGGTCTCGGCGATCACCATGCGCCGGAAGCCGGTCTTCCTGTCGACCTACACCGGCCGTCCGCCGGACGAGCCGTCGCGGATGGGCGAGGCCTTCAATCGGCTGTTTCTCCCGATCCTTCGGAAACAATTCTCCGAGGTGGTCGACTTCTGGCTGCCGCCGGAGGCCTGTTCCTATCGGATCGCGGTCGCCTCGATCGAGAAGCGCTATCCGGGGCAGGCGCGCCGGGTGATGATGGGTCTGTGGTCGATGCTGCCGCAGTTCGCCTACACCAAGATGATCATCCTGGTCGATCCGGACGTCGACATCCGCAATTGGAAGGACGTGATGTGGGCGGTCTCGACCCGCTCCGATCCGTCCCGCGACGTGATGCTGGTCGACCGCACCCCGATCGACTACCTCGACTTCGCCTCGCCGAAGTCCGGCCTCGGCGGCAAGATGGGGATCGACGCGACCACCAAGATCGGTACCGAGACCGAACGCGAATGGGGCCGTGTCCTCTTGCCGGATCCCGAAGTCTCGGCGAAGGTCGATGCGATCTGGGACCGTCTCGGTCTCGGCCCGTCGCGGGAGTGAGATGAGCAAGCCCCGTCCCGTCGTCCTCGCTCTGACCGGCGCCTCGGGTGCGGCGATCGGCGTCGAGATCGCCGAACGCCTCGCCGAGCGCGGCCTGCCGTTCCGCCTCGTGGTCACCGCGAGCGCCGAACGGACGCTGGCGCTCGAAGTCGGCGCCGACGCGCTCGCCCGGCTCGATCGACTGGCCGAGCGTCGCCACGACGTCGCCGACATCGGTGCCGAGATCGCGTCCGGATCCTTCGTCACGAGCGGGATGATCGTCGCCCCCTGTTCAATGCGGGCGCTCGGGGCGATCGCCGGCGGTGTCGCCTCCGATCTGGTGGTGCGCGCCGCCGACGTCCATCTGAAGGAGCGCCGGCCGCTGGTCCTCGTCGCCCGCGAGAGCCCGCTCCACCTCGGCCATCTGCGCGCCATGACCGCGGTCACCGAATACGGCGCGATCGTCGCCCCGCCGGTGCCGGCCTTCTACCTGCGCCCGGACTCGGTCGCCGCGATCGTCCGCGAGACGGCGGCGCGGGCCCTCGATCTGCTGCGTCTGCCCGGGGCTCCCTTCGCCCGCGCCTGGGAGGGCGGGGAGGGGGCGCCGTGAGCGACGCCCCGGCGCCCCCGAGCAAACGACCGGTCGGGCTCGCACCCTACGAGGTGTTCTTCCCGCTCGCCGCGTTCGAGACGCTCTATGCGCTGGTCGTCTCGGTGCTGATCTTCGACGGCCGGATCGAACCCCGCAGCGAATTGGCGCCGTTCTACTGGCACGCCCACGAGATGCTGTTCGGCCATTTCTCGGCGGCCTTCGGCGGGGTCATGCTGACCGCCCTGCCGCGCTGGACCCGCGACCGGACCTGCGGCCTTCCCGGTGCCCCGCTCGGCCCGGTGCCGATCCTCGGGCTGGCCTGTCTGTGGTCGGTCGGCCGGCTGGTGATGTTCTTCGATCCGGTGCCGGGATCGATCGCGGTGCCGGCGATCGCCTCGGCCGCCTTTCCGCTGGCGCTGGCCGCGGTCGCCGGGGCGCGCATCGTCGCCGCCCGCGACACCCGCGACTACGGCGTCGTGCTGCTGCTCGTCGCTTTCGCCGCCGGCGACGCGCTGTTCCTGATCGAGGGCTACCGCGACGCGGCGACCGGGCTCGGCCTGCGGATCGGCCTCGCCGGGGCGGCGACCGGCGCGCTGGTGCTCGGCGGCCGCATCCTGCCGGCGCTGACCCGCCATCTCCAGACCACCCGCGGCCGGCCCGAGATCCCGCCGCCCGACCCGATCCTCGACGGCACCGCACTGGCGATCGGCATCGGTGCGCTGGTCGTCTGGGTGATCTTTCCGCTCGCCGCCGCGACCGCGGTGGTGCTGGCGGTCGCGGCGGCGGTCCATGTCGTCCGGCTGATCTCCTGGCGCGGCTGGACCTGTGCCGACTGGCCGCCGTTCGTCGCGCTGCATCTCGGCTATCTGTTCCTGCCGATCGGCTTCGCGCTGCGCGCCGCCTCGATCGTCGAAGGCGACGACTACACTCTGGCCAATGCCGCCGTGCATTCCTGGGGCGTCGGCACCCTCGGCCTGATGTGCGTGTCGATCATGACCAGCGTGGTGCGCCGGTATTCCGACCGCGGACTGGTGCCCGACCGGCTGGCGAATCTCGTGGTGATCTCTTCCGGCGCGGCGATCGGCCTGCGCGCCGCCGCGCTCTACCTCGGCTCGCCGATCGAGGTGGTCTATGCCGCCGCCGCCGCCTGGGTGGCGACCTACGGCGGGTTCCTGGTGCTGCTGGCCCGCGATCTCCTGATGCGCCGGGGCGATCTGCTGCGCCGGACGGTGCTCGGCCGGGCCTGAGCCCGCCGGCCGTCGGTCACCTCAGGAGATGGTGGAACTCCGCGACCAACACCGCGGCACGGTGCCCGGCCGGAGCGACCCGCACCCGTGCCGGCCCGTCGACGATCGCCGCATCGGCGTCGCCGAGCCGTTCGACCGCGCCGTCGAAGTCGTCGATCGTCACAGCGCCGACCGCCACCACCACGCCGATCTCGCCGGTCAGCGCCAGCGGCCGCGCCTCGTCGAGGGGCACCCGGATCAGCGAATGGTTCCAGTAGCCGCGTCGGCTCATCACGTTGAGGTCTTCGATCGGCCCGTCGACCAGATCGGCCTCGATCGGCTCGTCGGCGGCGAAGCGGAACGGCGGCGTCTCCCGGTCGAGCCGGACCAGCCGATTGGCGACCGCCAGATCGATCCCGTTGCCCTCGACCACCGCCAGCGTCCGGTCGATCCCGGGAAAGGCCGAGAACGGTCCGTGCCGGCCGACCCTGGCCCGGCTCACCCGCCAGGAGAAGTCGTCGAACCCGGCGCCGTCCGGGCAGACCGTGTATTCGACCGTGGTGCCCCCGCCGTTCTTCCAGGGACGGGCGGGGAGGTCGGAAAAGCGCAGGATCTGCACGGGAGCGGGCCCTCGAACGGCGCGGGAAAGGGGGCGAGCCTAACCGGCTTCGCCCCGTCTCGACATACGCGGAAGACCGCAGGCGAACCCCGCCCGCCGCCGCCTCAGCCGAGGCTCGGCAGATCGAGCCCCTTGTCCCGCGCGCAGTCGCGAGCGATCTCGTAGCCGGCGTCGGCATGGCGCATCACGCCGGTCGCCGGATCGTTCCACAGCACCCGCCCGAGCCGGGCCGCCGCGGCTTCGGTGCCGTCGGCGACGATCACCATGCCGGCGTGCTGCGAGAAGCCCATGCCGACCCCGCCGCCGTGATGCAGCGACACCCAGGTCGCTCCGGACGCGCAGTTGAGCAGCGCGTTGAGCAGCGGCCAGTCGGAGACCGCGTCGGACCCGTCGACCATGGATTCGGTCTCGCGGTTCGGCGAGGCGACCGAGCCGGAATCGAGGTGATCGCGGCCGATCACGATCGGCGCCTTCAACTCGCCCTTCGCCACCATCTCGTTGAAGGCGAGGCCGAGCCGGTGGCGGTCGCCGAGACCCACCCAGCAGATCCGCGCCGGCAGACCCTGGAACTTGATCCGCTCGCGGGCCATGTCGAGCCAGGTGTGCAGGTGCGGATCGTTGGGGATCAGCTCCTTGACCTTGGCGTCGGTCTTCAGGATGTCTTCCGGATCACCCGACAGCGCCGCCCAGCGGAACGGCCCGACGCCCCGGCAGAACAACGGCCGGATGTAGGCCGGCACGAAGCCGGGGAAGTCGAAGGCGGCGGCGACCCCTTCCTCGAAGGCCATCTGGCGGATGTTGTTGCCGTAGTCGACGGTCGGCACGCCCTCGTGCCACCAGTCGAGCATCGCCCGGACGTGCACCGCCATCGAGGCGCGGGCCGCCGTCTCGACCGCTTTCGGGTCGCTCTCGCGCCGGGCGAACCACTCGTCGAGGCTCCAGCCGGCCGGCAGGTAGCCGTTGACCGGGTCGTGGGCCGAGGTCTGGTCGGTGACCAGATCCGGGCGGATGCCGCGTCGGCGCATCTCCGGCAGGATCTCCGCGGTGTTGCCGAGGAGCGCCACCGAGATCGCCCGGCCCTCGGCATGCGCCTTCGCGACGATCGCCAGTGCTTCGTCGATGGTCTCGGCCTTCACGTCGACGTAACCGGTGCGAAGGCGGAAATCGATGCGGCTCGGCTGGCATTCGACCGCGATGCAGGAGTAGCCGGCCATGGTGGCGGCCAGCGTCTGCGCTCCGCCCATCCCGCCGAGACCGCCGGTCAGGATCCACCTTCCGGCGGTCTTCTCGCCGAAGTGCTGCCGGCCGGCTTCCACGAAGGTCTCGTAGGTGCCCTGCACGATGCCCTGGGCGCCGATGTAGATCCACGAGCCGGCCGTCATCTGGCCGTACATCATCAACCCCTTGCGATCGAGCTCGTGGAACTTGTCCCAGGTCGCCCAGTGCGGGACGAGGTTCGAATTGGCGATCAGCACCCGCGGCGCGTCGGCATGGGTACGGAACACCCCGACCGGCTTGCCCGACTGGACCAGCAGGGTCTCGTCCGGCTTCAGCCGCTTCAGCGTCGCCACGATCCGGTCGAAGCTCTCCCAGTCGCGCGCCGCGCGTCCGATGCCGCCATAGACGACCAGCTCGGAGGGGCGCTCCGCGACGTCCGGGTCGAGGTTGTTCATCAGCATCCGCATCGCCGCCTCGGTGAGCCAGCTCTCGGCGGTGATCTCCGATCCGCGGGGGGCACGGACGATGCGGTCGTTGTCGATGCGAGTCATCGGACTTCCTCCATGAGCCGGCGCGGCCCGTGTGGCGCCGCGGTGGTCGCGGCACGTCGGTCGGCGGTCCGGGGTGGTCGGCGGTGACCGACGCCCCGACGGAAAATCAGTGGCGCTCGGCGAGCCGGGCGACGGTGGCGCGGAACGCCGCCTCGGTCGTTTCGCGGGCGATGTGGCGGCCGTCGGCGACCACCCGTCGCCCGGCGACGAAGACCTCGCGGACCGGGTTCGCTGCCGCGGCGAAGATCCAGGCGTCGAGCGCCGTGTCGCCGGTTCGCCCGTAGAGCGCCGGATGATCGGCGTCGAGCACCACGAAGTCGGCGAGCGCGCCGACCCGGATCGCCCCGGTGTCGCGGCCGAGCGCCTGCGCGCCCGCCGCGGCGGCCTGATCGAACAGCACCCGGCCGGTCGAACGCACGCCGTCGGCGAGCCGGTTGCGGGCCCGGTCGCGCAGCCGTTGCGACTGCTCGAGCAGCCGCAGCTCGCCGGGAAGCGAGATCAGCACGTTGGAATCGCTGCCGATGCCGAACCGGCCGCCGGCCGTGCCGAAGTCGGTCGCCGGGAAGATGCCGTCGCCGAGGTCGGCCTCGGTCATCGGGCAGAGGCCGGCGACCGCACCCGATGCCGCCATCCGGCCGATCTCGCCGGCCGTGACGTGGGTGGCGTGGACGATGCACCAGCGCGGGTCGACCGCGACCGTGTCGAACAGCAGATCGACCGGCCTCCGACCGGTGGCGGCGAGGCAGTCGTCGACCTCGCCGGTCTGCTCGGCGACGTGGACGTGGATCGGTCCGTCGCCGAACGCCCGCTCCAGCGCGACGAGGTCATCGGCCGACACCGCGCGCAGTGAATGCGGTGCGATCCCTCGGCGCCCGATGCCCGGAAGCCCGGCGACCGCCGTTTCCGTGCCTTCGACGATCCGGCCGAAGAGGTCGAGGCTCGAGACGAAGCGCCTCTGGCCCTCGCTCGGCGGTTTCCCGCCGAATCCGCCGTGGGCGTAGAACACCGGCAGCAGGGTGAGGCCGATGCCGGTCTCCGTCGCGGCGTCGGCGATCGCCACCGCCATCTCCGCCGGGTTCGCATGGGCGCGTCCGTCGGATGCGTGATGGACGTAGTGGAACTCGGCGACCGCCGAGAATCCGCTCTCCAGCATCTCGACCTGGACCATCGCCGCGATCGCGCGGAGCGCCTCCGGATCGATCGCCCCGGCGAAGCGATACATCGCCTCCCGCCAGGTCCAGAAGTGGTCTTCCGCCGTGCCGCGGGTCTCGGTCAGTCCGGCGAAGCCACGCTGGAAGGCGTGGCTGTGCAGGTTGCCGACGCCGGGCAGCGCGATGCCGCGGATCCGTTCGGCTCCGGCCGGACGCACCCCGGTCTCGACCGCGGCGAACCGCCCGCCGTCGATGGTCACCGCGACGTCGGTCCGCCAGCCGTCGGGCGTCAGGGCGGCGTCGAACGACAGCGTCGTCATGTCCTGTCCTCGGTCTGCGGCGATCCTCGGCACGGGCGAAGAGGCCGTCGGGCGGTGGTGAATAAGCATAGACATATTGACAGGGCCGATGCGAACCCGCAAGCTCCCTTCGACCCCGGCCGCACGTCCGCCGCCGTTCCTCCGGGAGGTTTCGAATGCCCACCTCGTCGCTCTGCGACACGATCTGGACCGGCGCCCGGCTGGCCACCATGGCCGAGACGGCGCCGGGCATCGGCCGGATCGACGACGGTCTTCTCGCCGCCCGCGACGGCCGCATCGTCTGGGTCGGCCCGCGCACCGAGCGGCCGACCGGGCTCGTCGCCCGCGACGAGATCGACCTCGACGGACGCTGGATCCTGCCCGGGCTGATCGATGCCCACACCCATCTGATCCACGCCGGCAACCGCGCCGACGAATACGAGAAGCGCCTCGCCGGCGTCGCCTATGCCGAGATCGCGAAGGCCGGCGGCGGCATCGCCGCGACCGTCCGGGCGACGCGCGCGGCGAGCGAGGACGACCTCGTCGCCGCCGCCCTGCCGCGCCTCGACCGGCTCCTCGCCGACGGCGTCACCACCGTCGAGATCAAGTCCGGCTACGCGCTCACCGCCGAGGGCGAGGCGAAGATGCTGCGCGCCGCCCGCCGGCTCGGGGGTGCGCGCGACGTCGGCGTCGTCACCACCTTCCTCGGCGCCCACGCCGTGCCGCCGGAGGAGGTGGGCCGGCCGGGTGCGACCGCCGCCCATGTCGAACGGGTGATCTCCATGTTGCCGGGCCTCGTCGCCGGAGGGCTGGTCGATCAGGTCGACGCCTTCTGCGAGGGCATCGCCTTCTCCCCCGACGAGACCCGCCGAGTGCTCGAAGCGGCGAAGGCCCTCGGCCTGCCGGTCAAGCTCCATGCCGACCAGCTCTCCGACCTCTCCGGTGCCGGCCTCGCGGCACGGCTCGGGGCGCTGTCGGCCGACCATCTCGAATGGACCTCGGAAGAGAGCGTCGCGACCATGGCCGCCGCCGGCACCGTGGCGATGCTGCTGCCCGGCGCCTTCTTCGTGCTGCGCGAGACGCGGAAGCCGCCGATCGACGCCTTCCGGCGGGCCGGTGTGCCGATGGCGATCGCCACCGACTACAACCCCGGCACCTCGCCGCTCCTGTCGCCGCTGCTCGCCGGCGCCTTCGCCGCCACCCTGTTCGGCCTCACCGTGCCGGAGGTGCTGATCGGCCTGACCCGCAACGCCGCCCGGGCGCTGGGGCTGTCGGCCGAGATCGGCACGCTCGAGCCGGGCAAGGCCTGCGATCTCTCGATCTGGTCGGTGGACACCCCGGCCGAACTCGTCCAGGGCCTGGGTGCCTCGCCGCTCCACGCCCGCATCCGGAGGGGCCGATGCCCGAAACCGTGATCCTCACCCCCGGTGCCGTGCCGCTCGCCTCTTGGAAGGCGATCGCCGCCGGCGCCGTGCCGTCCCTCGATCCGGCCGCGGTGCCGGCGATCGAGGCGGCGGCCGCCGCCGTCGCCGCGATCGTCGCCCGCGGCGCGCCGGTCTACGGCATCAACACCGGCTTCGGCAAACTGGCGAGCGTCCGCATCGCCGACGAGGATCTGGCGCTGCTCCAGCGCAATCTGGTGATCTCCCACGCCGCCGGTGTCGGCGAAGCGCTCGATCCGCGGATCGTCCGGCTGATGATGGCGCTGAAGCTCGCCAATCTCGGTCGCGGCGCGTCCGGCGTGCGGCTCGAGACGGCGCGGCTGCTCGAGGCGATGCTCGCCCGCGACGTGCTGCCGGTGGTCCCGGCCCGCGGCTCGGTCGGCGCCTCCGGCGATCTGGCGCCGCTCGCCCACATGACCGCGGCGATGATCGGGGTCGGCGAGGCGACGGTCCGCGGCGCCCGGATGCCGGCGATCGACGCTCTCGCCGCCGCCGGGCTCGCCCCGGTCACCCTCGGTCCGAAGGAAGGGCTGGCGCTGCTCAACGGCACCCAGTTCTCCACCGCCAACGCGCTCTTCGCGCTGTTCTCCACCGAGCGATTGTTCCGCGTCGGCCTCGTCGCCGGAGCGCTCACCACCGACGCCGCCAAGGGCTCCGACGGTCCCTTCGATCCGCGCATCCACGCGCTGCGCCGGCATCGCGGCCAGATCGAGACCGCCGCGGCGCTGCGCGATCTGATGGCCGGCAGCGCCATCCGGGCGAGCCACGTCGAGGGCGACGACCGCATTCAGGATCCCTATTGCCTGCGCTGCCAACCGCAGGTGATGGGCGCTTCGCTCGACATCCTGCGCAACGTCGCCGCGACGCTCTCCGACGAGGCCGACGGCGTCACCGACAATCCGCTGATCTTCGTGCGCCCGGACGGCTCCGGCGAGGCGATCTCGGGCGGCAATTTCCACGCCGAACCGGTCGCCTTCGCCGCCGACATCACCGCCCTGGCGCTGTGCGAGATCGGCTCGCTCGCCGAACGGCGGATCTCGCTGCTGGTCGATCCGGTGCTGTCGCGGCTGCCGGCCTTCCTCACCCCGCGGCCGGGGCTCAACTCCGGCTTCATGATCCCTCAGGTGACCGCCGCCGCGCTGGTCTCGGCCAACAAACAGATGGCCCATCCCGGCAGCGTCGATTCGATCCCGACCTCGGCCAACCAGGAGGATCACGTCTCGATGGCGGCCCATGCCGCGCATCGCCTCCACCAGATGGCCGAGAACCTCGCCCATGTCCTGGCGATCGAGCTGCTCGCCGCGGCACAGGGCTGCGATTTCCAACCCGGCCTCGCCTCGAGCCCGGCGTTGGAACGGGTTCGCGCCCTGCTGCGCGCGCATGTCCCCGGCCTCGCCGACGATCGCTTCTTCGCCCCGGATCTGGCGGTGGTCGCCGATCTGATCGTCTCCGGTCGGATCGAGGCGGCGGTGGCGCCGTTGGTCCTGCCGGGCCTCGAGGAGGCCACCGCATGACCGACGCCCCGTTCCTGGTGATCGAGCGCCGCGAAGCGCCGCTGATCCTGAGCTTTCCGCACACCGGTACCGAGCTGCCCGGCCGCTTCGTAGACCGCTTCGTCTCGCCCTGGCTCGCCCGCAAGAACGCCGACTGGCACGTCGAGAAGCTCTATGCCTTCGCCGCCGATCTCGGCGCCACCTTCGTGCGCACCACGGTTTCGCGCTCGGTGATCGACGTCAACCGCGATCCCTCCGGCGTCTCGCTCTATCCGGGCCGGACCACCACCGGCCTCTGCCCGACCGAGACCTTCGAGGGCGAACCGCTCTACCGTCCGGGTGAGGAGCCGGACGCGGCCGAGATCGCCGAACGGCGCGCCGCCTTCTACGATCCCTTCCACGCCGCGCTCGCCGCCGAGATCGCGCGGCTCCGGGCGATCCACCCCCGGGTCGTGGTCTGGGACTGCCATTCGATCCGCTCGGTGCTGCCGCGTCTGTTCGAGGGTGGGCTGCCGCAGTTCAACATCGGCACCAACTCGGGCGCGGCCTGCGATCCCGCGGTGACCGCCGCGGTCGCCGCCGCCTGTCGCGACTCGGGTCTGTCGACGGTGGTCGACGGCCGCTTCAAGGGCGGCTGGATCACCCGCGCCTCGGGCCGTCCGCAGACCGGGGTGCACGCGATCCAGATGGAACTCGCCTGGCGCGGGTATCTACCCGAACCCACCGACGTCACGCCCGAGACCTGGCCGGTGGCCTATGAGCCCGCCCATGCCGAGCCGGTGCGGCGGGTGTTGGAGACCGCGCTCTCGGCACTCCTCGGCTTCGCCCGCGGGTGAGACGACGATCCGCACGGCGCCCGTAGCGCCATTCCCGGAGGAGGGAGAGCGTCGAGCCTTCGTGCTCCGCAGGAGGGCGCCGGTCGATCGGCCCGCCGCGATCCGTGACGATCCCGGATCGCCGTGGGTCGCGCGCCGTTCGCGCTTCGCCGTTCGCCGCGTCGGACCGGGGATCCGGGCACCGTCGGGCCGCGCCTCCGAATGACTACGGAGGTCGCGCCATGCCGCGCCGTCGCCCTTGACCGCCTCTGTGGTCTCGGTTATTTAATTTATTAAATGAAATAGACGTAGGACTCTTCCGGTCCGCACGGAATAGGGCTCGGCATCGCGGCCGAAGCGATGAGCGTGTCCGCTCCCGATTCGGCGTGCCGCTCGATCCGGCCGACCTCGGTGCGGTCGGTGGCCGAGCGGGCGGCGGTCGGAGCCGGTCTCGGCGGAGTGCCGTCGCGGTGCCGCGTCGGGGTCTGGAAGCCGCCGCGCCGAAGGAACCGGCCGGATCGAACGACGTTCAGGGGAGTGCCGCGGCGGATCGGGCGAACGCGATCTGCGACGACGGCGCGAAATGCAGGGATGGGACCGAACGCAGATGCGCGCAGACGCTCCGAATCCGTACGGATATTTCGACGATGCGGCCCGCGAATACGTCGTCACCCGGCCGGACACGCCATTGCCCTGGCTCAACTACCTCGGTCAGGACGAGTTCTTCGGCCTGTGCACCAACACCGGCGGCGGCTACACCTTCTGGCGGGACGCCAAGCTGCGCCGCCTGACCCGCTATCGTTACAACAACGTCCCCTACGACCTCGGCGGGCGCTATCTCTACGTCGTCGACGAGTGTGTCGTCTGGAACCCCGGTTGGAAGCCGGTCAAGGCGGCCGGCGTCGCCTACGAGTGCCGCCACGGCCTCGGCTACACCCGGATCACCGGCGAACGCGACGGGTTGGAGGTCGAGACGCTGTTCTTCGTCCCGCCCGGCGAGACCGCCGAGGTCTGGAAGGTCACGGTGCGCAACCGCTCGGCCCGGCGCAGGACGCCGAAGCTGTTCTCCTACCAGGAGTTCTGCTTCTTCGAGGCGCTGAACGACATGACCAACTACCAGCGCACCTATTCGATCGGCGAGGTCGAGGTCGAGGGCTCGGCGATCTACCACAGGACCGAATATCGCGAGCGCCGCGATCACTACGCTCTGTTCGCCTGCACCCGGCCGATCGCCGGCTTCGACACCTCGCGCGACGCCTTCGTCGGCATCCACGAGGGGCTCCACGAGGCGCGGGTTCCCTTCGCGGGGCGGGCGACCAACTCGCTCGCCTTCGGCTGGAATCCGATCGGGTCGCATCAGATCGATCTCGATCTGGCGGCGGGCGAGGAGACGAGTTTCGGTTTCGTCCTGGCCTACGTCGAGCAGGGCGACCTGCCGAAGTTCGCCGCACCCTTCGTGATGAACAAGGAACTCGGTCGGGCGATCGTCGCGAAATACTCGGCCGAAGGCGCGATCGACGCCGCCTTCGCTCGGCTCGCCGCCTATTGGGACGATCTCCTGGGCAACGTCCGCATCGCCTGTCCGAACGAGCACGTCGAGCGGATGGCGAACGTCTGGAACCAGTACCAGTGCATGGCGACCTTCAACATGTCGCGCTCCGCCTCGATGTACGAGACCGGCATCGGCCGCGGCATGGGCTTCCGCGATTCCAACCAGGATCTGCTCGGCTTCGTCCACATGGTCCCGAGCCGGGCGCGTGAGCGGATCCTCGACATCGCCGCCACCCAACTCTCCGACGGCACCTGTTTCCATCAGTACCAGCCGCTGACCAAGAAGGGGAACGCCGACATCGGCGGCGACTTCTACGACGATCATCTGTGGCTGATCCTGTCGACCTGCGCCTATCTCCGCGAGACCGGCGACACGTCGATCCTCGACGCACCCACCGGCTACGCCGACCGCGACTACGCCGATCCCGCCGATCGCGAGAGCCTGCTCGATCATCTCGAGACGTCGATCGCCTACACCCTGGCCAAGCGCGGGCCGCACGGTCTGCCGCTGATCGGTCACGCCGACTGGAACGACTGCCTGAACCTCAACTGCTTCTCCACCGAGCCGAACGAGTCCTTCCAGACCGCCGGCGACGTGACCGGTTCGAAGGCGGAATCGGTGATGATCGCCGGCCTGTTCCTCTATGCCGCCCGCGACATGGCCGGCCTCTACGATCATCTCGACCGGCCCGCCGACGCCGCGCGGATGCGCGCCCATCACGCCGAGATGCTGGAGACCATCGAGAGAGAGGCATGGGACGGCGAGTGGTACACCCGCGCCTACGATGCCGCCGGCCACGTCGTCGGCTCGAAGGCCAACGTCGATGGGCGGATCTTCGTCGAGAGTCAGGGCTGGTGCGTGCTCGGCGGTGCCGGAGCCGACAACGGCCGGGCCCGTCTGGCACTGGAGAGCGTCCACCGGCGGCTCTACACCGAGAACGGCATCCTCCTGCAACAGCCGGCGTTCTCGACCTACGACCCGCGACTGGGCGAGGTCTCCTCCTATCCCCCGGGGGTCAAGGAGAACGCCGGCATCTTCTCCCACAACAACACCTGGATCCATCTGGCGTGGTGTCTGTTGGGCGAGGGCGACCGCGCGCTCGACTACTACCTGTCGATCTGCCCGTCGGCGAAACAGGACCGCATCGAGACCTATCGGGGCGAGCCCTACGTCTACGCTCAGATGATCGCCGGCCGCGATGCCCCCTGCTTCGGCGAGGCCAAGAACAACTGGCTGACCGGCACCGCCGCCTGGACCTTCGTGGTCGTCTCCCAGGGCATCGCCGGCCTGAAGCCGGACTGGGACGGCCTGCGCATCGATCCCTGCATCCCGAAGGGATGGCCCGGCTTCACCGCCACCCGGCGGTTCCGGGGCGACACATTCGAGATCCGGGTGGTCAATCCCTTCGGAGTCTCCAAGGGGGTGATCGGCCTGTCGCTCGACGGCGTTCCGCTCGATCCGACGAAACCGCTTCCGGTGGTCGGTGATGGAGCGGTCCATCGGGTCGAGGTGATGATGGGCGTCGCGCCCATTGACAACCGAGATGCCGTAAAGTAATTTTATTAATTAAAAGAAGTTGGGTGTCGCATGCTGGCGCTTCGTGGCAATCAGAGCACCTCTCGTGCGCTCAACCGGTCTCTGGTGTTGAATCACCTGCGCCGGTTCGGTCCGACGAGTCGTTCGGCGCTCGCCGCGGCGACCGGCCTGTCGAATGCCGCGATGACCTTCGTCACCACCGAGCTTCTCGGAGAACAGCTGATCGTCGAGGGGGCGGAGGCGACCGGCGCCGGGATGGGGCGTCGTCCGGTGCCCCTCGATCTCAACTACGGCGGCCGTTTCGCGATCGGCTTCAAGCTGATGGAGACCCGTCTCTACGGCGTGCTCACCGATTTCGGCATCGCGCCGATCGCGACGACCGAGATCGAGGTCGACGCGCGCCGGCCGGAGGCCGTCGTCGAGGTCGCGGGCCGGGCCGCGGAGGATCTCCTGCGGGATGTGCCGGACGCGCGGGGCCGGCTGGTCGGCATCGGACTGGCGATGTCCGGCCAGATCGACGCCGAGCACGGCATCTGCCTCCATTCCAACCGTCTCGGCTGGGAGGGCGTGCCGATCGCCGCCCGGCTCGCCGAGCGGACCGGCGCGAACGTCTGGGTCGACAACGATCTCAACGCCTTCGCGGTCGCCGAGCATCTCTTCGGCGCCGGCCGCGACGCGGCGTCGCTGGCGGTGGCGACCTTCGGGCGCGGGGTCGGGGCGGCGCTGATCGTCCGCGGCTCGCTGCATCGCGGCCGCACCGGCGCGGCGGCCGAACTCGGCCACATCCGCATCGACGAGGGCGACGACGCCCCGGCCTGCGAATGCGGCAAGCGGGGATGTCTGGAGACGCTGACCGGCGAACCGGCGCTGATCGAGCAGTACCGCGCGGTGACCGGTACGGTTCTCGCGGATGCCGGCGAACTGCGGATCCGCGCCGACGCCGGCGATGCGGCGGCGACGCAGGTGTTGGGCACCGCCGGCCGGCGGCTCGGGGCGGCGATGGCGACCCTCGCGAGCCTGATCGATCCCGATGCGCTGGTGATCGGCGGCGAGGGAGTGCGGCTCGGCCCGATCCTGCTCGATCCGCTGCTCGCCACGTTGCGCGAGCGGATGTTCCAGGCCGATCTCGACATCCGCGTCGACACCTCCGGCGACGACGCCTGGGCCCGCGGCGCCGCCGCCCTGGCGATCGACGGCTTCTTCAACATCGCCGGCGTCGCCGCGCTCACCTTCGCATCCGGAGGAGAGGCCCGATGACCGAGATCGCGCGATCGGACTTTCCCGAGGACTTCCGCTGGGGTGTCTCGACCTCGGCCTTCCAGATCGAAGGCGCCTGGGACGAGGACGGCCGCGGCCCGTCGATCTGGGACGACTTCACCCGGGTCCCCGGTGCGATCCGCAACGGCGACACTGCCGACCGGGCCTGCGACCACTACCACCGGCTCGACGAGGATCTCGGCCTTCTGTCGCGGCTCGGGGTCGACGCCTATCGCTTCTCGATCGCCTGGCCGCGGGTCGTCCCGGAAGGCCGTGGGGCGGTCAATCCGGCCGGGCTCGATTTCTACGAGCGTCTCGTCGACGGGCTGCTCGCCCGTGGCATCGAACCCTGGGCGACGCTCTATCACTGGGATCTGCCGAGTGCCCTGGAGGCCGCCGGCGGTTGGCCGGACCGGTCGACGGTCGACGCCTTCGTCGCCTACGCCGACGTCGTTTCGCGGCGGCTGGGCGATCGGGTGAAGCGCTGGATCACCCACAACGAACCGTGGTGTGCGGCCTTCAAGGGCTACATGGAGGGTGTCTTCGCCCCCGGCCGGCGCGACTGGGCGGCGGCGACCGCGGCAGCCCACCACATCCTGCTGTCGCACGGCCGTGCTCTGCCGGTGCTCCGGGCCAACGCCGCCGGTGCCCGCTGCGGCCTGTCGCTGGTGCTGAACGCGGCGCGGGCGGCGAGCGCCTCCGAGGCCGACCGTGCCGCGCTGGTGCGTCACGACGGTCTCAACGTGCGTTGGTACATGGATCCGCTCCACGGTCGCGGCTACCCCGCCGACGTCCTCGCCGCACTCGGTTCGGCCGCACCGCCGGTGCGCGACGGCGACCTCGAGGCGATCGCCGCGCCGACCGATTTCCTCGGCGTGAACTACTATTTCAACGAGGTGGTCGCCGACGATCCGGGCTCGACCGCCCTGCTCGCCTGGAAGATCGTCGAGGAGGAGGGTGTCGAGCGCACCGGCTTCGGCTGGGAGGTCCATCCCGCCGGGCTGACCGACCTCCTGGTCCGCCTGCACCGCGACTGGGGCGCCGGTCCGATCGCGATCACCGAGAACGGCGCGACCTATCCCGACATCGTCGGCGCCGACGGGCGCATCGACGATCCCGCCCGGCTCTCCTACATCCGCCGCCACGTCGCGGCGCTGCGTGAGGCACGCGCCCGCGGCGTTCCGGTGGAGGCGCATTTCGTCTGGAGCCTGCTCGACAACTTCGAGTGGGCGGAAGGTTACGACAAGCGGTTCGGGCTCTTCCACGTCGATTTTCCGACCGGGGAGCGCCGGATCAAGGCGAGCGGCGAATGGTTCGCCGGTTTCCTGGCGGGTGCGGACCCCCGCCGTGGATCGCGCACCGTCGCCTGAGAACGGACGCCGCGCTGGGGCCGTGGGCGCCGTCGCCGCGGGTCTACGATCGATCGGAAGTGGAGCCGTCGAAGAGAGAAACGGCACTTCAACTGTTGGGGAGATGACGCCGTGGCCAACTGGAAAACGCTGACGGGAGTGGTCGTCGCACTTTCTTTCTCCACCGCCGGGGTCTCTGCGGCGCCGGACACCAGTATCATCCACTGGTGGACGGCGGGCGGCGAGGCCGCCGCCCTGCGGATCCTGGTCGACGCCTTCGAGAAGAACGGCGGCAAGTGGAAGGACAGTCCGGTCGCCGGCGGCGAGGCCGCCCGGATGGTCGCCCGAACCCGTATCCTCGGCGGCGACCCGCCGACCGCCATGCAGTGGCAGTTCGGCAACAACCTGTTCGCCCTCGCCGAAGAGAAGCTGCTCAACGATCTCGACGACGTCGCCAAACCCGATGGATGGGACAAGGTCCTGCCGCCGCAGATCCAGGCGCAGATCAAATACGAGGGCAAGTACGTCATCGCGCCGCTCGGTCTCCACGGCCGCAACTGGCTGTGGTCGAACACGGAGGTCTTCGCCAAGGTCGGCGTCGCAGCACCGAAGACCTGGGCCGAGATCGATGCCGTCGCCGAGAAGATCCGCGCCGCCGGCTATATCCCGCTGGCGCTCGGCGGCCAGTCCTGGCAGGAGCTGATCGTCTTCGAGACCGTCGTGCTCGAAGTCGGCGGGGCCGAGATGTTCAAGAAGGTCACCGCACTCGATCTCGACACGCTCGGCAGCCCGAAGATGGTCGACGTGTTCCGGCAACTCGAGAAGATCAAGGGCTACCTCGATCCCGGCAGCCCCGGCCGCGACTGGAACATCACGGCGGGACTGCTGACCTCCGGCAAGGCGGCGCTGTTCGTGCACGGCGACTGGGCCAAGGGCGAGTTCGCCGGCGCCGGCAAGTCGCCGGGCAAGGACATAGGCTGCACGATCTTCCCGGCCGGAAGGAACGTCTACGTCTACAACGGCGACGGCTTCGCGGCGACCGCGGTCACCGACGCCGACCGCCGCAAGGCCCAGACGATCCTCGCCCGGACGGTGATGGATCCGGCGTTGCAGCACGCCTTCTCGATCCGCAAGGGCTCGATCCCGAGCCGTCTCGACGTCTCGGTGGACGGGTTCGATCCCTGCGCCCAGGCGGCCTACGCGGCCTCCGGTGCCGGACAGTTGGTCGAGACCGGCGATCTCGTCTCCGAGCCGACCGGCTGGGGCGCGATCCAGGACACCGTCACCGCCTTCATGCACGGCAAGCAGAGCCCCGAAGCCGGTGTCGAGGCACTGGTCAGGGCGGTCAAGGCGGCGAAGTGATCGCCGCATGACGTTTCTTCCGTCGGGCGCCGCCGCATCGGCGCCCGTTCCGGGAGCGGGCATCGCGCCGGCCCAGGTCTACGGGACGGCGCCGCCCTTCACACCGTGGCGTCCGAGGACCCGAGACCATGCGTCTGCGCATCCGGCGTTTCATCTCGCAACTGGTGCTGTCGCCGTCGCTGGCGCTGGTCGCGGTGTTCCTCTACGGCTTCATCGGCTGGACGGTGGCGGTCTCGACCACCGCCTCCAAGGCATCGCCGCGGTTCGACCGGTTCGTCGGTCTCGAGCAGTACGTCCGGCTGTTCGACACGCCGCGCTGGAACGTCGCCTTCTCCAACATGTTCCTGTTCGGCTTCCTGTTCCTGGTGGTGACCATCGGTTTCGGCCTGCTGATCGCCGTGCTGATCGACCAGCGCATCCGGTTCGAAGGGGTCTTCCGGTCGATCGTGATGTATCCGATGGCGATGTCCTTCGTGGTCACCGGCGTCGTCTGGCAGTGGCTGTTGTCGCCGACCCTGGGCATTCAGTCGCTGGTCGCCGGCTGGGGCTTCACCGGCTTCCATATCGACTGGCTGACCAATCCGAGCACGGTGATCTGGGCACTGGTGGTCGCCGCCTTCTGGCAGGGCTGCGGTCTGGCGATGGCGCTGTTCCTCGCCGGACTGCGCGGCATCGACGAGGACATCTGGAAGGCGGCGGCGGTCGACGGCATCCCGGCCTGGCGGGTCTATCTCCACATCGTCGTGCCGATGCTGGCGCCGGTTTTCCTGACGGTGATCGTGCTGCAGTCGCTGGCGATCGTCCGTGCCTTCGATCTGGTGGTGGCCCTGACCAACGGCGGTCCCGGCGTCTCCTCCGACCTGCCCTCGGTGTTCATGTTCGACATGGCCTTCCGGCGCGCCAATCTCGGCCTCTCCGCGGCCTCCGCGGTGGTCATGCTGGGCACCGTACTGGCCATCCTGGTGCCCTACCTCTACGTCGAATCCAGGGAGCGCCGCTGATGCCCGGGACCTTCGAACCGCTCATCCCGCGCCCCCGTCGGCGGATCTTCCTGCGGCGCACCGAGCGCTTCGCCGCCCGGTTCGCCGTCTACCTCTGTCTGGTGATCGTCACCGGCTTCTTTCTCGCTCCGCTCTGGGTGCTGCTGGTCACCTCGTTCAAGCCGCTCGACGAGATCCGGGCCGGCGGTCTGCTCGATCTGCCGATCGCCTTCACCCTCGATCCGTGGATCAAGGCCTGGGGCGAAGCCTGCATCGGCATCACCTGCGGCGGGCTGAAGGGCTATTTCGGCAACTCGTTGATGGTGACCGTGCCGGCGGTCCTGGCATCGGTGACGATCGGCGCGATCAACGGCTACGCCCTGTCGAAATGGCCGTTCCCGGGGGCGCGCTTCGTCTTCGCCGCGGTGGTGGCGGGCAACTTCATCCCCTATCAGGTGATCCTGGCGCCGCTCGCCCAGACGCTGCGGATCACCGGTCTGTTCGGCTCGATCGAGGGACTGGTGCTGATCCATGCGATCTACGGCATCCCCATCACCACCATGTTGTTCCGCAACTTCTTCCTGTCGGTGCCCGACGACCTGATCAAGGCGGCCCGCATCGACGGCGCCGGCTTCTTCTGGATCCTGTTCCGGGTGGTGCTGCCGATGTCGCCCTCGGTGATCGTGGTGGCCGCGATCATCCAGTTCACGGGCATCTGGAACGACTATCTGTTCGCCGTGTCCTTCGCCAACTCTCAGAATGCGCCGATGACGGTCGCGTTGAACAATCTGGTCAATTCGAACTTCGGGGTCCGCGAATACAACGTCCACATGGCCGCGACGTTCATCGCGGCGATCCCGACCCTCGTCATCTACGTCTTCCTCGGGCGTTTCTTCCTGCGTGGCATGGCCGCGGGGGCTGTGAAGGGCTGATCCGACATGATCGACATTCGCGTCGTCGACTGCCACAAGAGTTACGGGCAGGTCCGCATCCTGCGGGACATTTCGCTCGACATCGAGCGGGGCGAGTTCATCGTCCTGCTCGGACCGTCCGGTTGCGGCAAGTCGACCCTGTTGCACATCATCGCCGGGCTCGAGCCCCTGACCTCCGGTTCGATCGAGATCGGTGGGCGCGACGTGACCGATCTCGAGCCGAAGGATCGCGACATCGCCATGGTGTTCCAGTCCTACGCGCTCTATCCGACGATGAGCGTGCGGGCGAACATGGAGTTCGGTCTGCGGATGCGCGGCAGGCCGCTCGCCGAGATCCGCGCCGTGGTCGAGGAGAAGGCGAAGATGCTCGGCATCGACCACCTGCTCGATCGCCGGCCGTCGCAACTGTCGGGTGGCCAGCGCCAGCGAGTCGCCATCGGACGCGCCGTGGTGCGCGAGCCGCGGGTGTTCCTGTTCGACGAGCCGCTGTCGAACCTCGATGCCAAGCTGCGCGGCAGCATGCGCACCGAGATCAAGAAGCTGCACCGGCGTCTCGGGACCACCGTGATCTACGTCACCCACGATCAACTCGAGGCGATGACCCTGGCCACCCGTCTGGTCGTGATGAAGGCCGGCGTGATGCAGCAGGTGGGCACTCCCGACGAGGTCTATCACCGCCCGCTCAACCGCTTCACCGCCGACTTCCTCGGCAGCCCCGGCATGAACTTCCTCGATGCGGTGCTGCGCCTCGCCGAAGGCCGGGTGTGGGCGGAGGTCGGGCGGACGGTGATCCCGCTCGATCGCTACGCCTTCATCGAGCGTCCGGTCGACGGCCGGCCGGTGGTCCTCGGTCTGCGCCCGGATTCGATCCGGCCCGCCGACGGCGCGGAGGCCGCGTTCACCCTGGATCTGAAGGCGACGCTGATCGAGCACACCGGATCGGAAAACCATGTGGTCTTCGATCTCGACGGCCGCGAGGTGACCGGAAAGTTCCCCGCCGAGTTCGGGCTCGAGGTCGGCCGGACCTTGCCGGTCGCCTTCGACCTCGCCCGTCTGTCGTTGTTCGACACCGAGACCGAACTGCGCATCTGATACCGAGCGGACGAAGTTCCGACCTGTTCGGAGCTTCGTCCGCGAAGGCAAGCCCGAACGGGCGTCGGCCGGTCAGGCCGTGACGCACGAAATTCGGACAAGTCCGAATTTCGTGAACTCGGTATGAACTCCGCCGTGGTCGTCGGCCGGGCCGGAGGAGGGGAGGGCGCGGCCGCCGTTCTTTCGGCACACCGGGGACGTGATATGAGGGGCGACGTCGCGCCGACTCGGTGATCCCGGCCCAGTGCCCTCCGGACGGCGGCCTCGGACAAGGAAACGAGAGATGGTCAACCCACCGATCCGCCGCCCCGGCCGGTCTCCTCGCGATCTGGCGGAGGCGGCGTTCAAGTCCGCCACCACGAAGCCGGTGGAAGCGCCGCCGAAGCCGCCGGCGGTTCCGAACGCCCGGGAGATGGTCTCGCTGCGGCTCGACCGCGACGTGCTTGAGCATTTTCAGGCCGACGGCCCCGGCTGGCAGGATCGCATCAACGCCGCGCTGCGCGCCGTGATCGAGCGGAGCGGTTCCGCAAGCTGACGGCACCGGCGTCCCGGGCCGTCGCTTCTCCGCCGCGCTCCGGCCAGTGCCGCGGAGACCGCCGCGGCGGAGCATCGGAGCGACATGCGGCGTCCGGGTATGTACCCGTAGCTACCGGAGGCGGCTCAGTCGCCGTTGTTCGAGCGGAATCGGCCGACCAGCCGCCGCTTGTCGCCGGGGTGGACGAGCCGCGCCCAGGTGACCGGGAGGCTCTCCCGCCAGGTCCGCCGCTCGACCACCAGACAGGCCGAGCCGGCCTCGACGCCGAGCAGCCGCGCCATCTCCGGCGAGGCGCCCTCCGCCAGGATCACGTGCTCGGCCTCGCTCCAGGCGACGCTGCGGATCAGCCAGCTGCCGGGCGGCAGCGTCGCGAAACTCTCGTCGCGGGCGGCCGGTGCGGCGGCGAGATTGATCAGCCGGCGTTCGATCTGCAGCGGTTCGCCGTCCGAGAAGTGGCGCACGGTGAGCATCAGCAGGTCGCCGTCGGTGAGCCCCAGCGGGGCGGCGAGCGGATCGGCGGCGTCGATCACGGTACGGTCGAGGATCTCGAAGGAGTAGTCGCCGGAGATCCGCGCCACCTCCTCCGAAATGTCCCAGATCTCCAGAACCGGCCGCTCCGGCGGATTGGCGGCGACCACCGTGCCGAACCGCCGACGCCGCGTCACCAGCCCTTCCTGGGCGAGGCTGCGGATCGCCCGATGGACGGTCATCCGCGCCGCACCGTAACGGCCGATGATCTCGAACTCCTTGGGGATCTTGGTTCCCGGCGGCCAACGGCCGTCCTTCATCGGGCGGATCAGCGCCCGCCGGATCTGCTGCCACAGCGGTCCGTCGCCGTCGAGATCGGCCAGTTGCTCGATCATGTCCGTCTCCGGTTCCACCCCGCTCCCGGGCCCGGCCGACCTTGGGCGAAGGGGAGCGAAATGTCCACGCACCAGATCCGAAGGTCGGACGGTCGGCTTCAGCGATGGCGGGTCCGGTCCAGGAAGTCGATCAGCGAACGGCCGGCGGCGAGGATGTGGGCACGGGTCAGTTCGGCCGCCGCCGTCGCGTCGCGCCGTTCGCAGGCGTCGAGGATCGCCAGATGTTCGACCCGCGCCCGCTCCATCCCGTCGGTCAGGACCAGCTGGGCGCGCGAGTGCCGGTCGACCCGGTCGAGGGCGGCGTTGACCACCTGGAGATAGTAGGGACGCCCGGCGTCGCGGTAGAGCGCTTCGTGGAAATCGCGGTTGAGCCGGCCCCAGCGGCCCGCCTCGGGTTCGCGGGCGAAGGCCGCGCACGACAGACGCGCCGCGGCGAGCGCCTCCTCCGAGATCCGTGCCACCGACAGGGCGATCACTTCCGGTTCGATCAGCGCGCGGAACTCGAAGATCTCGGCGATCTCGTCGATCGACAGCGTCGCCACCACCGCGCCGCGATAGCGCTGGGTGACCACCAGCCCCTGCTCCTCCAGCCGGGTCAGTGCCTCGCGGACCGGAATCCGGCTGACGTTGAACGCCTTGGCGATCGCGTCCTGGCGCAGCGACTGGCCTTCGGCGAGATCGCCGGAATGGATCGCCTCGCGCAGCGCCTCGTAGATCACGCCCGAAGCCGAAGCCATCTGGCCGATGTCGACCGCCTTGAACTTCACGTCCACTCCTCCGTTCCGCTTCGCCCGCTCATCCGACGCCGTTCCGCCGATTCGGTACGGTTCGTCGCGGACGCCGCCGCCTGCCCGCATTCCGCACGATCCGCGCCGTCCCGCGCCCCGTGTGCCCGTCCGCGCGGCAGATGCCGTCAAAAAGGATATTGCAGATTGGATCCGATTCAATAGGATCTTCGCATCGACCGTCGATCCGTTCCGGACCGGGGTGTCGGGGCCGAGGAGTCGGGGCCGGCGCATCGGGGTCGGCGCATCGGGGCCGGGCAGAGTCGGCGCGGACGGGTCTCGAGAGGCGCGAGGCCGAAGGCTCCGGGGTCCGGCTCATGGCACGGATGGCGGGCCGTCGGTTTCGAGGCGCGGTTCTCCGGATCGGGATCGTGCGGCGGGCTTCGGGCCCGGGTCGCCGGGAACGCGACGGTCCGAGCCGGTGCTGTGGGGCGAGAGTGTCGCGCGCCACCGGACTTGCGGACATCGGCCGTCGTCCGGCCGGACGGCGCTGCGGCGCGGACCGCTCGCGTCGAGGCTACGAGGAGTGGAACGCATGCGCATCGCAGTGATCGGAGCCGGTATCGTCGGTGCGGCGAGCGCCGCCGCCCTTCTCGCCGAGGGCCACGAGGTCACCATCGTCGAGAAGGAAGGCCCGGCCGCCGGAGCTTCGGCCGGCAATGCCGGATGGATCGCCCATCTCGACATCCTGCCGCTCGCCGGGCCGAAGGCCTGGGCCAACATGCCGCGTTGGATGCTCGATCCGCAGGGTCCGCTGTCGATCGCCCCGCTCTATGTGCCGAAGCTCGCGCCCTATCTGCTGCAGTTCGTGCTGGCCAGCCGGCCCTCGCGGATCGAGCGCTCGACCCTCGCCATCCGCGCGTTGAATCAGCTTTCGCTCCCCGCCTGGGAACGTCTGGCGGCGCCGCTCGGTCTCGATGCCAGATTCCGGCGCAAGGGGCTCCTGTCGGTGTGGACCGATGCCCGCGATTTCGCCGGCGCGGCGAAACTCCATGCCCGCCAGCGGTCGATGGGGATCGAGGTCGAAACGCTCGACGCCACCGCCGTCCACCGGCTCGAACCGGCCTTCGGGCCGGCGATCGTCGGCGGCGCGCTCTATCCGGCCGGGGTCAACGTCGACGACCCCCGCGACTTCACCGAGGCACTGGTCGAAGCCGCGGTCGGTCGCGGCGCCCGCCTGGTCCGCGCCACCGTCGAACGGCTCGAACCGTCCGCCGACGGTGTCGAACTGGTCGGACCGACCGAGCGACACGGCCGCTTCGACCGGGTGGTGATCGCCGCCGGTGCGTGGTCGAAGCCGCTCGCCCGGGCGGTCGGCGACCGGATCCCGCTCGATACCGAGCGCGGCTACAACATCACGGTACATCCCGGCGCGCTCGGCCTCTCCCGGCCGGTGATGTACGAGGGCCAGGGCTTCGTCACCACGCCGCTCGACACCGGCGACCGGATCGGTGGCGGCGTCGAGTTCGCCGGCCTCGCCGCGCCGCAGAACGACGCCCGCATCGACGCCATGCTGAAGCGTCTCGCCCGAGTGCTGCCCGACTTCCGCTGTCCCTGGGGCGTCAAGTGGATGGGCCACCGCCCGTCGAGCCCCGACAGTCTGCCGATCATCGGCATCGCCCACGACGACGACCGGGTGGTCCACGCCTTCGGTCACGGTCATTATGGCCTGACCCAGGCGGCGGCGACCGCCGAGATCGTCGCCGCTCTGGTCGCCCGCCGGACGCCGCCGATCGACGTCGCCCCCTACGCGCCCTCCCGTTTCTGAAGACACCGAGGAAGACCCATGGCCCGCCACAGCTTCTTCTGCATCGACGGTCACACCTGCGGCAATCCGGTGCGTCTGGTCACCGGCGGCTCGATCCCGACCCTGCGCGGCGAGACGATGTTCGAGCGGCGCCAACACTTCCTCGCGGAATTCGACTGGATCCGGAAGAGCCTGATGTTCGAGCCGCGCGGCCACGACATGATGTCCGGCTCGATCCTCTATCCGCCCACTCGTCCGGACTGTGACGTCGCGGTTCTGTTCATCGAGACGTCCGGCTGCCTGCCGATGTGCGGTCACGGCACCATCGGTACGGTGACCATGGCGATCGAACACGGTCTGGTCACGCCGAAGGAGCCGGGCCTCCTGCGGCTCGACACGCCGGCCGGTCTGGTCGAGGCGCGCTACGTCCAGAACGGCCCCTATGTCGAGCGGGTGACGCTGACCAACGTGCCGTCGTTCCTGCTCGGCCGCGACTACGAGGTCGATCTCGACGGGTTCGGCCCGATCCGCGTCGACGTCGCCTTCGGCGGCAATTTCTACGCGATCGTCGAGCCGCAGCCGGGCTACGCCGATCTCGACGACCTCCAACCCTCCGACGTGCTGCGCCTCAGCCCGAAGCTCCGGGCCGCCTTCAACGCCCGCCACCGCATCGTCCATCCGGAGAACCCGGCCCTCGACCGGCTGACCCACGTGATGTGGACCGGCCGCGCCAAGACCCCTGAAGGTTCGGCCCGCAACGCCGTCTTCTACGGCGACAAGGCGATCGACCGCAGCCCCTGCGGCACCGGCACCTCCGCCCGGATGGCCCAGTTGCACGCCACCGGCCGGCTCGCGGTCGGCGTCGACTTCGTCCACGAGAGCATCATCTCCTCGACCTTCACCGGTCGGGTCGAGCGCGAGACGACGGTCGGTGGAAAGCCGGCGATCGTCCCGTCGATCGGCGGATGGGCGCGGACCACCGGCTACAACACCATCTTCGTCGACGACCGCGATCCCTTCTGGGCCGGCTTCCAGGTCGCCGACGCCGGCTGATCGGGAAGGGACGCGCCGCACGCCTCAGGGCGGCGGCTCGGCCGACCACAGGCCGCGCCCGGCTTCCATCGCACGGGTTCCGAGCCGGACCAGCGCCGGCTCGGCGCGCCGCGGATCGACCTCGGCCCACCCCTCGCCGACCATCGTCTCGACCAGCGAGCGGCCACGGTTGCGGCAGTCGGCGAGGTCGCGCACCGAGCCCGCTGCAGTGTCTTCCATCGGCCGGCAGGCGAGATCGCGACCGGTGACGAGGCCGGAGAGCGCGGCATGGGCCCTGAGCCCGCAGGCCCAGCGGGCACCGGAGGCGCCGGTGCAGAGCTTCTGACGATCCGGCAGGACCAATGCCGCGAACCGCCCGCGGATCGCCCCGACGGTGAAACTGCCGTCGGTCGACGGGACGCCGCCGCGACCCTCGATCCGCGGCCGTCCGTCGTCGGGATCGGCGATCCGGTGCCGTTCCTCGCGGGTGCGATCGATCCTGACCGGTGTCGGCACCCAGATCGGTGCGGTCGCGGGCGCGCGCCGGGGCCCGGTGGGGTGGGGTTCTGCGGGGTGGGGCGCGGCGGGGGCCGAGGTGTCGGTCGACCCGGCCGGCGCGAGGCCGGAGGTCAGAACCAGACCGGTGAGAATCGCGACGCCCGCCGTGGCGGCGGGCGCGTAGAGACGACGTCTGCGTCGGCGGCGATCGTTCGGGGACCGCGCCGACGGCATCGGGGCACCTTCAGCGGCGGCGGGCTTCGGCCGAGTTGCGCGGCAGCTCGCGCGCGCTCTCGCGGGCCGGGCTCGGCTCGGGTTCTTCGGTCAACTGCATCGCGGAGATCACCACGGCGACGAAGTAGCCGACCTGCAGCGCGAGGATCGCGACACCGGCCCACAGGGCGGCGGTGGTGAACGAGACCTGCAGCGCGATCGGAGCGGCGACCCCGGTGGCGACCACCGCCAGACACACCATCAGCAGCAGACGGACGTTGAATCTCAGTCCGAGGACGATGCCCGACAGAAGCGAAAGGCAGGCCAAGATGGACACGAGCACGTCTCCCTGATTTTGTCGGGCATGGTGCGCGCGACGGTTTAACGATCGGTTAATGTTTCGGTTCGAACCGAGGCGAAACGCTCGGCCCGGAGATTTCGCGTCGGCGAAGACTTCAGATGTCGTAGAGTTCGCGATCCGCGAGCAGGAGTGCGAGGCTCTCCGACGTCGGCGCCGACCTGTCGGCGATGCAGAAGGCCGCCGCCGGACCGGCGAGCGAGCCGCCGGCCACCGTCATCGAACGCAGACCGGCGAAGCCGGCCGAAAGGCCCGCGTCGGCCGGCACCGCGGCCAACAGGGCGGCGGCGAAGACGGCGCTCTTCAGAAGGTTGTCGATCATCTCGACCTCCGTGTTTTCTCGACCCGATCTTCCCGCGGCCCGGGTAAAGAAGAATTAGCGCTCCGAGCGACGGCCGGACTTTCCCCGGCGACGGTGAATCGTTCCTGACCGGGACCGGCCGCGCCGCCCGCACGACGCCGTTCGGCCTCTCGGTCTCCGCCGGGCGTCGGCCCGCGCGGACGCGCATCCGACATCGCACGGCGAGGCTTGACGGCGGCGGCCGGGACTGGTCGCATCGCCCGACCACAGTCGAGGGAGTGAAGCCGTTGTCCGCCGATCCGGTTCTCGTCGAAGTCTTCCGTGGGTCTCATGTCGAGAGCCGCCACCGTGCCGCGGTCGCCGTCGTCGACGCCGAGGGCCGCAGCCGGCTCGCGCTCGGCGACGTCGCCCGACCGGTGTTCCCACGTTCGGCGATCAAGGTGATCCAGGCGCTGCCCCTGGTCGAATCGGGGGCGGCCGACGCGCTCGGGCTCGGCGCGGCCGAATTGGCGCTGGCCGGTGCCTCCCACAACGGCGAACCGCGCCACGTCGAGACCGCCGCCGCCATGCTCGCCCGGGTCGGCCGTGACGAGACCTGTCTGGTCTGCGGCCGCCAGTGGCCGATCCGCGAGGCCGAACGCGGCCGGTTGTGGCGGGAGGGCCGCGAACCGACGCGGCTGCACAACAACTGCTCCGGCAAGCACGCCGGCTTCGTCTGCTTCGCCGTTCATGCCGGGATCGATCCGGCCGGGTACGGCGATCCCACCCATCCGGTCCAGCGCGAGATCGCGGCGACCCTCGGCGACGTCACCGGCGTCGACGTCGACCGCGCCCCGCGCGGCGGCGACGGCTGCTCGATCCCGACCTGGGCGCTGCCGGTCGAGGCGATGGCCCGCGGCTTCGCCCGTCTGGCCTCGGGGGTCGGGGTTGCGCCGAGCCGGGCGAAGGCCGCCCGCCGGCTCTTCGATGCGGCGATCGCCGAGCCGGGCATGGTCGCCGGGACGGGCCGCTTCTGCACCGAGTTCATGACCGCGATCGGCGGCGCGGCCTACGTCAAGACCGGCGCGGAAGGCGTCTTCTGCGCGGCGTTGCCGGCGCTCGGTCTGGGGATCGCCCTGAAGTGCGAGGACGGTGCGGGACGGGCGGCCGAGGTGCTCACCGCCCATCTGGTGGCGGGCCTCCTCGGACGGGGCGACGACCCGGCGCTCGGCCGCTTCCTCGCGCCGCCGATCGACGACTGGAACGGCACCCGGGTCGGCGAGATCCGCCCGAGCGAGGCCTTCCGTGCCGCGCTCAGCGCTTGAGGTAGACGCCCGAGGCCGCGCTGCCCGACGCCGCGATGGTCTTGTTCGACGAATCGAGGGTCCACGACACCTGATTGGCGAGCAACGTGTTGAGCACCATGGTCAGCTTGTTGGAGGTCACCGAGGCCCCCGCGTTCAGGGTCAGGTTGCGGCTCGGCAGCCAGATCAGGCCTTCCAGCGTCGCCCCGTTGGTGGCGTTGATCGAGAAGCTCGACTTCGACAGACCGTTCGCCTCGTACATCAGGATGTCGGCATAGGTGCCGCTGGTCGGCGCCGTCAGGTTCAGCGTGACCGAGCCGTTGAACTGGATGTAGGAGGTGTCGACGAAGTAGAAGGTGACGCCGGTCCCGGTCCACTTGCCGCCGTTGGCGTTGATGTTGCCGCCCTTGATCACGTAGACGCCGGGTTGGAAGTTGACCGTCGGCCCGTTGTTGAGGTTGACGCCGCCGCAGTAGACGCCGGGATAGAAGGTCACCGTGCCGCCGTTGACGTTCATCGACGTCTGCGAGCAGACCGACGAGGCCGGGGTCGGCAGCGTGCCGGCGAACGGGTCGGAAGCCGTCGTGCAGCTCTTGGTCAGGTTCGGATGCGATCCACCGTTGTCGGTGACCGCCGACCCGGCGAGACAGATCTTCTTGGTCGACAGTGTCGTCCCGGCGTTGAAGGTGGCGCTCGGCGAGCCGGTCGACTTGACGTGGACCTGACAGTTGGGAGCGTTGAACGACGCGCCGGAGTTGAGCAACAGGCCCGGCGACGCCGCCGTGTCGTTGAGCAGGATGCAGACGTTGTCGGACGCCGTCTTGACCACCGCGGTCGCGGTCGCGCCGAGCTCGATCGAGCTGATCCCGATCAGTTGGGTGAACGAGGTCGCCAGCGACGCCGTGACCGTGCCGACGTATTCTCCTGCGGCGTTCTTGGTGAAGCTGCGCGACTTGACGGTCGGAGCGCCGGCGCCGCCGGAGAGGGCGGCGTCGAGGGTCGTGGTGGCGACCGTCGTCCACGCCGCCGTCGCGTCTCGCGCCCCGGCGAGGACCGCCGCGTCGATCGCCGTCTGGAGATCCGCCCGGGCGCCGCTGGCTCGGACGTAGTCGATCGTGACACCCGTGGCGACCACCATCGGAACCGCCGCGATCGCGCCGATCAGGGCGATGTTCCCGCGGCGATCGGCGATCAGGGCGCGCAGGCGACGCACCGTCGCTCCGAGGAAAAACGACGTCTTCGGACCCTCGATGGTCGCCTTCATGGAATGTCCTCTGCCCGGCCGATCTCGTGCCGGCGGACCCATCATGTTGCGAAATTCATGAATCCGCAGTGAATTCGATCGAATAAACCGGGTGGCGTCAGCATGAAATTTCAAAAAATCCTGCAAACGTTTTGAAGAAATAGAGTGGTTTTCTGAGTTGCCGTCGATGTCTCCGGAACAACATCGCAGGACGTGGATCGCTAGGCTTTCGGTGGGGGTTTCAGAGAAGAATTGCAAGTCGATTGGTGTGGACGACTCGGGGAACGACGCTTGCCCTTCTCTCTCCGGCTGGACGCCACTTCGAAGAAAATGTTACATCGCACCGTCAGCCAGCGAGAACGGCCATGCCCCGCACGATCATCGTCGATACCGATCCCTCGCCCGACGATGCCGTCGCCTTCCTGGTCGCTCTCGGCTCGCCCGAGGAGCTGGATCTGGCGGCGATCACCACCGTCGGCGGCAACGTCTCGCTCGCCCACACCACCCGCAACGCACTGAAGGCACTCGAACTCGCCGGCCGACCGGAGGTGCCGGTCCATCCCGGAGCGGCCGGTCCCCTGATCGGGCCGCTGGTCACCGCCGAGCACGTTCACGGCCCGACTGGCTTCGAGGGTTTCGATCTGCCCGAGCCGACGATCGCCGCCCGTCCCGAGTTCGCGCCGCGCGCCATCGTCGACATCGTCATGGGCCGGCCGGAGAAGAGCGTGACGCTCTGCTGTCTGGCGCCGCTCACCAACATCGCGCTGGCGCTCGCCGAATGTCCGGAGATCGCGCCGCGGCTCGCCGAGATCGTGCTGATGGGCGGCGCCAGCACCGAGGGCGGCAACATCACCCCGGCGGCGGAATACAACATCGCGGTCGACCCGGAGGCGGCCGAGAAGGTCCTCGCCTGCGGCGCGCCGATCACCATGATCCCGCTCGACTGCACCCACCGGGCGCTGACCACGCGGGCGCGGCTGGCGAAGCTCCGGGCCTACGGCACGCCGATCGCCGAGGCATTCTGGCATCTGCTCGAATGGAACAAGCGCTTCGACGAGGGGCTGATGGGCACCGACGGCGGCCCGCTGCACGACCCGACGGTCACCGCCTTCCTGTTGAGGCCGGAGATCTTCCGCGGCCGGCGGGTCAACGTCGAGATCGAACGGGCCGGAACCTTCACCCGCGGTCAGACGGTGGTCGACTGGTGGGGTACGACCGGCCGGCCGCAGAACGTCTTCTGGATCCACGATCTCGACGCCGACGCCTATTTCGATCTGGTCTTCGAACGGCTGGTGGCGGCGGAACGGCGCGGCTGATCAGCCCCGCAGGTTGGCCCACACGCTGGCGAGCACCAGCGCCATGCCGACGCCCTGCACCGGCGTCGGCCATTCGCCGAGCACGCTCGCCCCGAGCACCACCGCCGACAGCGGGCTGAGGAAACCGAGCGGCGCGACGATCGTCGCGTCGAGCCGCGACAGGCCGCGGAACCACAGGAAATAGGTGAGGGCCGAGCCGATCAGTGCCATGTGGGCGAGGCCGACGAGGTTGGCGACGGAGAGGGGCGGCAGCGGCGGCTCGAGGAGCAGCGCTGCCGGCACCAGCAGCAGCCCTCCGGCCACCAACTGCCAGGCGGTGAAGGTCAGCGAGCCGACCGCCGGGCGCCAGTGACGGGTCAGCACCGTGCCGCAGGCCATCGACACCGCGCCGAGCAGGGTGGCGGCGATGCCGATCGGATCGAGCGCGGCCTTCGGCCCGAGCACCAGCAGGGCGACGCCGGCCACCCCGCCGAAACCGATGGCGATCTGCCGGAGCCGCATCGGTGTGCCGAACAACAGCCGTTGCAGGCCGATCACCAGGAGCGGCTGGATCGCCCCGAGCGTGGCGGCGACGCCGCCCGGCAGACGTTGGGCGCCGACGAACAGGCAGGCCCAGAAGATCGAGAAATTGGCCGCGCCGAGCACCGCCAACCGGCCCCACCAGACGCCCTTCGGCAGCTGCCGGGTCACCGCCAGGAGCAGCAGGCCCGCCGGCAGTGCCCTGAGCAGGGCGAGCGTCAGCGGCCGGTCCGGCGGCAGCAGCTCGGTGGTGACGAGATAGGTCGAGCCCCAGATCAGCGGGGCGGCGGCGGTGAGGGCGAGGTCTCGGGCGGACAAGCGAGGCTCCATTATCTCGACATCAAGATAACGACGAAATATCTCGACGTCGAGACATTTCGCGCCTTGACCGTCCGGCCCGGCCGGGATGACGTCGCCGCATGGATCACGTCGATGCGATTCTCGCCCAGTGGCGTCGGGAGCGGCCGGATCTCGACGTCGGCCCGATGGGCCTGCTCGGCCGGCTCGGCCGACTGGAACGCCATCTCTCCCGCGAGATCGAACACACGCTCGCGGCGTTCGGCCTCAACCGGTCGAGTTTCGACATCCTGGCGACCCTGCGCCGGGCCGGTGCCCCGCATCGCCTGTCGCCGGGCGATCTCCTCGCCTCGGCGATGGTCACGTCGGGGACCATGACCAACCGGATCGACCGCCTGGAGGCGGAGGGGCTGGTCGAGCGCCGGCCCGATCCCGACGACGGCCGCGGCGTCCTGGTCGCGCTGACCCAGGCCGGGCTCGAACGGATCGACGCGGCGGTCGGCGCCCACGTCGCCACCCAGCATCGACTGGTCGAGGGGCTCGGCGACGACGCCGTCCGCGATCTCGATCGGCTGCTCGCGCGGTTCCTGGCGCGCTTCGAGTGAGCCGCGCCGCCCGGAGTCACACCCCGGCGGAGCGGATCCCGAACAGCGCGGCGATCTCGTCGACGGCGATCGCCGCCGACACTTCGCCGTCGCGCACGCCGTCTTCCAGGGCATGCAGACGGCCGCGCACCTTCGGGTCGGCCTTCAGCGCCTGCATCACCCGTTCCTCGAGCATCGTCCACATCCACGCGACCTGCTGGCTGCGGCGGCGCTCGGCGAACTCGCCGGTCGCGGCGAGCTTCACCCGATGGGTCTCGACCAGCGCCCACATCTCGTCGAGGCCGAGATTGGCGAGGCCGGAGACCAGCACCACCGGCGGCGTCCAGTTCGGGCTCTTCGGCGCCATGATGTTGAGCGCCGCCCGGTATTCCGAGGCCGCCCGCCGCGCCCGGGTCTCGTTGTCGCCGTCGGCCTTGTTGACCGCGATCAGATCGGCGATCTCCAGCACGCCCTTTTTGATGCCCTGCAACTCGTCGCCGGCGCCCGGCAGCATCAGGACCAGGAAGAAGTCGACCATCCCGGCGACGGTGGTCTCCGACTGCCCGACCCCGACCGTCTCCACCAGGATCACGTCGTAGCCGGCCGCCTCGCAGAGCAGCATCGTCTCGCGGGTCTTCGCCGCGACGCCGCCGAGCGTGCCGGAGGAGGGGGAGGGGCGGATGAAGGCGTTGCGGTCGACCGACAGCCGCGACATCCGGGTCTTGTCGCCGAGGATCGACCCGCCGCTCCTCGACGACGACGGATCGACCGCCAGCACCGCGATGCGATGGCCCTTGGCGGTCAGGTTGGCGCCGAGCTGATCGATGGTGGTCGACTTGCCGACCCCGGGCACGCCGGTGATGCCGACCCGCATCGCCTTGCCGGTATGCGGCAACAGCCGCTGCACCAGCGCCCGGGCCTTGGCCTGATGTTCCGGCTTCTTCGATTCGACCAGCGTGATCGCCCGCGCCAGCATCGACCGGTCGCCGGCCAGGATCTTGTCGGCGAGGTCGTCGACCGCGATGTCCGCCGCCGCCGTCCGATGCAGTCGCGACGGCGGGGTGGTCGACACCGCACCCGCGTCGACGGAGACGTGGGCGAGGCCGTCGGTCGGATCGGCGAAGACGGACTTGCTCATTCGGGAAACGCTCCGGGCCGTCCGCCGGCCGCTCGCGGGTCGCCACCGCGGGCCGGCGACGTCCTTCGAGATTCTCGATGGTCACCGAAAATCTCTCTGCCTTCCAACGGTCCGTGCTCGTGCCCTGGATGTCCGCGCGACGCACTGCGTCCTCGGGCCGAAGCGACCGCGACCATGCTGGAACGGAAGCCGCATCCTTGTCAAAGGGGATTCCACCGATCCGACGGCCGGCGATCGGCCGGCCCCGTCTCGGTCGCGCGAAGGCCCGCCGGTCGGCGGGCCCTCTCGGGTTCGCGGTGATCGCGCCCTTCGATCCGCGCCCGGGCGGCCGCCGGTCCGGGCGGCCCACCGAGCGTGGTTCCGGGACGGCGAGCCTCAGGCGTCGGGAAGGTGGAGCTGCTCGAGATCGGCGATCAGACCGCCGCCGGTCGGCGTCCAGCCCAGTTCGGCGCGGGTCCGTTCGCTCGACGCGGGCATGTCGAAGCCGGCGAACATGGCGAGCCAGCCGAAGACGGCGGGTGCCTCCTCGGGCCCGATCGACCGGACCGGCAGCGACAGGCGTCGGCCGACGGCTTCGGCGATCTCGCGCATCGCCACGCCTTCCTCAGCGACCGCGTGATACTTGGCGTTCGGTTCGGCCCTTTCGATCGCCAGCCGATAGAGGCGCGCGACGTCGAGGACATGGGCGGCCGGCCAGCGGTTGCTCCCGTCGCCGACGTAGGCGCACACGCCCTTGTCGCGGAACATCGCGATCATCGGCGTGATCAGCCCCTGCGAGACGCGGTCGTGTACCTGCGGCAACCGGATCGTGGTGACGTTGACGCCGGTCGCCGCGACGGCGGCGGCGGCCTCTTCGGTTGCGGCACGGTGGACCTTGTCGGACCCGGCGATCGGATGGCCTTCTCTGGCCGGTTCGCCGGGCACGGTGTTGGCGACCGGCGTTCCCGAGGTCACGACCAACGGCCGGTCGGAGCCGGCGAGCATCGCCCCCAACGCTGCGATCACCCGACGATCGTCTTCGCAGTTCCGGACGAAGTGCGTGAAGTCGTGGTCGAACGCCAGATGTACGACGCCGTCGGCGCGGGCGATCGCCTCCTTCAGACCGTCCGGATCGGCGATCGAGCCGAGAAGCACTTCGGCGCCGCGGGCGGCGAGCGCCGGGGCCTTGGCCTCCGACCGGCAGAGACCGATCACCCGATGGCCCGCGCCGATCAGTTCGTCGACGACACGGGAGCCGATGTTGCCGGTGGCACCGGTCACGAAGATACGCATGGCGAATGTCTCCTGGTTTCGTTGGAGACGAGACTGCGTCGCCGGGTTATCCTGGTAAAGTAGTGACCTCATCATAGTAGGAGCATCACCCGGATGAGCCTTCCCCCCACCTCCGGAAACCCGCTCGGCGCCTATCTCCGGGATCGACGCAGCCGGCTCGATCCGGCGGTCTTCGGCTTTCCGACGGAGCGCCGCCGTACCCCCGGACTGCGTCGGGAGGAGGTGGCGCAGCGGGCCAACATCAGCCCGACCTGGTACGCCTGGCTCGAACAGGGGCGCGGCGGCGCGCCGTCGGCCGATGTCCTCGACCGGATCGCCCGCGCCCTGATGCTCACCGAAGTCGAGCGGGAACATCTCTTCCTGCTCGGCCTCGGCCGTCCGCCGGAGGTGCACTATCGCAGGAACGACGGCGTCACGCCGCGGCTGCAGCGGGTTCTCGACGCGCTCAATCCGGTTCCCGCGCTGATCCGCACCGCGATCTGGGACGTGCTGGCCTGGAACCGGGCGGCCAGCGTGATGCTGGTCGACTACGGGGCGCTGCCGCCGGCGGAGCGCAACATCCTGCGCTATCTCTTCCTCGATCCGCGTGCCCGTGCCGTCCAGTACGATTGGCAGGCCGTGGCGCGCTTCGCCCTGGGGTCGTTTCGAGTCGATGCGACGCGGGCCGGCGCTGCCGCCGAAGTCGAGCCGTTCGTGGCCGAGCTCTGCCGGCTCAGTCCGGAGTTCGCGGCGATGTGGCGCGAGAACGACGTTCGGGGCGGGCACGGAGAGGCGGTCAAGCACATCCGTCACCCGGTGCTCGGCCCGCTCGCCTTCGAGTATTCGGCCTTTTCGGTCGACGGCCGGGTCGACCTCGGGATGATCGTCTACAACCCGGCGACGCCCGAAGACGCCGAGCGCATCGCATCGCTCCTCGACGAATCCCGAAGCGCCGCCCGGGTCGCGAGCGAACCGGCCACGGCCGGCGCGGGCGAGGCGTGAGGTCGACCGCGGATCAGGCCGGCGGAGTCCAGATGATCCTCTGCAGGATCCCGGTCTCCAGGATCTCGCGACGCGGCAGCGACGTCGACATCGCCGCCTCGCCCTGGAACGAGTAGGTGAGCGTCACGTTCGGCGCGCCGCGCGACCGGCAGATCGCCATCCCGAGCCACAGATTGGTGCCGATCCGGCAAGTCGAGGGGTCGGTTCCGGCTTCCCGGAGGGTCATCCCCGGCCGTTCGCCGGCCGGGCCGACGACGTGATGGGTGACGCCGTGGATCTGCTCGATGCGGTTGCCGGATCCCAGGATGTGCAGCATCTGGATCCGGCCGCCGTAGGCGTCCTTGAACAGCACCAGCGCATCCGGGGTCGAGCTCTCCAACCCGATCGTCACATGGCCGGTGGTGAAGCCGGGGAGCTGCGCCAGGATCGCCTTCGACTGGTACGGCGTCGACGGGCCGATCGGGCCGACACCGGCGGCGGTGATCTGCAGGAAGGTGTCGCCGGTCGCCTGGAAGGCGGGGGTGGAGGCGCGGGGGCCGGCCCCCGGACGGACCGCGTCGCCGGTCGGAGCGCAGGCGGCAAGAGCGCCCGCCAGAGCCAGAAGGAGGGCCACCCGGCGGGTGGTGAGCGTCGCGGGTCTGTCGATCATGGGTCCTCGTCCGCTGGCGAATCGTCGTCGGGCTCGCCAGACGGTGGGGCGCCCCGGTGGCGCTGTCCATCTCTCCCGAACGGGGCGACAACGTGGCGCCCACCGGTTCGTCCCCGACGAGACGTGCCGAGGGCGGCGCGACCGTCGGCCGCGCCGCCCTCGATCCCGGGATCGGGGGTCTCAGATCGCCGCCGCTCCGGCCTGGGCGACTTCCATGTCGTTGGCGACCGAGCTTCCGGAGACGCCGATCGCGCCGATGATCACGCCCTTGGCGTCCTTCAGCAGCTCGCCGCCGCCGAACAGCACCAGCCCGTCGTTGGTGGCTTCGATGCCGTAGAGCTCGCCGCCCGGCTGCGAGATCTCGCCGAGGGTCTTGGTCGGCATGTTGAACAGCCGCGCGGTCTTGGCCTTCTTGATCGAGATGTCGATCGAACCGAGGAAGGCGCCGTCCATCCGCTCGAACGCCTTGAGGTTGCCGCCGGCGTCGACGACGGCGATGTTCATCAGCGTGCCCTGGTCGAGCGCCTTCGCCTTGGCGGCGGCGATCGCCTTCAGCGCCGTGACCAGGGTGATGTCGGCGGCGAGCTGCAGTTTCGAGGTGTCGGGCGCCGGGGGCGCCTCGGTCTTGGTGGCCATGGTTTCCTCCGTCTGGACGTCTTTGTCGCCGGTCGGCGGCGCACCCCGGGAAAGGCCCCCACCGTTCGGTGACGGCCGGTCTCCCACGACCGGCGGGACAGCGTCGCGCGCCGTCGCATCGAGGTCAACGTCGCCGCCGACCGGTGCGCCGAATTGTCGACCGTCGGGCGAAACGTCGCAGTTTGCGACGGAATTTCACGCTCTTCGGCACCGAAACGAAGAAAGGCCGCGCCCTCCTCGGACGCGGCCTTCCGTGATGTTTCGAAGATCGGTTCGAGCCGGAGGCCCCGGCCTCACTCGGCCGCCTTGATCTCCGCGTAGCCGAGCTTCTCGTTGAGGTCGTGGACCAGCTTGATCGCCGCGTCGGCGATCACCGTGCCGGGCGGGAAGATCGCCGCCGCGCCGGCGTCGATCAGCGCCTGGAAGTCCTGCGGCGGGATCACGCCGCCGACCACGATCATGATGTCGGGCCGGCCTTCCGCCGCCAGCGCCGCCTTCAGCGCCGGCACCAGGGTCAGGTGGCCGGCGGCCAGCGACGACACGCCGACCACGTGGACGTCGTTCTCCACCGCCTGGCGCGCCGCCTCTTCCGGGGTGGCGAACAGCGGTCCGATGTCGACGTCGAAGCCGAGGTCGGCGAAGGCCGAGGCGATCACCTTCTGGCCGCGGTCGTGGCCGTCCTGGCCCATCTTGGCGACCAGGATGCGCGGCCGACGGCCGTCGTTGGCCTCGAACGCCTCGACCAGCTTCTGCACCTTGGTCACGGCATCGCTCATCCGGCTGACCTCGCGCTTGTAGACCCCGTGGATCGACTTGATCTCGGCCTTGTGGCGGCCGAACACCTTCTCGAGCGCGAACGAGATTTCGCCGACCGTCGCCTTGGCGCGGCCCGCCTCGATCGCCAGGGCGAGCAGGTTGGCCCCGCTCTTGGCCCCTTCGGTCAGCGCGTCGAGCGTCTTCTGGACGGTCGCCTCGTCGCGTTCGCCCTTCAGCCGGGCGAGCTTGTCGATCTGGGCGTGGCGCACCGCCGAGTTGTCGACCTTGAGGACGTCGATCGCCTGCTCGGTGTCCGGGCGGAACTTGTTGACGCCGACCACGGTCTGCGAGCCGGAATCGATGCGCGCCTGGGTCTTGGCGGCGGCTTCCTCGATGCGCAGCTTCGGAATGCCGGCCTCGATCGCCTTGGCCATGCCGCCGAGTTCCTCGACCTCGCGGATGTGGCCGAGCGCCTTCTCGGCGAGCTCGGCGGTCAGCCGCTCGACATAGGCCGAGCCGCCCCACGGATCGATGGTCCGGGTGGTGCCGCTCTCCTGCTGGAGGAGCAGCTGGGTGTTGCGGGCGATCCGGGCGGAAAAGTCGGTCGGCAGTGCCAGCGCCTCGTCGAGCGCGTTGGTGTGCAGCGACTGGGTGTGCCCCTGCGTCGCCGCCATCGCCTCGACCGCGGTGCGCACCACGTTGTTGTAGACGTCCTGCGCGGTCAGCGACCAGCCGGAGGTCTGCGAGTGGGTCCGGAGGCTGATCGACTTGTCGTTCTTCGGATGGAAGTTCTCGGTGACCAGCTTCGCCCACAGGAGCCGGGCGGCCCTGAGCTTGGCGACTTCCATGAAGAAGTTCATGCCGATCGCCCAGAAGAACGACAGGCGCGGCGCGAAGGCGTCGACGTCGAGCCCGGCGTTGACGCCGGCCCGGATGTATTCGATGCCGTCGGCGAGCGTGTAGGCGAGCTCCAGATCGGCCGTCGCTCCCGCCTCCTGCATGTGATAGCCGGAGATCGAGATCGAGTTGAACTTCGGCATGTTCTGCGAAGTGTAGGCGAAGATGTCGGAGATGATCCGCATCGAGGGCGACGGCGGATAGATGTAGGTGTTGCGGACCATGAACTCCTTCAGAATGTCGTTCTGAATGGTCCCCGACAGCAGGTTCTGGGCGACGCCCTGTTCCTCGGCCGCGACGATGTAGAGCGCGAGGATCGGCAGCACCGCGCCGTTCATGGTCATCGACACGCTCATCCGGTCGAGCGGGATGCCCGAGAACAGGGTGCGCATGTCGTAGATCGAGTCGATCGCCACGCCGGCCATGCCGACGTCGCCGGTCACCCGCGGATGGTCGCTGTCGTAGCCGCGGTGGGTGGCGAGGTCGAAGGCGACCGACAGGCCCTTCTGACCGGCGGCGAGGTTGCGGCGATAGAAGGCGTTGGAATCCTCGGCGGTGGAGAAGCCGGCGTATTGCCGGACCGTCCACGGCTGGGCGACGTACATGGTCGGATAGGGGCCGCGCAGGAACGGCGGCAGGCCCGGCCAGGTCTTCAGGAAGTCGAGGTCTTCGATGTCGGCCTTGCCGTAGACCGGCTTGACGTCGATCTCCTCCGGCGTGGTCCAGATCGAGGCGCCCTCGGCGGACGCCGGCACCGCGACCGTGGCATAGGGGACGGTGCTGAAATTCGGAATGCGGCTCATGTGGCCCGCTCCTCGTCGTGGTCTTCCGGGGGGAGGGGCCGATCCGGCCCGCACTCGCCCCGACTTTCGAGATCGCGCCGGTCGGGACCGACCGGCGAAGCTCCGCGTCGAATGTCGTCCGGACCGATGATCCGGTCCGGCGGTCCGTCGGTCAACCGTCGAGTGCGGCGAGCGCGTCCTTCAACACCGCGACCACGTCCTGTCCGAGGTGGATGAAGCCGGTCACGCCGGCCGCACGCAGCACCTTCTCCCGATCGGCGTCGGCCGGCTTGCCGGCGAGCCAGATCGCCGTGGCGCCGGCCTTGGCCAGCGCTTCGGCCGCCGGCACCGCCTCGGTCTCGTAGACCGCGTCCGACGAACAGATCACCGCGCCCTTGGCGCCCGACGCCACGAAGGCGGCGACGATCGCTTCGAGCCCGTCGAAACCGTCGTTGGTCAATGCCTGGATGCCGCCGGCTTCGAAGAAGTTCTTCGACCAGGTGGCCCGGCCGGTGAAGTCGGCGATCCGGCCGAGATTGGCGAAGAACAGCTTCGGCCGCTCGCCCTTGGTGGCGATACGGGCGTCGGCGGCGTCGCGCAGGGCCTCGAAGGCGGTGTCGTTCGGGCAGGCCGGGAAGGCCGCCACGGTCTCGACCGCTTCGACCGCATCCGGAGCCGGCTTCGTCGCATCGGCGACCGGAACCGGCTTCTCGGCGATGTTCGGGAACTCGGAGATGCCGGTCACCGCCTCGCGGCGCTTGGCGATCGCATCGAGACGCTTCTTGGCGACGGCCTGGACCTTGGCCAGGAACGAGCCGGAGCGCAGCGCCGCGACGATGCCGCCTTCCGCCTCGATCTCCTGGAAGATCTTCCAGGCGAGTTCGGCCAGCGCGTTGGTCTCGGTGTCGACGAGGCCAGATCCCGCCGCCGGGTCGGCGACCCGATGCAGGTTCGATTCCTCGATCAGGATCACCTGGCCGTTGCGGGCGATGCGCCGGGCGAAGGCGTCGGGCAGGCCGGCGGCGGTCGAATAGGGCAGCACCGTCACCGAGCCGGCACCGGCGATGCCGGCGGCGAAGGTGGCGATGGTGGTGCGGAGGATGTTGGTGTGGGCGTCGCGCCGGTTCATCATCCGCCGCGCCGTCTCGACGTGCAGTCGCGGCGCCGCCGGAGCGAGGCCGAGCGCCTCGCGCACCCGCGCCCACAGGAGCGTCAGCGCCCGGAGCTTGGCGATCGAGCGGAACTGGTTCTGGTCGGCGACCGCGGTGAAGCCGATCCTGGCGGCGGCGGTCGCGAGGTCGAGCCCGGCCGCTTCGAGGGCGCGCAGATAGGTGACCGCGCCGGCGAGGATCGCGGCGAGCTCCTGGGCTTCGGAGGCACCGGCGGCGTGCCAGACGCGGCCGTCGGCCTCGAACACCGTACCGGCGAAGCTCTTCGCCGCTTCGGCCGCCGCGGCGATCGCGTCTTCGGCCTTCGCGGCGAGGCGACCGGTGGCGGCGAGGTCTCCGATCGGATCCTGGATCAGCGCGAGATCGGTGGTCTTGCCGGTCTTCGCCGCGTAGGCGGCGATCAGGCCGG
Organism: uncultured Alphaproteobacteria bacterium; assembly: GCA_937919435.1. Lineage (GTDB taxonomy): Bacteria > Pseudomonadota > Alphaproteobacteria > Rhizobiales > Ancalomicrobiaceae > Siculibacillus. The sequence continues at coordinate 9,485 of CALFRR010000100.1, read as the reverse complement.
CGATCTCGGCGGTGCGCCGGCCGGCGTCGACACGGATCGGCACGAGATCGACGTGGACGCCGTCGAGCAGCTTGGCGATGCAGCCGCCGCAGTGGGCGGCGATGCCCCAGCCGGCGGCCTGCGGGCTTTCCGCGAAGACCAGATCGAGGCCGGTGGCGCCGCCCATCAGATCGTCGAGGATCTGGGCGTTGGCCGCCTTCGGCTCGACCAGGTCGATGCGCTGGGAGACCACCCAGGGCTTGCCCGGAGCGCGGGTCCCGAGCGGAGCCGGGTTCTCGTTGCCGGTGTAGATCGGCTCGATGACGATACCGTCGGCGGTCGTCGTCTTCAGCCGGTCGAAAGGTGTGGTCTTGAGCGCCTTGGTGGCGGTCGCGACCCATTCGTCATGGTCGCGCGCCGCGAACGCATCAGTGAAACGCATCGCCGTCGAGGTCACCATCCACTCCCGCTGTCGTGCCGCCCCGCACTAGGGAAAGGCCGGGGCCGGTCTTCTGACGTTCCGCCCGATATCACCCGGAGAAGGGCCGGGTGTCGATCCGCTCGAGCCCCGATTTTTGCGAGCATCGAAGGGTTCGATCGGACGCGATCGTCGAAATCCGAGATCCGAAACGTTTTTGAGGCTACGAACCCATCGCATTCTCCGTTAGTATCAAGACCCAAGAGGGGATGCCGATCAATCTGCGTTCCTCCCGAGAGGGAAATCACGAAACCGAAGAGCATCGACCTGCGAGTAACGCGGTACCTACAGGTTTTTGTGGGAGGGCGAATCATCGGAACGTCAAAAAGTCGCAGGACTCACCAACAGCGGTGCCCATGGAATGATGTATACGGGCGGTAACCGGTGTAGCCGTCGAAATTTCGGTTGAAGAGGCGGTGGTTATTGGTTACCGGCCCTTGAGTCAGCGAGTTTGTATACATGAATGAAGGAATTCCGATCGACCTCTTCGATGATGCGGTTCTGGTTTCATCCTTGAGAGAAGCCGACCGTGTTCTGGAGACTTTTGAACGAAGATTGCGTCGTCAGGGCGCCAGCCATGTGTTGATCACGGGGCTGCCGCTCCCTCGTCGCGCGGCGAACCGTCTGATCCTTCGGATCGTCTGGCCCGACGTCCGATCCGGCGGGCACGTCATCGATGTCGCCGCCACCGATCCGCTGCTCCGCCGCTGCCTCTCGGCGCGTCGGGCCTTCGTCTTCGGGCAGTCCGAACTGCCGCCGGGCGCCTTCGGCCCGCCCGACGATCTGGAACTCTCGCCGTTGGTGATCGCCGCCGGAGGTCTCGCCAACCGCTTCGTCGCGGTGCCGATCCACGACCTCGCGCCCTATCAGGCCTGTGTGGTGATCGCCGGGCCGCGACTCGGCTTCGATCCCGCCGGGATGGCCGGGCTCGAACACTTCTGTCTCTCCGCCTTCCGCACGCTGATCGAAGTCGGTCGTCTCGACACCAACCGGCCGGGCGATCTCTCGGATCGCGAACGTCTGGTGCTGACCCTCTCGGCTGGCGGCAAGACCGCGGCCGAGATCGCCGAGCGCCTGGAGATCTCGCAGCGCACCGTCCATGCCCACCTGCAGAACGCCTGCGACAAGATGAACGCCACCAACAAGACCCAGACCGTGGTCGAGGCACTGCGCTACGGCCAGATCTGTCTCTGACGGTTCACCGGCGGCCCGGTGCACCGGCCGCCGGGACCCAGGCGGCGGCGAGCGCCGCGAGGTCGCCGCCGAGCCAGGAGTACCGCCGCGGACCCGCCGGAAAGCGCGGGGCGTCGGGAAAACGACGTTCGACGAAGGCGGCCCAGGCGACGGTGCCGGCGTCCGGCACCTCGATCGGCATCCCGACCCGTCGGGCGAAGCCGTCCGGATCGGCGATGCCGGCGGCGACCCGGTCGACCAGGCGGCGCAGGGCGTGGTCGCCCCGGCTCCACCAGTCCTCGCCGCGCCGTGCCGCGATCTCCGCCGAGAGCACCAGCGGCGCCGCGGCATAGGCGTGGTAGTGCAGCGCCCTGACCCCGCGTTCCAGCTCCCGCGGCAGGGTGCCGTCGGCCGCGATCGCCGCGAGGCCGTCGTCGAAGGCCTTCCGCCCACGCGCGAACCGCGCCGCGTCGTCGGTCGCCGCACCGACCGCGGTGGCCACCAGACCGATCCAGTAGTGATGGTTGTTCCAGTTCGCCGGACGGGTGTCGGTCGCCTCGACCCGGTCGGCCAGCGCCGCGAGCCACGGTTCGATCTCCGCCCGCTGCGCCGCCTCCGCCTGCGGTCTCAGCGCCAGATAGACGATCGCCATGCCGGCGGTGCGCCACTTGCGCTCGTAACCGGCCTGCATCGAGGAGGTCGCGCCGAGCATCGCGCCGCCGCGCGCCTGACCGGCGAGAAGTCCGAGCGCACAGACCGCCTCCGCGCGCGATCCGCTGGTCAGATGGGCGTTCGAGCGGGCGAGGATCTGCCACAGCGACCTGTCGAGCGCCTGGAGCGAGGCGCGGTTGCGCTTCACCGCCTCCGGATCGACGATCGAATGACGCGCATCGGTGTAGAAGGCCTCGGCCGCGATGTCGCGAACCACCGGCAGGTCCGTGGGGCAGGCCGCGAACGCCGTGCTCGCCGCGACCAGACCGGCGATCCCCGAGCCGATCGCGGCGGGTCCGAGGATCCGCGCCGGCCCGATCCGGGTCGCCGTCGCCGATCGCCGCGCCGAGCTTCGTCCCGTCGTCATGATCCGTCCTCCGACGGACCGAATACCACACTCCCGGACGATCTCGGATCGTCCGGGGGCATGACGGCCGAGCGTGTGGCGCCGGCGGACCGGCGCGGGCGACGGGTCAGTAGGTCAGGACCGGCGGCAGTTCCTTGGCCTGATCGATCCACTCGGTCACCGACTTCAGACTCGGGGTCTGGCGGACCAGCTTCTTCTCGGCGTTGACCTCTTCCATCTTGGCGTGGAGGTTCTCGGCCTTGCGATGCTTCAGTTCCTTGACCGTGTCGACGCCGGCGGCCTCGAGCAGATCGGAATACTCCTCGCCGACGCCCTTGATCCGCATCAGGTCGGCCTTGTTCGCCCACTTCAGGATCCGGCTCTCGTCGATGCCCGTCGCTTCCGCGAGGGTCTTGCGGCCCTTCGGATCTTTGGCCCGCTCGAGGAAGATCTCGACGGTCTTGGCCCCGACGGCGGCGAGCTTCTCGGCGTAGACCGGTCCGATCCCTTCGATGGTGGCGATGTTGGTCATGCTTCACTCCCTCTTGCACGCGCCACCGGGTGATCCTCCGCCCGCGGGCGGGACGACGATCGCGCGAGGTCGAGTTCACCGCGGAACCGGTGATTCTTCAACCGCCGCTTCAGTCGAACCCTGCGGAAGGTGGCCCGGCGTCGGGCGTGTCCGCGTCAGCCGAGGAGATGCGAGGCGCCGGGGATCTCCGCGAGGAAACGGTCGACCACCTCGCCGCCGCCGTTATCCCGCAGATGGTCGAGGAGCCCGGAGGCGAGGCCCCGGATCTGGTCGAGATCGATGCCGTCGCGTCCGAGATGGCCGATCAGCGCCATCGCCTCGCCGAGCGGTCCGTCGCCGCCGATCAGGCCGCCGAGCGCCCCGGCGAGACCGCCGCCGGAGAACAGGCCGCCCAGCCCACCCGCGAGCCCGTCGCCGGCGCTCGCCGCCGCCGTGTGCGCCGCGCCGGCCTCCGCCAGCGCGTCGAAGTTCGGAAGATACTGCCGGAGCTGGTCGGCGAGCTCGGGCGAAGCGTTGTTCGCGACGAAGCCGACCACCATCGCCGTCGCCTTCTCGCTCAGCGCCGGGTCGATGCCGGCCTGCGCCGCGAGCTTCTCGATCAGATCCTGCATGGTCCGCCCCCGTTCGTCGGCGTCTCGGAGCGGCCGGACGGCGCCCCGGATCGTCGTCATGTGGCATGGCGCAAATCCGAAACGCAAGGGCCGACGGGCGCTTCGCCCCGATGGCGGACGGGCTGCGGTGCGCGCGGCCGGTTTCCAAGCCGGCCGGGCCGGCCTATATGGGGAGGGGATCCGACGGGAGGGCCGGAATGAAGATCGACGGTGGCGTGTGGCTCGGCCGGAGCGTCGAGGACGAGTGGCTCGAACTGCGTCTCGCCAACCGGCACGGCCTGGTCACCGGCGCCACCGGCACCGGCAAGACGGTGTCGCTGCAGGTGCTCGCCGAAGGGCTTTCGGCGGCCGGCGTCTCGGTCTTCGCCGCCGACGTCAAGGGCGACCTCTCCGGCATCGCCGCCCCCGGCGTCCACCGGGACTGGATCGACGCGCGGTCGAAGGAGATCGGATTTTCCGACTGGACGCCGAAGACCTTTCCGGTGGTGTTCTGGGACCTGTTCGGCGAGGCCGGCCACCGCATCCGCGCCACCGTCTCGGAGATGGGGCCGCTGCTGCTCTCCCGCCTGATGGGGCTCAACGAGGTCCAGGAGGGCGTGCTCAACATCGTCTTCCGGCTCGCCGACGAGGAGGGGCTGCTGCTCCTCGATCTGAAGGATCTGCGCGCCGTCCTCGCCCATGTCGCCGAGCGGGCCGACGAGCTGACGCTGAAGTGGGGCAACGTCTCCAAGGCCAGCGTCGGCGCCCTCCAGCGCCAGCTGCTGGTGCTCGAGAACCAGAACGCCGACGCCTTCTTCGGTGAGCCCGGCCTCGACGTCCGCGATCTCGTCGCCACCGATCCGCAGGGCCGCGGCCGGATCAACGTGCTCGCCGCCGACCGGCTGATGGCCAATCCGAAGCTCTATGCGACCTTCCTTCTCTGGCTGCTCTCCGAGCTGTTCGAGGAACTGCCGGAGGTCGGCGATCTCGATCGGCCGAAGCTCGTCTTCTTCTTCGACGAGGCGCATCTGCTGTTCGACGAGGCGCCGCCGGCGCTGCTCGCCAAGATCGAGCAGGTGGTCCGCCTGATCCGCTCGAAGGGCGTCGGCGTCTTCTTCGTCACCCAGAACCCGCTCGACGTGCCCGACAGCGTCTCCGCCCAGCTCGGCAACCGCATCCAGCACGCGCTGCGCGCCTTCACCCCGAAGGAACAGAAGGCGGTGCGCGCCGCCGCGGAGACCTTCCGTCAGAACCCGAAGTTCTCGACCGAGAAGGCGATCACCGAGCTCGCCGTCGGCGAGGCACTGGTCTCGATGCTGCACGCCAAGGGCATCCCGTCGGTGGTCCAGCGCACCCTGATCCGCCCGCCGGAAGCCCGGGTCGGGCCGCTCTCGCCGGCCGAACGGGCGGGCGTGATCGCCGCTTCGCCGCTCGCCGGCCGTTACGATCGGGCGATCGACCGGGTCTCCGCCTTCGAGATGCTGGCCGACCGCGCCGGCGGCCGGGCGACCGCGCCCACCTCCGATCCGGCCGCTCCGAGTGCCGGCGGCGGCTTCTTCGAGTCCGTCCTCGGCGGCGTACTCTCGACGGTCGGCGATCTCGCCGGCACCCGCACCGGCGGGCCGCGATCGAAGACCATCGGCGAGGCGATGATCACCTCGGCCGCCCGCTCGGCGGCGTCGGCCGCCGGCCGCCAGATCGGCAACGCGCTGGTACGCGGCGTCCTCGGATCGCTGCTGCGCCGTTGAACCTTCCTTTCACCCGTTCCCGAAATCGTCCAGAGGTACCCCGATGTCGCTCGACAACGTCCTCGCCCGCATCGACGCCGACCTGCCGAAGAGCCTGGAACGGCTCTTCGCCTTCGTTCGGCTGAAGTCGATCTCCGCCGATCCGGTGTTCCGTGACGAGGTCCGCAAGGCCGGCGAATGGTGCGTCGCCGAACTCGTCGAACTCGGCTTCGAGGCGCGGCTCGACGAGACCCCCGGCCATCCGATGGTCATCGCCCACTGGACCGGCCCGGTGAAGAACGCCGATCGCCATGTCCTGTTCTACGGGCACTACGACGTCCAGCCGGTCGATCCGATGTCGCTCTGGCGCTACGACCCCTTCGATCCGAAGATCGAGGAACAGGACGGCGTGAAGGTGATCCTCGGCCGCGGTGCCGCCGACGACAAGGGACAGGCGCTGACCATCCTCGAGGCGGTGCGCGCGCTGATCGCCGAGGACGGCAGCCTGCCGGTGCGGATCACCGTGCTGCTGGAAGGCGAGGAGGAGTCCGGTTCGCCGTCGCTGCTGCCCTATCTCGAGGCGCACAAGAGCGAACTCTCCCACGACGTGGCGCTGGTCTGCGACACCAACATGTGGGCCCGCGGCCGCCCGGCGATCACCGCGTCGCTGCGTGGTCTGGTCGGCGAGCAGGTGACCATCACCTGTTCCGACCGTGATCTCCATTCCGGCCTGTTCGGTGGTCCCGCCTGGAACCCGATCCGGATCCTCACCCACGTCCTCGCCGAGCTCCACGACGACGACGGCGCGGTCACTCTGCCCGGCTTCTACGACGGCGTCGCCGAACTGCCCGAGGCGGTGTGGGAATCCTGGGAGGCGCTCGGCACCACCGAGAAGACCTTCCTCGGTCCGGTCGGGCTGAAGACCAGCGCCGGCGAGGTCGGCCGCTCGATCCTCGAACAGGTCTGGGCCCGCCCGACCTGCGAGTTCAACGGCATCGTCGGCGGCTACACCGGCGACGGCTTCAAGACCGTGCTGCCCGCCGCCGCTTCGGCCAAGGTGTCGTTCCGTCTGGTCGTCGGCCAGGATCCGGTGAAGATCCGCGAGGCCTTCCGTCAGCACGTCCGCGATCGGCTGCCGCCGGACGCCACCGTCGAGTTCCATCCGCACGGCGGCAGCCCGGGTCTGGCGCTGCCCTGGGACGACCGTTGGCTGGCGCTCGGGCTCTCCGCCCTCGGCGAGGAATGGGGCGTGCCGGCGCTGGTGATCGGCGGTGGCGGCTCGATCCCGGTGGTCGGCGCCTTCGAGACGATCCTCGGCATGCGCTCGCTGCTGGTCGGTTTCGGCCTCGACGACGACCGCGTCCATTCGCCGAACGAGAAGTACGACCTCGAGAGCTACCACAAGGGCATCCGCTCCTGGGCGCGGATCCTGACGAAGCTCGCCGAGTGATCCCGCACTTCCGGCGGCGGCTCCGGCCGCCGTCGGGTCCGCGATGCGCCGGTGGGGTCCGCGATGCGCCGGTGGGGTCCGCGATGCGCCGGTGGGGGAGGGGTGGCGGGAGCGCCCGCCGGTCACTTGACCACGCCGAGCCGCCTCAGGATCAGGTAGACGATCCCCGATCCGCCGACGCAGACCAGGAAGGCGTACCAGAAGCCGACGTCTTCGCTGTCGAACGGCAGGCCGTGGGTGTTCATCCCGAACAGACCGGTGACCAGCGTCGCCGGCATGAACAGGGCGGTCAGCACCGACAGGGTCGAGAGCTGACGGTTCATGTACTCGGCCGATTTCGCCGAGACTTCTTCCTGGATGATCCGCGCCCGTTCCTGTATCGCCTCGACGTCGCGGCCGAGCGAGGTGAGGCGCAGCGACACCCGCTCGGTCATCGCGAAGACGTCTTCCGGCAGATCGCGTTCCGGGTTCTCGACCAGCGCCGAGAAGTGGATCCGGAGCGCGCCGACCTGACGGTTGAGCCTGAGCGCCCGGCGGCGGATCGGGCCGACCTTGACGTCGTCGGGATCGACCCGGTCGTCGACCACCCGTTCCTCCAGCACCTCGAGCTTCTCGGTCAGTTCGCGCACCATGGTCGCGACCTGGGCGGAGAAGGTGTCGAAGATGTGCTCGAGCAGCGCCTCGCCGTTCTCGAAGGCGCCGCCGCGGGCGATCGCCCGGCGGGTGTCGTCGACCGAGTTCAGTGCCTGCCGCCGCCCGGTGACCAGGGTGCGCCGGTGCAGAGCGAACTTCAGCCGGGCGATGTCCTGCGTGTCGTGATCGAGTTCGCGGCGGAAGTCGGCGAAGATGCCGAACAGCGTGTCGTCCTCGGCGATCAGACAGAGGTGGTCGTCGGTGTCGAGCAGCAGTTCCTTGGCGGCGTCGGGAAGCGGCGCGTTCTCCTCGATCCAGTCGCGGGCCCGGGCGTTGGCGAGGTTGAAGTGGAACCAGGTCCAGCCGCTCTTGGCGGCGAGCGCCCCGGCGAGATCGTCCGGGGTCAGCGGACGCCCGACGCCGTCTTCGTCGAACCGGTAGGCGCAGACCAGTCCCGGCAGAGCCTCGGCGAGACCGACCAGCGCCGGTACGACGTTCCTGTTGGTGTCCATCGCTCCGGCCTCCCTCGTGGTCCAGGGTCGCGGTGGTTCGTCCCGACGCCGGCCTCAGCCGAGCGTCAGGAGCCCTTCGAGACTCGGCAGCACCGCCGCCGGCCGGAAGTCGTGATACTCCTCCGGCAGTCCCGTCCGGTTGACCCAGACCGAGCGGAAGCCGAAGGCGGTCGCCCCGGCGGCGTCCCAGCGGTTCGACGACTGGAACGAGATCGCTTCCGGGAACACCCGATACTTGGTCGCCACCATGTCGTAGACCCGCGGATCCGGCTTGTAGACCCGGATGTCCTCGACCGACAGGATGTCGTCGACCACGTCGGAGATGCCGCCCGACCGGCAGGCCGCCTCCAGCATCCGCGGTGTCCCGTTCGACAGGATGACGATCTTGGCGCCGCGGCTCTTCAACTGAGTCAGCACCTCCGGTACGTCCGGATGGACGTCGCACGACCAGTAGCTGTCGAGCAGCGCCGCCCGGCTCGCCCGATTGGCCTGGGGGACGCGGGCGAAGGCGTAGTCGAGTGCCTCCTCGGTCAGCGACCAGAAGTCCCGATAGCGGCCCATCATGGTCAGCATCCAGGAATATTCGAGCTGCTTGGCCCGCCACAGGGCCGACAGGAGCTGACCCTCCGGTCCGACCTCGTCGGCATGCCGGCGCACCGCCGCATGCACGTCGAAGAGCGTGCCGTAGGCATCGAAGACGTAGATCGAATGGGCCATGCCTCGCTCCCCAGCACCGAACCGGCGTTCCCGAACCGGCCGCACCATGGACCGGAATTCCGTCCGTGTGAACCGCCTTCGGATCCTGCAGAACAGGAATCCACGAAGGGGGTGGGATCTCGTCGTACGGTCGTATAATAAGGCTCGGTGGGGTCGGCATCCGGCCGCCCCGGTCGGCGAAGAGGGGATGCACGATGGTCGGGACGAAGACGAATCCGAAATACTGGACCTGGTACGACGGTCGCTGGATCGACGGCAATCCGCCGCTGATCGGGCCGCAGTCGCATGCCTTCTGGCTCGGCACTTCGGTGTTCGACGGAGCGCGGGCCTTCGAGGGCGTCGCTCCCGATCTCGACCGTCACTGCCACCGGGTGAACGCCTCGGCGCTCGCCGTCGGTCTCCAGCCGACCCTGCGCGGCGAGGAGATCATCGAACTCGCCGAGGAGGGCCGCAAGCTCTTCGCCCGCGACGCGGCGCTCTACATCCGTCCGAGCTACTGGGGCGAACTCGACGAGCCGACCCTGGTGATCGGCGCGCTGCCCTCGTCGACTCGCTTCGCCCTGACCCTCTGGGAGGCGCCGATGCACGAGCCGACCGGCATCAGCGTGACCCTGTCGCGCTTCCGGCGGCCGACCAT
>CALFRR010000099.1 GCA_937919435.1 uncultured Alphaproteobacteria bacterium | reverse complement strand
CACCGCGTCGGCGCCGAGCCGCACCGCGTCCTCGACGCGCGCCACCAGCCGGCAGTGCCCGTCGGCATAGGCGAGCGGCCCGCCCTCGCGCCACATGGTGGTCTGGTCGAGGCGCAGGATCAGCGCCGGCCCGCCATTGGCGACGAGGCGCGGCCCGTATTGCTGCGCCGAGCCGGGCGGCAGGATCACCGCGTCGACCCCGGCCTCGGCCATCGCGTCGAGCATTTCTTCCGGGCGTTCCATACCCTTGCAGGTGCCGAGCTGGAGGGCGTGATCGAAGGCGATGCAGAAGCCGCGGCCGGTTTTCGGGGAAATCAGGCGGGACAGGCGAATCTGGCGGCCGAGGGCGAGAGGCGGCATGAGTGATGTCCTATCAGACGAGATCGAAGGAAATTCCGGCGCGCCGGAGCGTCTGCGTCGCCGTTTCGTCGAGACGGCGACCGATGAAGACGCGGTCGAATTCGGAGATGTCCGCGAAGTGGTTGAGGGCGCGGGTGTGGAACTTGCCGGCGGTCAGCAGCAGCACCGACTTCTCGGCCGAAGCCATCAGCGCCCGCTTCATCCGCACCACTTCCTGATCCTGGTGGAACAGGCCGATGCCGATCGCCGCCGAGGACGACAGGAACGCCCAGTCGGCCCTGAGCCGACCGAGGGTCTGTTCGCAGATCAGCCCGTAGAAGCCCTGGAGCGTGTCCTCGTAGTTGCCGCCGGTCAGGACCAGCCGGACGTTGGAGAACGACCGCAACCGCTCGCACACCGCCAGCGAGTTGGAGATGACCGTGACGTGCTCGATCGTCTCGAGCTCGTCGCAGATCATCAGGGTGGTGGTGCTGTCGTCGAGCATGACGACGTTGCCCGGTTCGATCAGCGCCCGAGCCGCCCGCGCCAGAGCCCGCTTCTCCGCGAGATCCATCTGGGCGCGATAATGGAAGTTGCTCTCGAACAGCAGCGAGCTCTCCGCCGTCGCACTGCCCCGGTCCTTCCGGAGCAGGCCGCGGCTCTCGAGCAGGTCGAGATCCCGGTGGATCGTCATGCGGCTGACGTTCAGCCGCTTGGCGAGCTCGTCGAGCTGGACGGTCTTCTCGTTCTGGACCAGGGAAACGATCGCCCGCCGGCGATCTTCCGGTCTCATGCTGGTTTCGCCGTTCATCGCGGAACCTCCCGCCTTTCGCGCCGGCCTCGGGCCGCGCCCCTCAACGTCCGGCGGCCACCCGACCGAAGAAGTCCGGCCCGCCGACCTGACCTCCCTTGAGCGAAATCTCGACGCCGTCGACGTGCGGCGACGACGAATGCAGCCGGCACAGCGGCGCTCCCGGCACCAGCGGTCCGGCGACCTCGAGGGCACTCACCCCCATCGCCGACACCGCATGGCTGGAACTGTCGCCGCCGGCCAGAACCGCCCGGGTGAGCCGCGCCGACTTCAGTACCTCGCCGACCACCCGCCCGAGCGCTCCGCCGAGCACCGCCGAACTGGCGTGCGCGTCGAGCCCCCGCCGGGCGAGCGCGTCGCGGGTCGGTCCGAGCCGCGGATCGTCGCCGCCGCGGGCGGTGTGGACCACCACCCGGTCGTGATCGGCGAAGGCGGCGAGGATCGTCTCGGCGATCCGCGCCCGGGTCGCCGGCCCGTCGTCCTCGACCAGACCGACGGTGTCGACGGCGATCGAGGCGAAACCGTCGGCTTCCGCTCGGGCGATCTGTCGCTCGGTGATCGGTGAACACGAACCGCAGACCGCGATCAGGCGATCGACCGGCGGCCGTGCGGTCGGCGGCGGCGCGATCGGCAGCACACCGGTCGCGGTGAGATGATCGACCAGCGCGTACTCGACGCCCGACGAGCCGACCGTGAAGAACGCCCGCTTCGCCGCTTCCGCGGCGAGCAGACGGCCGGTCGCCCGGGTGGTCGCGGCATCGAAGGTGTCGAAGACGACGATGTCGGCCTCGGCGGCGATCGCCGCGAGCCGCGCCGCGCCGTCCTCGGCGAGCATCTCGAGGAAGTCGAACCCGGCGATCCGCGACGCGGTCTGTGCGGCGAGATGACGGCGCAGATCGGCTTCGCCCATCGGTGTCACCGGATGCCGGCTCATCGTCGGATGGCGGTCGATGCGGAAGATCTCGGTCGCCCCACCGATCCCGGCGGCGGCGAACAGATTGGAGAAGGTCACGTAGCGCCGATGCCGGGTCACCCCGACGACGCAGGGGACGAAGCCGCCGAACACCCGCCGGCCGATGTCCGCGGCCCGTCCGATCGATCCGACGTCCGGAGCGGAATCGAAGGTCGAACAGGTCTTGTAGTGGCAGATCGGCGCGCCCAGCGCCTTCAGCCCGGCGAAGATCGCGGGCAATTCGCGATCCATCCAGTCGGGCGAACGGCTGCGGCTGGTCCCGGCGACGCCGACCGCCACCGCACCCGGATGGCGAGCCAGCATCTCCGGCGTCGGCACGTCGAGGAACAGCACGGCCGGCGCTCCGGCCATCGCGAGCGCTTCCAGAGAGTCGGTCGAACCGGTGAAATCGTCGCCATAGAATGTCAGGATCGGGCGCCGATCTGTCTCCGCGCTCTCCACCATTGCGTTCCTTCCCGCGGACCCCGGCGCACTCGCCTTTCGGATCCGGCCATCGTGAGAACCATCGTCTCGGACTATGCCGATGCCCGTTTCGTACCATAAATGTTGTTTAATTCAAACACTGAATGTGTGATATTGCGAGACGTGAGCGGCGGTCGCGACACTGCCCTCGATACCGGCGAACGAACACGGAAGGCCACGATGAACAGGATCGGAATCACCATGGGCGACCCCGCCGGGATCGGCCCGGAGGTCGTCTGCAAGGCCCTTCTCGCGATGTCGGCGGAAGAGAGGGCGGGCGTTCTCGTCATCGGCGACGGCGTCTTCATGCGGCGTGCCGCCGCACTGGTCGGTGCCGACTTCGATTTCGTCGCCGATGGCGCCCCGGTCCCGCCCGGTGCCGTGCCGCTCCTCGACGTCGAAGCGCCGAACCGTGACGCGATTCCGGTCGGCGATCTCTCGGTCGACGCCGGCGAAGCCGGCTACCGCTGCGTCGCCAGGGCGGTCGAACTGGCGCTCGCCGGGAAGATCGACGTGATCTGCACCGCCTCGCTCAACAAGACCTCGCTCCGGATGGCCGGCCGCGGCTCGAACGGCCACGCCGGCCTGCTCGCCGAGCTGACCGGGGTCAAGAAGAACTACGCGGTGCTGGCCTCCCCGCAGTTCTCGGTGATCCACGTCTCCACCCACGTCTCGCTCGGCCGCGCCGTCGAGGTCTGCCGCACCCCCTTGGTGCTGGAGACGATCCGCGCCGCCGATCATCACATGAAGACCGCCGGCTTCGCCCATCCGCGGGTGGTGGTCGCCGGTCTCAATCCGCACTGCGGCGAGAGCCGGCTCTACGGCACCGAGGACGAAGACGAGGTGATCCCGGCGATCCGTGCCGCCCGCGAGGAAGGCATCGACGTCTCCGGCCCGGTGCCGGGCGACGTCGTCTTCCAGCAGGCGATCGACGGCAAGTACGACATCGTCGTCGCCCAGTACCACGATCAGGGCCACATCCCGGCCAAGCTGATCGGCGGCCACGACTGCGTCAACGTCACCGCCGGCCTGCCGGTGCTCCGCACCTCGGTCGACCACGGCACCGCCTTCGACATCGCCTGGAAGGGCGTCGCCGATCCGTCGAACATGAAGGCGGCGCTGGCCATGGCCCGCCGGATGAAACCGCTGCGCTGACCGCATCGGCCGGGGACGGCCCCGGCCGGTCGCCCCGGCCGACGTCAGCGCGTCGCCGGCCGGGTCATCGCCCACACTCCGACCACCACCAGCCCCAGGCCGACGAGCGCCGTCGCCGCCGGCCGTTCGCCGAGAAAGACGACGCCGATCGCCACCCCGATCGGCACCCGGAGATAGGCCTGTGCGGTCACTCCGATCGACCCGAGGGTGTGGACGAGCCGGAAATAGAGGGTGAAGGCGAGCGCCGTCGACAGGACGGCGAGCGCGGTGACCGCCGCCAGCGAGGCGGCCGACGGGGCGAGCCGCCACGGCGCGTCGACGACCAGCACCACCGGCAGCAGCAGCCCCGCCCCGCAGACCAGCGACCCCGCCGCCGGCACCATCGGATCGAGCCCCCTGAACGAGCGCCCCCACAGCGCCGCCCCGCCGTAACAGGCCGAGGCGACCAGCACCGCGCCCTGAGCCGGAAGATCGCCCCCGGCGCCACCGAGGGCTCCACCGCCGATGGTCAGCACGATCCCGGCGAGCCCGGCCGCGACGCCGAAGAGGCGCAGCGCTCCCGCCGGTTCGCCGCCGAAGATCCGGGTGAGGAAGAAGGCGAAGAACGGCGTGGTCGAGTTGAGGATCACCGCGAGGCTCGCGTCGATCCGCGTCTCCGCCCAGGCGATCAGGGTGAACGGCACCGCCGAATTGAGCAGCGCCTGGACCAGGAAGCGCCCCCAGGTCGCCGGATCGCGCGGCATCCGCCGCTCGGTCGCGGCCGACACCCCGACCAGCAGCAGCGCGGCGAGGAAGGTGCGCACCGCGATCGTCGTCACCGGCGGCAGCGTCTCCCCGGCGATTTTGATGAATGTGTAGGACGCCCCCCACAGAGTGGCCAGGACGACGAGCAGGGAGAGTTCGAAAACGACGTTCGGCGAGCGGGTCACGTTGCGGCTCCGGTACGAGGGAGCTCGTTCCATACCTGATCCGACCCCGCCGACGTTTCGGTGGAGACCGAAGTATGCCGGACTGGAAACCCGCGCGGATCCGGCTAGACTTCGCCGCCATGATCAACTTCGCTTCCGGCAACGCCGTCGCCGAGGTCGCCGCGCTGATCGGCGACGTCGCTCGGGCCAACATCCTCGCCGCCCTGATGGACGGCCGCGCGCTGACCGCCACGGAACTCGCCGCGGCGGCCGGCGTCAGCGCGCAGACCACCTCCGGCCACCTCGCCCGTCTGGTCGAGGCCGAACTGGTGGTGGTCGAGAAGCAGGGCCGCCACCGCTATCACCGGCTCGCCTCGACCGAGATCTCCGATGCGCTCGAGGCACTGATGCGGGTCGCGGCGATCGGCCCGGTCCGCCATCGCCCGACCGGGCCGGAGGACGAGGCGATGCGCTTCGCCCGGACCTGCTACGACCATCTCGCCGGCCGCCTGTCGGTGGAGATCGCCGCCGCGCTGAAACGCGCCGGGGTGATCTCCATGGGGGCCGACGAGGCCTGTCTCGGCCCGAAGGGCGAAGCCTTCTTCTGCGATTTCGGGATCCCGCTCGATGCCGGCGGCAAGGCCCGGCGCCACTTCTGCAAGACCTGCGTCGACTGGTCGGAGCGCCGCCCCCACCTCGCCGGCCGGCTCGGCAACCTGGTCACCGCGCGGCTGTTCGACCTCGGCTGGGTCGAGCGCGAGGAGGGCCAGCGCGCCGTCACCGTCACGCCCGCCGGGCGGCGCGGCCTGGTCGAGGTCTTCGGCCTGCCCGCCGAGGTGTTCGAAGCCGAACCGGTCGCCGGCGACTGATACCGAGCGGATGAAGTTCTGACCTGTTCGGAACTTCGTCCGCGAAGGCAAGCCCGAACGGGCGTCGGCCGGTCAGGCCGTGACTCACGAAATTCGGACGAGTCCGAATTTCGTGAACTCGGTATGAGCCGTCACTCTTCCTCTTCGCCGCCGCCCTCGCCCGCGTCGATCGACAGCGCACAGATCCGTGACAGGTGGCTGCGCGGCAGCCCGGTCTCCGCCTGCCAACGATCGAACTGCGCCTGGATCAGGGCGAGATCGCGCTTCGATCCGGCCTTCTCCGAGAGATCGAGCCCGGCGTCCCGCAGACAGGCGACGACGTCGCGCGAGGTGACGAAGCCGTCCCAGCCGATGAACCGGAGGAAGGTCTGCCCGGTCGCTCCGCCGAGCCGGCTGCCTTCGTCGGCGAGTTTCTTCATCAGCCCGACCTGATCGGAGGTCGGCCACGCCGCCAGAAACCGGCCGAAGCCGCCGTGCGCCGCCGACACGTCGCGGACGAAACGGGCATTGCCCCGGATCGCCAGGATCTTCGCGCCGTTGCGGACGATTCCCGGCGCCCGTCCCGCCGCTTCCCAGAACTCGTCGGGCTGAAAGACCAGCGCGGCCGGATCGAAGCCGAGGAACACCTCTTCGAAGACCGGCCACTTCGCCTCGATCACGCTCCACACGAAGCCGGCCGAGAACACCCGTTTCGACATCTGCGAGAGGATCCGGTCGTCGGGAAGCCCGGCGAGGACCACCGGATCCGGCGCCGGTGGCAACAGCCGGGCGAGCCCCTCCGGTCCGCCCTTGCGTGCTTCCGCCCGCGCCCGGATATCCGCGAACGACGTCATCCGTACCTCCCCCGGTCCGCCGTCGATCGGCACCCGACCGACGCCAGCATGACCCACCGCGCGACCGACGGAAAGCCTCGCCGAAACGCGAACGCCCGCGCGGGGCGGCGCGGGCGTCGAGCGCGGAGGGCGAACCGGCGGGCGGCTCGGCGCCTCACTTCGCCGGAACGACGGCGGAGGTCTTCTGCGGCTGGTCGAGCTTCATCTCGCGCAACAGTGCGTCGTAGGCGTCGCGCCCGCCCTGCGGCAGCCGATGGGCGATGCCCTGGTGGCAGTCGATGCAGGTCTTGCCGGTGTCGATCGCCAGCTGGTGCTGCTTCCCGGCCCGGGTCTCCTGCTTGGTGAAGTCCATGAAGTCGAAGTTGTGACAGTTGCGGCATTCGCGGCTGTCGGTGGTCTTCATCCGCGCCCATTCGTGCTTGGCGAGTTCGATCCGCCGTTCGACGAACTTCTCACGGGTCCAGATCGAACCGGTGACGAAATGCCCCCACAGCTCCTGGCTCGCCTGGATCTTGCGCACGATCTTGTGCTGCCACTCCTTCGGCACGTGGCAGTCGGGACAGGTGGCCCGCACCCCCGAGTGGTTCTGATAGTGGATCGTCTGTTTGTATTCGGCGAAGACGTTGTCCTTCATCTCGTGGCAGGAGATGCAGAACTGTTCGTTGTTGGTCATCTCGAGCGCCCAGTTGAAGCCGCCCCAGAAGATCACGCCGGCGAAGAAGCCGACGACGACGAGGATACCGAGGGCGATGGAGCCCGACGGCGACCAGAAGAAACGCCACAGCCGTCTGACGAAGCCGGGCCGGGCCGGGACGGTCTCGGTGATGTCGGTCATGATCTCTCTCCGATCGTCACGCGCGGAAAACATCCGGCGACGACGTCACTTGACGGTCTGGGACGGCCGGAAGGTGTTCTCGACCAGTTCCTTGGCCTCGGCCTGCGGGACGTGGCACTGGGTGCAGAACCAGCGGGTGCCGGCGACCGTGTCGGTCTGGCGCCCGTCGCGATCCTGGTAATGGGTCATCGACAGGGTCGGCGCGCCGTTCTTCGCCGCCACCGACCAGTCGTGACAGCCGAGGCACTGGTTGGCCTTGAGGTCGATCTGGTAGCGGTCGATCTGATGCGGGATCAGCGGCGGCTGCTGCCGATAGGCGCGATCGAAGCGGCCGGACACGTTCTGCCGGGCGACGTCCGGCGGATCGAGGTCCTGGGTCGGCGAGGTGCCGCGCAACGACTTCAACTCGACGCCGGCCCCGGCGGTCTGGCCGGAGACCGAGCCGACGGCGAAGGTGAGGGCGGCCACACCGAGCGCCGCGGCGATGACGAAGGACCTCATGGTGTATCTCCCGTGGAGTTCGACCGGGTGGCGGCGGGCGCCGGGGTTTCGGACGTGTCGAGGCGATGGGTGAAGCGGAAGACCGACGTCGAACAGACGTCGATGCAGCGGCCACAGGTGGTGCAGTCTCGGTCGAGGATCACCGGCGAGAGCCCCTTCGCCGCCCCTTCGAGCGCCGGCGAGATCACCTGCGGCTCCGGGCAGACGGCGTAGCAGTCCATACAGTGATCGCAGCCGGCGCGACCGGCGGCGGAGACGCGCAGGTAGGCCCGGCTGCCGAGCAGCCCGTAGAAGGCGCCGACCGGGCAGAGATGCGAACACCAGCCGCGCCGCGCGACGAACAGATCGAAGAGGAACACCGCGGCGACGAAGACGAGCCCCGACGTCGCCCCGAACACCACCGCCCGGAAGGCATGGGTGATCGGATTGACCAGTTCCCAGGCGATCGTTCCGGTGGCGAAGGAGACGACCAGGATCATCACCAGGACGTAGAGCCGGGTCTGCGGCCGCGGCTGGAACCCCTTGGCCTTCAGGCCGAGCTTCTCGCGGGTCCAGTGGGCGAGATCTGTCACCGGATCGATCGGGCAGACCCAGGCGCAGTAGGCGCGGCCCGAGACCAACCCGTAGAAGGCGGCGACGATCAGCCCGCCGAGGATCGCCAGCCCTTCCGGCCGGTGCCCGGCGGCGAAGCTCTGCAACAGGATCAGCGGATCGGTCAGCGGCAGCACGCCGAAGGTCATCGACGAGGCGATGGTGCCTTCGGCGATCTTCACGCCGATCAGCGGACCGGAGAGGAACAGGGCGAAGACCCCGGTCTGCACCAGCCGTCGCAGGATCAGGAACCGGTGCCGGTCCCAGAACCCGCGGAACGGCTTCTTCGCGTCGCGTTCGGCGAGACGGGTGGCACGGTTGCGGCGGGACGAGGCGTCGAGCGCGGTCACGGCTTCCACCCTCCCTTCTTCGTCGGATCGATGATCGGCGGCGCATCGGGTACCCCGGAGGGCGGCGTGACGTCGCCCGGCGCCCTGTCCGGCAGATCCTCGATGCCTTCGACCAGCGGTCCCTGGTGCTTGCGGTATTCCTCCCAGCCGAGCCGGTAGTGGGCGCCGGGCGCGCCGCGGGCCAGCCGGACCGGCAGCACCTTGATCGCCGCCTCTTCGAGCACGCAGGACTTCTCGCACTTGCCGCAGCCGGTGCAGAACTCGGAGTGGACGGTCGGCCGGAAGATCGCGTGTTTGCGGGTCCGCGGATTGCTCTCGAGCTCGAGCGTGATCGCCTTGTCGATCACCGGGCAGTCGCGATAGCAGACGTCGCACCGGAGCCCGAGGAAGTTCAGGCAGTGCTCCTCGTCGACCAGCACGGCGGTGCCCATCTTCGCCTTGCCGATGTCGACGAGCGAATGGTCGAGCGCCCCGGTCGGGCAGGCCTTCACGCAGGGGATGTCGTCGCACATCTCGCAGGGGACCTTGCGGGCGACGAAATAGGGCGTGCCGGCGACGACCGTCTCGCCGGCGTCGGCGAGCTTCAGCGTGTGCCACGGGCAGGCGGAGACGCACAGGCCACAGCGCACGCAGGCCGACAGGAACCGGCGTTCGTCGCCGATCGCGCCCGGCGGCCGGATCGCCTCGGCCGGCATCGCCTCCGCCGAGCGCTGGTGTGCGCCGACGAGGACGCCGGCGACGCCGACCCCGACCACCGTCCGGGCGGCGGTCTCCAGGGCCTTGCGACGTTCCGGGCTGACGAGCCCTTCGGGAGGAGTGGTCTTCGGCGACATCGGAGTGTCCGATCGGCTATCGCGAGGGTCGGGCAGAAAAGCCGGGCGCAGCGGAGCTTTCGCTCCCACGGAGCCGGCCGGCGCCGTCCCCTGTCCCAGCCCCTCCCCCACCGGGGGAGGGAACGGCATGACGAGGTCGTTCGCGCGAGGGGTCGGTGACGGCGGCACGCGGCAATCGACGAGGGCCTTCCGCCGGATCCCCTTCCCGGTGGCGAGAAGGGTGACGGAGAGCGCGGTCGAGGGCTCCGGCGTGCCGCCGGAACGCCGGCCTCAGGCCCGCTCGACCTTGCAGGCGCACTTCTTGTAGTCGGTCTCTTTCGACAGCGGGCAGGTGGCGTCGAGGGTCAGCTTGTTGACCAGCTGCCCTTCGTCGAACCAAGGGAAGAACACCACGCCCTTCGGCGGCTTGTTGCGTCCGCGGGTCTCCACCCGGCTGAGCACCTCGCCGCGGCGGGTCGAGATCCTGATCTCCTGGCCGCGCCGCACCCCGAGTTCGATGGCGTCGTCCGGGTTCATGAACACCACCGCGTTGGGGAACGCCTTGTAGAGTTCCGGCACCCGCCGCGTCATCGACCCCGAATGCCAGTGCTCCAGCACCCGACCGGTGACCAGCCACAGCGGGAAATCCTTGTCCGGGCTCTCCGCCGGCGGCTCGTAGGGGGCGAAGATCACCTTCGCCCGGCCGTCCTTGTAGCCGTAGAAGCGCACGTCCTCGCCCGGCTTCACATAGGGATCGTAGCCCTCGCGGAAGCGCCAGTTGGTCTCCTTGCCGTCGACCACCGGCCACTTCAGACCGCGCGCCTTGTGATAGCTGTCGAAGGCCGCGAGGTCGTGGCCGTGGCCGCGTCCGAACACCGCGTACTCTTCGAACAGCCCCTTCTGCAGATAGAAGCCGAAGTCCTTCGATTCGTGGTTCTCGAAGCCTTCGTAGGTCTCCGAGACCGGATACCTGTCGACCTGTCCGTTCTTGAACAGCACCTCGTAGAGGGTCTTGCCGGCGAGCTCCGGCTTCTTGGCGATCAGCTCCGCCGGCCAGACCTCTTCGACCTTGAACCGCTTGGAGAATTCGACGATCTGCCAGAGATCGGAGCGCGCCTCGCCGGGCGCCGTCACCTGCTGGCGCCAGAACTGGGTGCGCCGCTCGGCGTTGCCGTAGGCGCCTTCCTTCTCCACCCACATCGCGGTCGGCAGGATCAGGTCGGCGGAGAGCCCGGTCACCGTCGGATAGGGATCGGACACGACGATGAAGTTCGCCGGGTTGCGATAGCCCGGATACCCCTCCTCGTTCATGTTCGGCGCCGCCTGCATGTTGTTGGTGCACTGCACCCAGTAGGCGTTGAGGATCCCGTCCTTCAGCGCCCGATGCTGGGCGACGGCGTGCAGGCCGACCTTGTCGGGGATGGTGCCTTCCGGCAGCTTCCAGATCTCTTCGGCGTGCTTGCGATGCTCGGGATTGGTCACCACCATGTCGGCCGGCAACCGGTGAGCGAAGGTTCCGACCTCGCGCGCGGTGCCGCAGGCCGACGGCTGGCCGGTCAGCGAGAACGGCGAATTGCCCGGCTCGGAGATCTTACCGACCAGGAGATGCACGTTGTACATCAGGGAGTTGACCCAGCCGCCGCGGGTGTGCTGGTTGAACCCCATGGTCCACAGGCTCATCACCTTCTTCTTCGGGTCGGCGTAGACCTTGGCCAGCCACTCGAGCTTCTCGGCGGGGACGCCGGAGAGCTTCGCCACGTGATCGAGCGTGTAGGGCTTCACCAGTTCGGCGTATTCCTCGAAGGTGATCGGGTCCATCTTGCCCGCGTCGACCTTGTGCGAGGCGTTGACCGCCTTCACTTCGAGCGGATGGGTCGGACGCAGGCCGTAGCCGATGTCGGTGGCGGTCCTGGTGAACACGGCGGGCTTGGCGACGAAGTCCTTGATCACCGCCCCGGTCTTGATGATGTGGTTGGCGACGTAGTGGAGGATCGCCAGATCGGTC
>CALFRR010000098.1 GCA_937919435.1 uncultured Alphaproteobacteria bacterium | reverse complement strand
TTGAAGGAACCGATGGCCGTCCGCGCGGCCCCCGCGATCACGATGTTCGTCATTGGCGTCTTCTCCCGAGGTCGGATTCTTTCGTCGATCGTCCGCTCGTCGTGTCGTGAGCGGCCGGGAGGTCGACCCGGGCGGGCGACCGCGACGTCGCGTGGCCTCGTCCGGTGGCCGCCGCAACTTTTCCGCGTCGAGTAGAGTCGTCGCGAGAAGCAGAAGTCAACGATGCGAAGGTCGGATCCGTCTCGGCAATCCGTCGGATCCGGAGCGGCCTTTCCTTCGCCGCGGTGCACCCCGCCGCGCTCCCCCCCTTACGAAAGTCTCGGGGATCGACGCGAAAACTCTGGCGGGCTCGGGAGAAACTTTCTAATCTCCCTGACCTCGGCCTGATCGTCGCCGCCGGGCGACGGCGAGCCTCGTCAAAACGACGCAAGATCGGTAGAACGCGATGGCCAAGACCTCAGATCCGACGATCATCAAGAAGTACGCCAATCGGCGGCTCTACAACACCGGTACGTCGTCCTACGTGACGCTCGAAGATCTGGCCGAAATGGTCAAGCGGGAGGAACTCTTCGTCGTCTACGACGCCAAGAGCGGCGACGACATCACCCGTTCGGTGCTGACCCAGATCATCTTCGAACAGGAAGGCAAGGGACAGAATCTCCTGCCGATCGCGTTCCTGAGGCAGTTGATCCGGTTCTACGGCGACAGCATGCAGAAGCTGGTGCCGAGCTATCTCGAATTCTCGATCGACACCCTGACCCGCGAGCAGGGCAAGTTCCGCGAACAGATGAACGCCGCCTTCCCCGGCAACGCCTTCGAGGCCATGGAGGAGCAGGTCCGCCGCAATTCCGAGTTGTTCGAGCGGGCGATGCGGATGTTCACCCCGTTCGCGGCGATGCGCCCGGAGGGCGGTGCCGAGCCGCCGCGCCCGGCCCCCGCTCCGGCGCCGGCGCCGAGCGAGCTCGAGCTGCTGAAACAGCAGATGGAAGCGATGAAGAAGCAGCTCGACGCCATCGTCCAGCCGAAGAAGTGAGCCCGGCGGCGAGAAAGTCGGGCTTTCGGCGGATTTCCCGCCGGTCGTTTCGTTGACATTGCGACCGCCGTCCTTATAGTCGCGCGCATTCGCGACGGGCCGGGGGATCCCCCGGCCTCGAGCGCTGCCCGAGGCTCGAACGGCCACCGGACCGATCTTCTCACCGCTTCCGAGACGGAGCGGCCGGAGGAGCGGGCCGGATCGGTTCGTTCTCCCAAGTCCGTGCGTGCGACCCGGGCCGTCGGAGGGAACTCCGGACGGTCGAGCGGAACCCGAGAGGGGCTGCTCTTCCCGTGTCGCCATCGGTTCCGGTCCGCCGGAGCCGCCGCACGGCGCCGAAGGGCGCGCGTGAGAAACGAGGTAGTGAGAAAGATGTTCGCGGTCATCAAGACGGGCGGCAAGCAGTACAAGGTCGCCGAGAACGACGTGATCACCATCGAGCGGCTTCCGGGCGAAGCCGGCGAGGCGGTCACCTTCGCGGAAGTGCTCCTGATCGGCGGCGAGACCACGGTGGTCGGCGCTCCGACGATCGCCGGTGCGACCGTCACGGGTACCCTGGTCGAGCAGAACCGGGCGAAGAAGGTGATCATCTTCAAGAAGCGCCGCCGTAAGAGCTGGCGCAAGAAGGAAGGCCATCGCCAGGAACAGTCGGTGGTCAAGATCACCGCGATCAACGCCTGAGCCCGCCGGCCGGTCCCCGGCCGACAAGGAACAACGAAGCGCGATCCGAGCGGCCCGAGACGGGCGCGGGATCTCGCGGTGAAGACGAAGGAGCACCCCGATGGCTCACAAGAAGGCAGGCGGCTCGTCGCGCAACGGTCGCGATTCCGAGTCCAAGCGTCTGGGCATCAAGAAGTTCGGCGACCAGGCCGTGATCCCCGGCAACATCATCGCGCGTCAGCGCGGCACCAAGTGGCATCCCGGCACCGGCGTCGGCATGGGCACCGACCACACGATCTTCGCGGTCGTCGAAGGCCGAGTCCAATTCCGAGCCAAAGCCAACGGCCGCATCTACATTTCGGTACTCCCGACCAATACGGCCGCGGCCGCGGAGTGAACCGGCGAATGATCTTCCGATCCGCCGGTGTCCCAGGACCCCGGCGGATCGACTGATCCGCTGATCTCGAGACCCCCCGGGGGGCAGACGAGAGGGGGGATGGGGCACCATCCATCCCTCTTTCGTTTTTTCGCCCCATCTCGCCGGCATCGTCCGGCGGCGACCCGGAGGAGCTCAGCGATGAGTCCGAGTTCAGGAACACCTTCCGATCGGATCTCTCCCGATCTGGTGCTGGAAACCCCGCGGCTGGTTCTGCGCCGGCCGACCCGCGACGACGCCGACGCGCTGGCGTTGCTCGCCGATGATCCCGGCATCGCCGAGAATCTCTCGACGCTGCCCCATCCCTACGGCCGCGACGACGCCCTCGCCTTCATCGACGGCACCGACGTCGGACCGCACCGTCTCACCCTCGCCATCTACCGGCGGGACGACGGGGCCTTCCTCGGAACCATCGGGCTGATGCCGCGCGACGGCGAACGCTCGGTGATCGGCTACTGGCTCGGACGTCCCCACTGGGGACGGGGGCTGGCCACCGAGGCGGTCCAGGCGGTGGTCGACTTCGCCTTCGAGGTGATCGGCAGCGATGCGGTCGCCGCCACCGCGCGGGTGACCAACGGTGCCTCGCGGCGGGTTCTCGAGAAGTGCGGCTTCCAGTATGCCGGTCAGGGCATGGGGCCGTCGCTCTACCACCGCGGCATGGTGCCGATCGATCGCTTCCGGCTCGAGCGGTCGATCTGGTGGTCGCTCAGGAACTGGAGCCGTTCGGCCGTCGCCTGACGGCGCCAACGGCGGCCCCGACCGGGGCCGACCCCACGACGGCGAGGCAGCGCTCCACCGACGAGCGTCGCCCCGCGAGGAGACGACGGATGAAGTTTCTCGATCAGGCCAAGGTCTGGATCCGATCCGGCGACGGCGGCGCCGGGTCGGTGTCGTTCCGGCGCGAGAAGTTCATCGAGTTCGGCGGTCCGGACGGCGGTGACGGCGGTCGCGGCGGCGACGTCTGGGCGGAATGTGTCGACGGTCTCAACACGCTGATCGACTATCGCTACCAGCAGCACTTCAAGGCGACCACCGGCGGCCACGGGATGGGCCGCAACCGGGCCGGCGGCAAGGGCGACGACGTCGTGCTGAAGGTTCCGAAGGGCACCGAGATCCTGGAGGAGGACGGCGAGACGGTGATCGCCGACCTCGTCGAGATCGGCCAGCGCATCCTGATCGCCCGCGGCGGCAACGGCGGCTTCGGCAACGACCACTTCAAGTCCTCGACCAACCGGGCGCCGCGGCGCGCCAATCCGGGCGAAGAGGGCATCGAGAAGTGGATCTGGCTCCGGCTGAAGCTGATCGCCGACGCCGGTCTGGTCGGACTGCCCAACGCCGGCAAGTCGACCTTCCTCGCCTCGGTCACCGCGGCCCGGCCGAAGATCGCCGACTATCCGTTCACCACGCTGCATCCCGGCCTCGGCGTCGTCCGGGTCGATGCGCGCGAGTTCGTGCTCGCCGACATCCCCGGTCTGATCGAGGGCGCCCACGAGGGCCTCGGCCTCGGCGACCGCTTCCTCGGTCACGTCGAGCGCTGCCGGGTGCTGCTGCATCTGGTCGACGGCACTCAGGACGACGTGGTCGGCGCCTACCGGACGGTCCGTCGCGAGCTGAAGGCCTATGGCGCCGGGCTCGCCGACAAGCCGGAGGTGGTCGCGCTGACCAAGGTCGACGCACTGCTGCCGGAAGACCGCGCCGAGAAGGCGGCGGCGCTGAAGAAGGCGGCCCGCCGGGTGCCGCTGGAGATCTCCGCGCCGACCGGCGAGAACGTCGAGAAGGCGCTGCGGGCGATCCGTGCGACGATCGACAGGGCCGATGCGCGGGACGCCGACATGTTCCCGCCCGAGACGATCGAACCCTGGCGACCGTGACCGGAACGCATTTCCGCGTTTCCCGTAGACCTCGCCGCACCACGGGCGAGCCGTCCGGCCGGATCCGATCTTCCATCGACCGACGGGTCGGCCGCGCTCCCGCCGCGGCGCCCCTCGTTCCGACGCGTTCGGTGCGACGGGCCGTCGGCGGCATCGGTGGTGCTTGATCCGTCGGGTAAACCCGCCTAAGTCGGGTCCCTACCACCGGGATCGTCGCTCGTCCGCGATCTCGGGCCGCCGAACGGTCAGATCCATGTCCCGTCGTCTCGAAGACTACCGTCGCATCGTCGTCAAGATCGGTTCCGCCCTGCTGGTCGACAAGGCCACCGGCGACGTCCACGCCCGTTGGCTGGAGAGTCTGGCCACCGACGTCGCCAGCCTCGCCTCCGGGGGCACCGAGATCCTGCTGGTCTCCTCCGGCGCGATCGCGCTGGGCCGCGGCCGGCTCGGCCTGCCGCGCCGCCGTCTGGCGCTCGAACAGAGTCAGGCCGCCGCCGCGGTCGGCCAGATCGCGCTCGCCCGCGCTTATTCGGAGATCCTCGGCACCCACGGCTTCACCGCCGCCCAGGTGCTGCTGACCCTCGACGACACCGAGGATCGCCGCCGCTACCTCAACGCCCGCGCCACCCTCGGCACGTTGCTCGAGCGCAGGGCGATCCCGATCATCAACGAGAACGATACGGTCGCGACGACCGAGATCCGCTACGGCGACAACGACCGGCTGGCCGCTCGCGTCGCCACGATGATCGGCGCCGATCTGCTGATCCTGCTCTCCGACATCGACGGGCTCTACACCGCCCCGCCGGCCCACGATCCCGACGCGAAGCTGATCCCGCTGGTCGACAAGATCACGCCGGAGATCGAGGCGATGGCCGGCGGCGCCGCCTCGGAACTGTCGAAGGGCGGCATGAAGACCAAGATCGACGCCGGCAAGATCGCCACCGAAGGCGGCACCGCGATGGTGATCACTCTCGGCAAACGGCTCCATCCGCTGCGGTCGATCTCGGACGGCGCCAACGCCACCTGGTTCCTCGCCGCCACCGATCCGATCGCGGCGCGCAAGAAATGGATCGCCGGGTCGCTCGACGATCGCGGCACGATCCGGGTCGACGCCGGTGCGGCGAAGGCGCTGCATTCGGGCAAGAGCCTGCTGCCGGCCGGCTGCACCGCGGTCGAGGGCGGTTTCCACCGCGGCGACACGGTGCTGATCGTCGGTCCGGAGGGCGAGGAGCTGGGGCGCGGCATCGTCGCCTTCGACGCGCCCGACGCCGCCGCGATCCTCGGCCACAAGAGCCAGGAAATCGAGGAGATCCTCGGCTATACCGGACGCAAGGAGATGATCCACCGCGATCATCTGGTGATGAGGGGCGAATGATGCGTACGACCGACGAGACCGGCTCGACCACCTCGGTCGCCACCCTGATGAACGGGATCGGCCGTGCCGCCCGCACCGCCGCCCACGCCCTCGCCCTCGTCCCGACCGCGGCGAAGAACGCCGCACTGAACGCGATGGCCGGCGAGATCCGCGCCGCCGAGGACGAGATCCTCGCCGCCAACGCCCTCGATCTCGCCGACGGGCGGGCCAAGGGGCTCTCCGGCAGCTTCATCGACCGGCTGACGCTCACCCCGACCCGGATCGAGGCGATCGCCGGCGGGCTCGAGGCGGTCGCCGCGCTGCCCGATCCGGTCGGCCGGGTGCTGGCCGCCTGGGAGCGGCCGAACGGTCTGAAGATCGAGCGCGTCGCCACGCCGCTCGGGGTGATCGGCATCGTCTACGAGAGCCGGCCGAACGTCACCGCCGATGCCGGCGCGCTGTGCCTGAAGGCCGGCAATGCGGCGATCCTGCGCGGCGGCTCGGACGGCTTCCGCTCGTCGAGCGCGATCGTCGCGGCGCTGCGCCGCGGCCTTCTCGCCGCCGGCCTTCCCGAGAACGCCGTCCAACTGGTGCCGACCCGCGACCGTGCGGCGGTCGGGGCGATGCTCTCCGGTCTCTCTGGAACGATCGACGTGATCGTGCCGCGCGGCGGCAAGTCGCTGGTCGCCCGGGTCCAGGAGGAGGCGCGGGTGCCGGTGTTCTCGCATCTCGAGGGCATCTGCCACGTCTACGTCGACAAGGCCGCCGATCTCGACATGGCGATCTCGATCGTGGTCAACGCCAAGCTGCGACGCACCGGGATCTGCGGGGCGGCCGAGACGCTGCTGGTCGATCGCGCGGTGGCGAAGACCCATCTCGTCCCGATCGTCGCCGCGTTGCGGGCCAAGGGCTGCGAGATCCGCGCCTCGAAGGAGGTGCTCGCGCTGGTCCCGGACGCGACCCCGGCCACCGAAGCCGACTGGTCGACCGAATATCTCGACGCGATCCTCTCGGTGGCGCTGGTCGACGGCGTCGGCGGGGCGATCGCCCACATCGAGAAATACGGTTCGCACCACACCGAGGCGATCGTCACCGACGACCCGGCCACCGCCGAGCGGTTCATGAACGAGATCGATTCGGCGATCCTCCTGTGGAACGCCTCGACCCAGTTCGCCGACGGCGGCGAATTCGGCATGGGCGGGGAGATCGGCATCGCCACCGGCAAGATGCATGCGCGCGGGCCGGTCGGCGTCGATCAGCTCGTCTCGTTCAAGTACCGGGTGCGCGGCACCGGGCAGATCCGGGCGTGACGCCGGTGGCGGCGACCCCGACCGATCACGTCTCAGGGCTCGGCGCCGCCGATCGCAAGGTGCCGCCGAGCGCGCCGGGGATGCGCATCGGTCTGCTCGGCGGCTCGTTCAATCCGCCCCACCTCGGCCATCGCCGGATCGCCGAGGCGGCGCTCGCCCGGCTCGGTCTCGACCGGGTCTGGGTGCTGGTCACGCCGGGCAATCCGCTGAAGAACGCGGGCGATCTCGCCCGGCTGGAGGCGCGGCTGGCCGCCACCCGCCGGTTGATGCACCATCCGCGGATCGTGGTGAGCGCCTTCGAGGCGACCTTCGGCTCGGTCTACACCTGGCGCACGGTCGAGCGACTCGCCGCCACCCGGCCGGCGGTGCGTTTCGTCTGGCTGATGGGGGCGGACAATCTCGCCGGTTTCCACCGCTGGCAGCAGTGGCGGCGGATCGCCGCGGCGATGCCGATCGCCGTCGTCGATCGCCCCGGCGCCGGCAGCGCGCCGCTCTCCGCCCCGACGGCGATCGCCCTGGGGGCGCATCGCACCGCCGAACGCGACGGCATCGCGCTCGCTTCCCGCCGGCCGCCGGCCTGGGTGGTGCTGCATCCGCCGCGGATCGCACTCTCGTCGACCGAACTGCGGCGGCTCGGTCTCGGTCTCTGAACCGCCGTTCTCGGGAGGCGACGGCGCCCGGTCAGCCGGGCGGCGTACCGACCACGGCGCTGACCGGCACCAGCACGAGGCCGCGCGACTCGAGGCCCTTCGCCCAGGTCTGGAGATGGCGCAGGGTGATCGGCAGCGCGCTCGCCAGCCCGATGGCACTGCCGCGGGCGCGGGCGACCTGTTCGAGCTGCGCCAGACGGGTCTCGATCGCGTCGTCGCTGGGGACCGTGTCGATCGAGACGTCGCCGCGGGCGAAGGGAATCCCGACGTTGCGGGCCACCGCCTCGGCGGTCGATCGGCTCGAACCGCCGTCGTCGACGTAGACCACGCCGCGGCCGGCGAGGGTGCGCAGGACGGGGGCGAGCGCCGTTTCGCCGGCGGTGAACTTGGCGCCCTGGTAGTTGACCACGCCGGCGTAGTTGGTGATCCGCGACATCAGCCATTCGAGGCGGTCGGCGTTGATCTCCGGGCTCGCCGAGGCGAGCAGCGTATGGGGGCCGGGATCGTTGTCGGGGTAGTCGAAGGGCTCCATCGGCACCTGCAACAGGAGCTCGTGACCGTCGCCGCGGGCGTTCTGGACCCAGCGGTCGAGGCTCGATCCGTAGGGTGCGAAGGCGAGCGTCACGTCCGGCGGCAGGACCCGGAGCGCCTCCTGGGTGGTGGTCTGCGACAGGCCGAGGCCGCCGACGATCATCGCCACGCGGCCGGTCGCCTGCGGACGATGCTTGGCCGGCCGGGCATAGACGTCGAACGGCCGGCTGCCGTCCGAGGCGATGCGCGGCAACAGGCCATATTTGCCCTTCTCGGTCACCCGGGCGATCGGCTGAGTGGGGAGCGGTTGCCCCTCGACCGCTTCCGGCGCGCGTCGCACGCTGGTCGCGTCGCCCGCCGGGGCCGCGGTGGACTTGTCCTTCGCCGGCTCGGCGGAGGCGGTCTCGGCGGGTTTCGCCGGCTTCCCGTCGTCGGCGACGGAGACGGAGACGTCGGCGCGTCCGATCCCGGTCTTGGTGCGGTCGATGGCGGCGACGGCGATCGGCTGGCCGCCCATCGGGTCGCGGATCACGGCGACCCAGATGCCGCCGATGGTACCCATCAGCGCCAGAATCAGCATCCCGATCATCCCGAAGGGAATGCGCCGCCACCAACTGCGCTTGGCCGGCCGTAGTCCGAGAGGGGCGCCGAGATCGTTGGCCATCCGACCGCTCCTGGGCGACGATCGGGTGCCGCGGGAAGCGGCACCGACCGTCGGACCGTCAGTTCGCCACGGCCGCCTTGGGATTCGGCGGGAAGGCCGACGACGACTTGTTTCCGCGCAGCAGGTCGAACGCCAGATTCAGCGCCTTGTCGTCCTTGGTGTCCGGCGGAACGTAGGCCTGCGACCCGGTCTTCTCCTCGGAAGCCGTCCCGTCGGTCGGGTTCTTCAGATGGCCCTTGAGGCTCGCCTCGCCCTTGGTGTCGTCGCGGCCCTTCAGATCCTCGGGCGTGTCCTGCAGGATCTCGATGTCCGGGGCGATGCCCTTGGCCTGGATCGACCGGCCCGACGGCGTGTAGTAGCGCGCCGTGGTCAGCCGGATCGCACCGTTCTGACCGAGCGGGATGATCGTCTGGACGGAGCCCTTGCCGAACGAGCGGGTGCCGACGATGGTCGCCCGCTTGTGATCCTGGAGCGCGCCGGCGACGATCTCGGAGGCCGAGGCGGAGCCGCCGTTGATCAGCACGATCATCGGCTTGTTCCGGGTCAGATCGCCGGAGCGGGCATTGAAGCGCTGCGTCTCGTCGGCATTGCGGCCGCGGGTCGAGACGATCTCGCCGCGCTCGAGGAAGGCGTCGGAGACCGCCACCGCCTGATCGAGAAGGCCGCCGGGATTGTTCCTCAGGTCGAGGACGTAGCCCTTCAGCTTGTCGCCGGGCAGGTTCTTGGCGATCTTCTCGACCGCGTCGCGCAGCCCGTCCGAGGTCTGCTCGGTGAACTGGGTGATGCGGATGTAGCCGATGTCGCCGCCTTCCTCGCGGAAGCGGACCGACTTGATCCGGATGATGTCGCGGACGATCTTGATCTCCAGCGGCTTGTCGGCGCCCTCGCGCTTCACCGTCAGGGTGATCGCGGCGTTGACCGGTCCGCGCATCCTGTCGACCGCCTGATTGAGGCTGAGGCCGGAGACCGCTTCGCCGTCGAGATGGGTGATCAGATCGCCGGCGCGGATGCCGGCCCGGGCCGCCGGCGTGTCGTCGATCGGCGTGACGACCTTGACGAGGCCGTCCTCCATCGTCACCTCGATCCCGAGACCACCGAACTCGCCCTTGTTCTGGACCTGCATGTCCTTGAACGACTTGGGATTCATGTAGCTCGAATGGGGATCGAGGGAAGTCAACATGCCGTTGATCGCCGATTCGATCAGCTTGCCGTCGTCGGGCTGCTCGACGTATTCGGAGCGCACCCGCTCGAAGACGTCGCCGAACAGATTGAGCTGACGATAGGTGTCCGCCGCCGCGGCGACCGCATGACCGGCGATGAACTGCCGTCCCTGACCGACACCGACGGCGACGCCCGCCCCCATCAGCATTCCGACCACCAGCAGCGAAACCTTGCGCATCATCCGCGAACCTTCTCGTCACGAGGACCCGCCCACCACGGCATGGGGTCGATCGAGGTGTTGTCTTTTCGGAATTCGACGTAGAGGCTCGGTCGATCCGTTGCGGCCCCGAGAAGACCGGGAGCCGTCGGACCGCCCATCACACCGACCGGTTCTCCGGTCAATACGAACTGTCCCGCCTCGACGTCGATCCGGGCGAGACCGGCGAGTACGACATGATATCCGCCGCCACCGTTGATTATCAAGAGTCTGCCGTAACTGCGAAACGGTCCGAGGAAGACGACACGGCCCTCGCAGGGGCTCGTCACCACCGCACCGGCCCGCGCCGCATAGGTCAAACCGCGCGCCGGACCGCCGCCGAAACCGTCGTCTTCGCCGAAGCGGCGTACCAGGTCACCGCCGACCGGCGGTGAGAGCCGCCCGCGGGCGTCGGCGAAGGCGAGCGTCGGCCGAGGGGGCGCCGCTTCGGGCAGGGCCGCCTGTTTGGCCGGCGGTTCGGACGCGGCGGGACTCGTCTCCAGTCGGCCGATCAATTCCTCGAGACCACCGGCCCGGCGTGCCGTCTCGTCGGTCGCCCGCTGGGCTTCGATCAGCGACTTCTCCCGCTCGTCGCGGGCCTTGCGTCGTTCCTCGACCAACTGACGCAGCCGCACCTGCTCGTCGGCGAGAGCGGTCGCCTCGGCCTTCTGGCGGTCGCGTTCCGCTTCGGCGTCGGTTCTGGTCCGATCGAGAGCGTCGAGGTCGGCGACCAGCCGCTCGGCTTCCGCTCTCAGTTCCGGCAACAACGCGCCGACCAGAATGGCGCTGCGCACCGCGGCGCGGGCGTCTTCCGGACGGACGACGATCGCCGGAGGCGGCTTGCGGCCGATCCGTTGCAGCGCGGCCAGCACCTCGGCGAGCACGCCGCGGCGGGCGGCGAGCGAGGCGCGGAGCTCTTCGGTGCGTCGGGTCAACTCGGCGATGCGGCCTTCGCCCCGGGTCAGCGCGGTCTCGAGCGCCCGCGCCCGGGCGGCACTCTCGATCAGACGTTCGCCGATCCGGGTGCGGTCGCGGTCGAGCGCGTCGATCTCTCGGCGGAGGTCGGTCTGCTTCTCGCGACCGGCCTCGACCGCCCGGCGAGCCGTCTCGAGTTCCTCTCGGGCGGAGGCCGGCGGGTCTTCGGCGGCGGTGGAGCGGGCCGGCGGAAGCGCGAGGAGGGCGAGGAGGGCGAGCGAGAGCACGACACCGCGATCGCGGCCCCGGTCGGGCCGCGGTCGGTGCCGCGTCGTCGAACTCGACGTCATCCCGTCCCGGTCCTCCCCCGGCGAAGTCGTGGCCGCCGCTGCGACGTCCCTCACGCGCGGTGATAAGGGTGACCGGCGAGAATCGTCGTCGCCCGGTAGATCTGCTCGGCCATGAGGATGCGTACCATCTGGTGCGGCCAGGTCAAAGCACCGAAGGCGAGGACGAGGTCGGCCCGCTCGACCACCGCCGGTCCGTGACCGTCGGCCCCGCCGATCAGCAGGGCGAGATCGCGACCGGCGTCGATCCGGGCGCCGACCCAGCGGGCGAAGGCCTCCGAGGTCATCTGCCCACCGGTCTCGTCGAGCACCACCAGCGCGGCACCGGGCGGGACGGCGGCGAGCAGCTCGCCCGCCTCCTCCGCCTTGCGGTCCTCCGCACGGGCGGCGCGCGATTCGCCGACCTCACGCACCTCGACCCGGGTGATGCCGAGCCCACGGCCCTGCTTTCCGGCCCGATCGAGGTACCGGTCGAGGAGTTCGCGTTCCGGGCCGGACTTCATCCGCCCGACCGCCGCGATCGTCACCTTCACCGCTCACGCTCCGGTCGCCTCAGGCGGCCGGTCCCTTGCCCGGGACCGGTGTCTCGGCCGACCACATCTTCTCGAGATTGTAGAAGCCGCGGACTTCCGGCCGGAACAGGTGGACCAGGACGTCGCCGAGGTCGACCAGCACCCAGTCGCAATGCGGCAGGCCGGAGACTCCGAGCGGATGGGCGCCGATTCCGGCGAGTTCCTCGAGCAGCCGGTCGGCGATGGCGCCGACATGGCGGTTCGATCGGCCCGACGCGACGATCATCACGTCGGCAATCGACGACTTCTCTCGGACGTCGAGGGTGACGATGTCCTCGGCCTTCGATTCGTCGAGGCTCTTGAAGACCAGCCCGGACAGGGTCTCCACGTCCGGCAGGGCCGCGGCGGCCAGGCTCCGGGCGTCGGGTGAGGAAACGTGGCCCGCCACGTCCTCGTCGATCTGCATGATGGTCAGATGAGTGACCTCCGTTCGAGTGCGTCGTCGCGACGGATCCGGCCCCGTTTCCGGTGGCGCCGGAACTCCCCGCGCGACTCCGATCGGATCGTCGGATCCGACGGAAAGACAGTGGCGGCTCGGTGCGAACATTTCAAGTCGGCGCCGATCGTCGTGACGGTGACAAGCGGGTCCGCCATGGATAGACCGGTGACCGAACCCGTTCCCGGCGCGGTCGCGCCGCCTCTCCGCTTCGCGAGGACCCGCCGATGACCCCGACCGACTTCGATCGGCTCCCCTACCGTCCGTGCGTCGGCATCTGCCTGTTCGACGCGCGCGGCCGCGTCTGGATCGGCCGGCGCGCCGACCAGGATCTGGTCGAACACGTCTCCGAAGGCCACCAGTGGCAGATGCCGCAGGGCGGCGTCGATCCGGGCGAGGATCCGCACGACGCCGCCCGCCGCGAACTGTGGGAGGAGACCGGGGTGCGTCGGGCGACCCTGCTCGGCGTCGCGCCGGAATGGTGGAGCTACGACATCCCGCGCGAGGTGGTCGGCGAACGCTGGATGTACAAGTGGCGGGGCCAGACCCAGCTGTGGTTCGCCTTCCGATTCGACGGCGAGGAGAGCGAGATCGACATCGACCATCCGCCGGCCGGCGGCGAGCGTGAGTTCGCCGAGTGGCGGTGGGAGCCGATCGACAACCTGCCGGCGCTGGTGGTGCCGTTCAAGCGGCCGGTCTACGAGCGGGTGGTCGAGGCCTTCCGCGGCTTCGCGGACGGTCTCTCGACCGGCGTCGGTGCCGCGGATGCGGGCGGAGCGGCCTGAGGACAGACGAAGGCGCGCAACCGCGCGAGTTCGCCGAGCGGACCGACGGTCGCCGACCCGACGATCGTCGGGGCGTCCGGGGTCGGGCGGTAGGCCAGTTGGAACACGCTCGTCGGTGCCGTCGCGAGCCCGCAGAACTGGGAGAGCTCGAGCTGTCCCATCGGCAGCGGCGCGTCGGCGGACGGGCGGACGGCGCGGAGCACGCCGCCTCCGAGGACGCGCTCGGCGGTGGTGATCCGCAACCAGACGATCGTCGCCGCCGTCGGCAGGGACGCCCGGTCGAGCGCCACGCGCCAGCCGATCGTCGGCGATCCGTGGATCGTGTCGAAATGCAGGGCGACTTCGCCGCCGTCTTCGAGCGCGATCTTCGCCGCGGCCGACAGAGCGACCGGGACCACCGGCCGATAGGCGTCGGCCGGGGCTCCGTCGGGGGCGGGCACCGGACGGACGAAATGGACGATGCGGGTGGTCGGCAGAACCGATTCGAGGCCGCCGTCACGGGTGACCAGCCCCGTCTCGGAGAGTTCGGCGGGGGTGAGCAGCCGGATCTTCGCCGCCGGGGTCGCCGCCGACAGCGCGACGAGCGTCTCGCCGACACCGAGACCGCGGAAGTGCGCGGCGACCCGGTCGTAGAACGGATCGCCTTCGCCGAGCGCCCGCGGGGTGACCTTCGTCCGGGTCTCGTCGATCAACTCGCGACCGATCTCCACCCGGTTGCCGTCCGGCCCGATCCGATAGCGCACCCGCCAGCGCTTGCTCACCTGTTCGGCGACCGAGGCCTGATGGACCCCGACCCGCGCGCCGCGGCCGGCCACCCGGGTGGTTCCGCCGGCGAAGGCGAAGACGCAGGCCGAGAGACAGACGCCGGACAGCGCCGGCTCGCCGGGAAGCGGCGTGGTCGGCCGGTCCGGTCCGCAGGCGGCGCCGGGGGCGAGACAGCCGGGCAGGATCGTCCGGCCGACCGCCACCTCCGCCCGACGCTGTCGCAGCAGCCGTGCCACTTCCATCGCCGCATTGCTGGAGCCGCCGCGCGAATGGAACAGGATCGGCAGAGGCCGGTCGCCGATCTTCCGGAAGAAGGTACGGAAGACCTCGGGTGTCGCATCGACGAAATCGCCTTCGGCCGAGATCCACTCGGCACAGGTGGTGCCGCAGTCGCCGTCGTCGCGGACCAGCAGAAGCCGCATCGGCCGCGGCTCCGGGGGAACCGGGGCGGGCAGGACGGTCGGCTCGGATCCTCCGGGCGCCGTCTGACGGGCCGGAGGGCCGGGAGGGGCAGGAGGGGCAGGAGGGGCAGGCGTGCCGCCTTCTCCGGCGACGGCCGAAAGGCTCGTCGCCAGGACGATCGCGATCGTCGCGATCCATCGCCTCGGCACCTTCCGTCGAGCCCGCATGCGCCCCTCGCCGGTCGTCTCGTCGGGGCCGAGACTAGAGCATGTTCCGCGCCGGCAGAACCGGGAAGAGCGAAGCGGACGCGATTCCGGCGGCGCCACACGGGGGGGGTGGTCCGGCGCGGGGGTCATGGCCCGGTCCGGAAACGACGAAGGCCCCGAGCGGTCGCCCGGGGCCTTCGACGGAATTCGTGGAGACGACGGCTCAGTGGGCGGTGCCACCCGCCACCGCGGCGAACACCGCCTGCAGTTGGTCGAGCCGTTCCTGGGCCACCCGCCTGGCCTCGTCGCTCTTGGCATCGGCGACGTCCTCTTCGGCGTCGCGGATCTCCTGGGCGATCAGATCGGCGCGCAGCTCTTCGACCGGCACCGCCTGTTCGGCGAGGATGGTCAGGCCGGCCGGCGAGGCATCGGCGAAGCCGCCGCGCACGAAGATGCGGCTGACCCTGCCGCCCGCCGCGGTCACTTCGACCACGCCGGGCCGGATCGTCGTCATGAACGGCGAATGCCCCTTGAGCATGGTGAACTCGCCCTCGCTGCCGGGGACGACGACCTGCGTCGCCTCCTCGGAGAGGACGAGACGCGCCGGGGAAACCAGATCGAACTTGAAGCCTTCGGCCATATCCGCCTCTTCTCGGGAGGACGTGCCGGCGGGGGCCCGCCGGTCCGTCATGCCTGACGACGCTCGCTCAGGCCGCTTCGGCGGCGAGCTTCTTGGCCTTCTCGACCGCTTCTTCGATGGTGCCGACCATGTAGAAGGCGGCTTCCGGCAGGTGGTCGTAGTCGCCGTCGCACAGCCCCTTGAAGCCGCGGATGGTGTCCTTCAGATCGACCAGCTTACCGGGCGAGCCGGTGAACACTTCGGCGACGTGGAACGGCTGCGACAGGAAGCGTTCGATCTTGCGGGCGCGGGCGACGACCAGCTTGTCCTCTTCGGAGAGCTCGTCCATGCCGAGGATGGCGATGATGTCCTGGAGCGACTTGTAGCGCTGCAGGATCGACTGCACCTGACGGGCGACCGCATAGTGCTCCTCGCCGACGACCGTCGGCGACAGGATGCGGCTGGTCGAGTCGAGCGGGTCCACCGCCGGGTAGATGCCCTTCTCGGCGATCGAGCGCGACAGAACGGTGGTCGCGTCGAGGTGGGCGAAGGAGGTCGCCGGGGCCGGGTCGGTCAGGTCGTCGGCCGGCACGTAGATCGCCTGGACCGAGGTGATCGACCCCTTCTGGGTGGTGGTGATGCGCTCCTGGAGGGCGCCCATCTCGGTGGCGAGCGTCGGCTGATAGCCCACCGCCGAGGGGATGCGGCCGAGCAGCGCCGACACTTCCGA